>NZ_JBIBVN010000025.1:0-116230 GCF_043080425.1 Streptomyces sp. NPDC015032 | reverse complement strand
CTGCGGGGGCGGGGGGGGTGGCTTTGGGCGCCCCCGGGGGGGGGGGGGCGCCCCGGGGGGGGGGGGGGGGGGGGGGGGGGGGGGCCCCCCCGCGGGGGGGGGCCCCCCCCCCCCACGGCGGGGATGAGCTGTGGTTTCTTCGGTCAGACGTCCCACATGGCTTCGCCTTCCTCGCCGTTGCGAGGGGCTTCGTGGCGGGAGATGTCCGGGGCGTGCAGGCGCCGGAAGTTCGGCATGAGTTCCTGTGCGGCGGACGCGGCGGCCATCAGGAGCTGGTGCACGTCCGCGATGGCGTCCACGATCTGCTTGTCGACGGGGTAGCGGTCGTTGGAGCGGACCTGGAGGAGGTTGATCGCGGCGGCGATGTTCTCGATCCCGTCCGGGATGCCTTCGTACTCGGCGGCGACCTGGTTCATGTGGCCGGGCTCGTAGCGGGAGTAGACGTGCGCGACGTCCTCCGTCACCGAGACGAACTGGCAGGGCTGACGCTGGTCGTACCCGCCGTCGGTGCGGCGTTCGAGGATGTTCCACATGTGCTCGCCGGGGCGGGGCTCTTCGTAGCGGCGTAGGTCGTGCTCGTGGACCGTCACGAACAGCGGCCCGATCTCCTGGGCCTTGTTCACGGCCTGGTAGAGCAGGGCGTAGACCTGGGCGACCAGTTCGGCCATCTTCTCGTCGGCCGGGTACTTGTCAGCCGTGTTGGCCGCGAGTCGGCCCACCGCCGAAGCGACCGCGGACAGGCCATCGGGCAGGCCCCAGTACTCGGCGGCGACGGCGAGCATCATCGGCGGGTCGTAGGTGGCGTACGCGTCGCGCACGGCCTCGGTCTCCCGCTTGAACACGGACACGAGGTTTCCTCCGAAGTAGTCGGTGCCGAACTCGTCGGCTGTGAGGGGCCGGATGTGGCCGGGTTCGTCGAAGTCGGTCAGGACGTCCGGGCGGGTGGCCTTGTCCCAGCCGTCCTTGGCGCGGCGCATCAGGCGCCGGTGCACGGTTGTGGCCGCGAGCACGGACCAGCGGGTGAAGTACACGCCCCACTTGGCCCCGTTGCGGGGCGCCAGGTGCAGGAGCCGCAAGACGCCACCGGTCATGGCGGCGATCCCGCGCAGCAGCAGGCCGGGGACCAGGGCCAGGGCCCCGGCGGCCCCGGCCGCGATCTTCGCCGCGGCACTGCGGAGCACGTACCGCGCCCCGGCCTTCCCCTTCTTGGCCAGGGCGCGGCGCACGGACCGGATCCGCTCCCGCAACGCCTGACCGGCCGGGGACTCGGCCATCTGACGGCCCAGACGGCGGGCCAGGGCGACGCCGCGAACCCCGGACCGGGCAGCCCTGCGCGTCCACGCCCCGACCGTTGACCGCCCCCGCCCCCGCCCGTTGCCCTTGGCGTCGGTGGAGTTCGCACTGTTCGGGCCCTTGCCGAGCGATCCGGCCCGGGTGCCGGTGCCGGACGGCCCGGTGCCGCCGCGGCGCTGGCCGAGGCGGCGCAATATGCCGCCCCGCCCACCGCCAGCGTCCCGCCCCCGGGAACCGGCTCCGGACTTCCCGAACAGCGAGCCCCGGCCGGAAGAACCACCGCCCCCGGAAGTGATGTTGCCGTTCGGGGTGGGCTTCTTCATGGATGCCCCGTTCCGCGAGGTCGGAGAGTGGCGGGGGCCGGTGCGAGGAGTGGATGCTCCAGCGCTGCCCGCGCCGAGCGTGGAGGAACGGCCCCGGCTACCGGACCGGCCGCCCTGGCCCGTCGATCCCAGGCCCGAGCCGCGGCCCCCGGAACGGCCACCACCGCGGCCAGTGCCGGTGCTGCCGAGCGTCGACCGGTGCCCGGAGGACCGCAGGACCCGCCCAGCGCCAGCACCAGTGCCTCGGTTCTGGGACTTGCGGGCCTTCCGGGCGGCGACACCGGCAGCGACCAGGCCGCCCCCGGCGGCGACGCCGGCCGCAGTCAGGAACCCGGCGGTCCCGGCCGACGCGTACAGGGCGGATGCCCCGGTCGAGGCGGCCTCGGTGCCGAACAGGGCCAGCGGCCACGCACGCAGCGCACTGCGCGGCCCCCGCGCCGTCGACGAGGAACCGGTGTCGTCCGGGTGCTGGTTGAGGGTGATCTCGATCGGGAGGGACTGCCCGTCCGGGCCGTCGACCACCGTCACGGCGGGTTCGGGCGGTTGGCTGGTTGTATCGGGCGGGGCTTTCGCACTCGTCGCAGTGTCAGACACTGGTCGGGCTCCTTGTCTGGAGTGAAAGGGCGGGGATGCCCGGCCGGGCCCTGAGAAGCGGGCCGGGTATCCCCGCACCTGCGGAGGACAGGGTGATCAGGAGCGGTCGGCGTCGGTGTATGTGGTGGTGATGGTCTGGCCATCACTGCTGGTGGTGGTCTCGGTGACCGTGCCGTCCGCGCCGCGGGTGATGGTGGTGCTGCTGTCCGGGATCAGGCCCTGGTCCTGCGGGGTGGTCATCTCGCCGTCGCTGCTGAATCCGAGGGTGAAGCCCATGACATCTCCTTGAGTGATTGGGTCAGGCGGTGCGCTGTTCGTCGGGGTAGGCGCAGGGGATACAGGCGCCGAGCGAGCGCGGGATGCAGTACCCGGCGTCGATCCGGCAGTTGGGGCAGGTGCGGCGGGTGGCCATCGCCGCGGCGAGCGCCGCCCGCTTGGCCGGTGTCATCGGGCGGACCGGCTTGGCCCGGTCAATCCGGTACAGGTACGCCACCAGCGGGCCCCGGCGGCGCCGGGGGCGTTCGAGCTGGGCGGCGACATCCTGGCCGCCGGGCCGCAGTCCCATCGCGCGGAGCTGACGACGGGTCGCCAGGCCGTCCGGGGCGAGGCGCCACCGGTAGATGGGCAGCGTGCTCACGGGGTGCCGCCGAGCGGGAGCTGCCGGATGCGCCACGGGACTCCGGATGCCGGGGTCGGAGTCCCGTCACCGAGGGTGGCAAGCGAGGTCCACCCGGTGCGGGGGGCGCCCTCGGCCTCGGCCGCGATCTCCGCCGCGTCCCAGGTGGTGTGCACGCTGTGCAGCTCCCCGAAGCGGAAGAGGACGTAGACGCGGTCAGCCCGAGCGCTCTGCTTCCGGGCGACACGCAGCAGCGTCCGCAGTGCCTGCCGGTCCTCGGTGTCGAGCAGGGACTGCGCGCGCAGGGTCTCCAGCTCGCCTTCGAGCCGGGCGGCGTCCGCGGTGGTGCGGGCGAGCGCGGCGCGCAGTTCCTCCAGAGCGATCCCCGCCCGGAACACTGAGACGGCGGCGGTCCCGCTTTCCTTCCGGTGCTGCTCGGACTCGGCGCGGGCGGCGGCGGTCGCCGTCTCCGCCTCGGAAAGACTGTCGCGCAGGGCGGTCAGGGTGCGGGTGCGGACAATGGCGATCACGCGGGGGCTCCCTCAAGGGTGGTGGTGCGCGGCTGGTGCGTGGTTGCGCGCGGTTCGCGCGCGGCGAGCTGCGCGGCGCGCGCGGCACGGAATTCCTTCAGCCAGTTGCGGGCGTTGCCGACGTGGATGCCGCACTCGTTGGCGAGGTCGGCGGCCGTCGGCTCGGTGCACTGCCCGGGATCGGTGAGGGTGTTGAGGTAGAGCTGCCAGCCCTGCTGTTTGGCCTCGGACCGCCACACGGGGTCGGTGCCGTCGGCGTCGGGGCTGAGGGTGGCGAGGTCGCCGCGCAGCCGGTCGCGGATCGTCTCCGCCTCCTCGATCTGGCCCGTGAGCTGGCCCAACACGCCCCTGCGGGCGTCTTCCTGGTCGTGGAGGGAGTCCAGAAGGCGGCGCTGGTCGGCGACCGCGTCCTTCACGCGGGTGAGTTCGGTCTCCGCGCGCTGCCGCGCATCCTCCGCCTTCCTCTGCGCGTCTTCCGCGCGCTGCCGCGCGGTGTCGGCTTCCTTCCGCGCGTCTTCCGCGCGCTGCCGCGCGTCGGCCACAGCGGAGTCCGCTTCCTGACGGGTCGCCAGCGCGGTGTCCCGGTCCGCCCTGACCCGGTCGGCTTCTTCACGGGCGTCGGCCAGGGCCTGCCGCGCGTCTTCCAGGGCCTCTTCCGCGCGCTGCCGCGCGGCGTCAGCCTCCTGCCGCGCGCTTTCCGCGCGCTTCCGCGCGGTTTCCGCTTCTGCCGCGCGCCCACCTGCTTCCAGGTGCTCGACAGCCGGGGTGATGGCGAGCTGCTCGACCATCGTCACAACGGCCTTCGGGTTGGAGTAGTCGAGGCGGGCGACGCCGTCGACGCCGGTCAGGGAAGCCAGGTGCCGGGACATCGCCAGGGCCTGATCCTGATCGGTGGCCACCTCGGCCCGCGAAAGCACCCGCTGAGCTTTCCCGCGGCGCCGGTCAGCCCGGCCCCGAGCCCGCCACTTGCGCCAGCCGCCACCGGTCTCCTCCTGCGCGGCGAGCGCCAGACGCAGCCGGTAGACGCGGCGCGCGGCCCGCTGGGCGAGCGCGGCCCGGGCAATGGCGTCACCGGAATGCCGGGCATCCAAGCCCAGGACCGCGAACAGCCAGGACCAGCCGTGCTGCCAGACCAGCGTCAGCAGCCGCCCCGGGCCCGGCCGGGTGGCCGGGTCGTCGTCCGGGGTCGCCGCGCCGAGCTTCTGCCTCAGCTGCAGCTCGATCAGCCACGCCGCCAGGGCCGGAACGGCGGCCAGGACCGGCCGCGACAGCCAGTTCGGCGCGTGCGCGGCGTTCATACCGGCCGAGAAGGCAACCAGCATCCACGCCGTGCGGTGGATCAGCCGCAACTGCCGCGTCCACCCCAGGTCGGGGTCGGCGGCGCGGTAGAGCATGACCAGCAGCGTCATCTCGGCCGCGTCGAACACGCCGATGAACGCGACCGCGAGCGGCACGGGCAGGTGCACGGTCTGCGTGGCGAACCCCCACAGCCCGTACACGGACACCGCGACACCACCCAGGGCGACGAACGCCTGGGGGCCGATGCCAGACAACCACGTGGACTTCCGCAGCCCCAGCACACCGCCCACCGCCACCGCGACCGCCAGCACGGCCACAGCCACAGGAACTGCCCACGCCAGCCAGGACGGCTGGTCAGGCACGAGACGAAGAAGGCCCCCCATCAGGCCACCCCCGCCGCGACCGGCCCCGTGACGTCCTCGGAGTGGTTCACCAGGACGTGCCCGTAGCCGACCAGCCGGACGGTGACCCCGTCCACGACCGTCCCGGCCTCCAGCCACATCAGGGGGCCGGCCCCGCGCTCCGCGTCCATGGACACCTGAGCGGGGGCGATACCCAGAGCGGACCGCCACTCCTCGAACTTGGACAGGCTGTCGTAGGCAGTCAGGGTCAGCCGGTCGGGGCAGTGCGCCGCGACCGCCGGGCTCAGCGCCGGCAGGTCGGGGAACTTCTCCGTCAGCGACGCCAGGACCGCGACCGCAGCGGACAGACGGCTCATCGTCGACACGCTCATGCCGCCACCGCCGAACCGGTCGAGGCGGCGGCGGCCGGACGCCGGGCCGCGCCACGCGGGCGCCGTCCGTCCGGACGGCGCTTCAGCGGTAGCGTCCGCAGTAGCGACTCGGCGTACGCGGCGGCCTCCGGGTCACTCTCACGGAGCTCCGCGAGCACCTCGCGCGCCACGTCCAGCCGCGCCGCCCGCTCCGTGGCGGACTCCGTGGCCGGACCGGCGAACAGCTGGACGTCGATGCCGAGCGCCAGCTCGATGAACTCAGTAGGGGTAACGGGCTCTCGACCAGCAACGATGTTCTTCATGGGTCGTTTTCTCCTTGCGGTGGGGCGGCCCGAAAGGCGGCCCCGGTGCTCGAACACCGGGGCCGCGGGCCGTTCAGTGGTTCCGCCCGACGATGCGAGCGGCCCGGCCACCAGGGGCGGCCGTAGTACCCCGGGCCGGATTCGATCCGGCACCCTCACGGCGAAATGCCGGGGCTGTGGGCGTCAGTCGAGGTCGAGGCAGTCGGGGATCTCGCCGTCGCGGAGTGCGGCAGCGATGTTCCGGTAGTCGGCAGCGTTGGACCTTGCGATCTGGGCGCACTTGGCGGCCACGGACCGGGCGTGGGGGCCGTTGGTCATGTCGACTGCGGCGCGGTCTCCATCGAGGGCGGCTTCGTCAGAGCGCTTGGCCTCGGCGGTGAAGTAGTCGGCCTCGCGGTTGAGGCGGGCACGGCTGAAGCGGGACATGCGGATCTCCTCGGGATCAGTAGCAGTGCTTTGAGTGGTGCCTCATCAAGCGGGCAGGCCACCGACGCAACAGCCGATGCCCTGCCCGCATGACGAGTGACGGGAAGCCCGTCACTGTCGTGCCGCAGTTCCGTGCGCGCCTTACGCTCCTTCGCTTGGTCGGCGCGTGGTTACTGCGGCCACTCAGTCGCTACTCGCTGAGTGGATCTCCCTCCCTCGCGGGTGTCATGGACCGGGTGCAGCCCAACCACCGGGGTCCCCGTGATCCGATCCCCCGGGGACTCTCCCGAGGGCCAGACCGACGACTTAGCCGATGACACCGATCACTCCGTGAAGACGCCGGACTTTTACGTCTCCCCTGCCGCTCGAACCGCGTGTAAGCAAGTCCGGCGGGGTCCCGCTGTTCGTGCAGTTCGAAGCAGCCCAAAGAAGGGCCCTCTCGTCGCTTCCGCCTCACGGCTGATGCGATACCTGTATTACAGGTCCTACATCGGGCGTCCGTCAAGCGAGGCGTCGGAACTTCTTGGGTTCGCGCCGGGGATTTCCTGGCGCACCATCAGCATCGCTGCTGGTCAGGGGCGTTGGTTACCCCATACGTGGACACCTTGAAGTCATCTGGATACCTTCAAGAGGTCCCAAGACGTCCCCGGGGGTTGAGATGTCCAACGAACGCCTCCGGTCGGCTCTGCTGGCGCAGGGCATGACCGTGCAGGACCTGGCTGACGCGATCGAGGTCAACCCGAAGACCATCGAGCGCTGGATCACCCAGGGCAAGGTTCCATACCGAAGGCACCAGTACGCCGCGGCGTCCGAGCTCGGCGTCGACGTGACGACGCTGTGGAACGACTCGCGTGCCGTCGATACGGCGGCCGACTTGAGCAAGGCGGAGATCGTCACGATCTATCCGCACCGCCACATGGTGCCCAACACCCTGTGGCGCGAGTTCTACGAACGAGCCGAATCGCACATCGACGTTCTCGTCTACTCCGGACTTTGGCTGTCGGAAGACCCCCTCTTTCACGACCTCCTGAAGAGGAAGGTGGGGGCGACCCAGGTACGAATCCTGCTCGGTGACCCTGACTGCGCTGCGGTGCATCAGCGCGGGATAGACGAAGGCCACCGCATCATGGACGGCAAGATTCGCAACGCCCTGGTGAATTACCGGCCGCTCTTCACGAGCCACCCGGGCATCGGCTTCCGTCTGCACGACGGAACCCTCTACAACTCGCTCTTTCGCTCCGACGACGAGCTACTCGTGAACACCCACGTGTATGGAATCGGGGCCTACATGGCGCCTGTCCTGCACCTGCGGCGACTGCCCGGCGGTGGGCTCTTCGACACCTACGCGAATAGCATCGAACAGGCGTGGGGCGGCGCACGCCCGGTCACTGATCACGACATCACAGGAGCTTGAGCATGGGACGCATCGACTATCTGCACGACCCCGACGCCCCGCCGGCCAACTCGGTCGTGCCCTCTGTCGTCGCCTTCGTGCAGAACGACGTCGGGGATGTCCTGCTCATCCAACGCTCGGACAACGGACGCTGGGCGTTGCCCGGAGGCGGCCACGACGTGGGCGAGTCCATCAGCGGCACCGTTGTGCGCGAGGTCTGGGAAGAGACCGGGATCAAAGCTGAGGTCGTCGACATGTCGGGGATCTACACCGACCCCGGCCACGTGATGCTGTACGACGACGGCGAAGCCCGGCAGCAGTTCAGCATCTGCTTCCGGGCCCGCCCGGTCGGTGGTGCGGTCCGTACGAGCGACGAAACCACGCAGGTCCGCTGGGTCTCCCCGGCCGACCTCACAGAATTCGACATTCACCCCACCATGCGGCTCAGGATCGAGCACGCGATGGACCGGACACGCACCGCGCCCTACATCGGCTGACGCTTCGCGGCGGAAAGCTTCTCTACGACGCGTGCTGTGCTGGCAAGGATCTCGGGCTCGGCACGCCTGATGAACGTCCCGATCAAGCTGTCCGGACCGTAGCGGCCTGCGATCTCGTTCACCCGGTCCACAGGGTTCGTCGGGGTGCCGTCCGGCGTGGTGTTCATGTCGCAGTAGCAGAGAGCGTCCGCGAGGTGAGGTCGCTCCCGAGGGAACTCGCTCTCCAGCTCGTCACGCATGCCGCGCGCCTCTGCCTCCATCCACGCACAGGAATGGTGCGCGACAAGGCGCACCAGGCGTTCGTCGGCGTGGGCGACGTCTCGGAGATATCGCGCCCCGTCCAGCGGGTGGAAGCCGGTCTTGGCGAGGTCGGGCGAGTAGCCGATGTCGTGCAGAACTGCGGCCGCCTCCATGAGGTCTGCGTCCGAGCCCAGGATCGAGGCGATCGTGCGGGCCCGCTCCGCCACCCCCTGTGAATGGGCCCAACGGCGGGGCAGGGTCTCCGAGAGCAGCGATTCGGCGAGGGGGTAGGCCCAGTCGGTCAACGTCGTGGAACTCAAGGTTTCACACTCTCCTCTCCCGGCAGGGCCAGCACTGTACGCTGCTTTCCCTGCTTTCCTTCCGATACCAGTCCGGCGGCTTGCAGCTTTTCGAGTGCCTTGCTCACCGTCGGCCGCGAGACGCTGAAGCGCGCACACAAGGCCGACGTGCTGGGGAAGGTCGCCCCCACGGAGAGCTTGTCATCCGTGATCACGTCGGCAAGACGTTCGGCCAGTGGCCGGCGGTCGATGGACTCCCCACGCCGCACCACCCGCCAGCGCCCACCAGGCACCGGTTCTGCGGCCCCCTCCTTCTGGAGAGCGCCGAAAACCCGGAGCGCGACGCCGCGGGACACACCGTGGTCGCGCATCAGTTCCGCAGCCGACGGCAGCTCGGTCATCTCTTCGTCGGCTTCAATCTGAGCTCTGACAACATCAGCGATCTTCAGGAAGGTCCCGCGGGGGCTGGCCTGCTGCGACACGCGTCTTCCCTCTCTCCGTCGTAGTTGCCTCAAGCCTGCCATGCTCTCCTTTCCGCAAGTACTGCCTGGTTCCCGCGCCAGCGCGGCCCGCAGAGCGCGGAAACCGGGCTTTGCAGGCCGCGTGTGGACCAGGCTCCCCCGCCCCACTCGTTGTCCTGATCTTTGTCCAGTGCGCTGACGGCCGCCCCAGTTCACTGTCGTACGCGCACCCCGTCTGACCTGCCGCGCGGACCCCTGTGAACGCCCCTGTACGGCCACGCGGACAGTTGGAAAGCGTGTTGGGGGCAACCCCTCACGAGTTCGAATCTCGTATCCTCCGCCAGTGCCTCACCGGGCACGATGTCGAAGGGCCCCACTGTTCACAGTGGGGCCCTTCGACGTTGTCCGTCTCAGTTTCCGTCTCCGTCGGATTTTTCTTCGGTGCCGGGCAATACCCAGAGCGCGTCTCCGACTTGCTGGGCGACCTTGCGGAGCATGGTCCCGGTCACATGCATGTACCGGGCGCGCATCCGCGCCGCTCCCCCAGGCTCCCAACCCATGATCGCGTCGATCACGACGTCCGGGACTCCGAGGATCAGGAGGACGGTCGCAGCGGTGTGGCGAGCATCGTGGAGGCGACCATCTCGTACGCCCGCATCCCGGAGAAGCCGCTTCCAGATGTGGAAGTCGGTGTCCGGGCTCAGCGGCCCGCCGATCGGCGATGCGAAGACGTACCCCTTGCCCTCCCAGTCCGCACCAGCCGCGATCCGCTCCCGGTCCTGTACCTCCTGGTGCCGGCGGAGAATCTTGATCAGCGGGTCGGGCAGACCGATGGTGCGCCGCCCCGCGCGTGACTTGGTCGACTTGTGCTCGCGCCGGATCTGCTCATCGAAGAACCCCGGCTAGGAACGTTTCCAGCCGGGGTTCTGATGGAGCCGCTTTCGGGATTCGAATCCGCCACGGTGCGTCGCCCGTCCGCCGCCTGCGCAGCGGGGTGCGCACCGCCGACCCGGGAGCGCGACCGTGATCGCCGCCGACTCCCCGCTCAGGCGAACCCGCTGTCGTCGACAGGTGCGTGCCCTCGCGCTCCACTCAGCGGCCTCGCCGAGATGCGGGGCCTTCGACGCCGGGTCAGGAGCCGCTGGAGGCCGATGAGGCGGCGGCAGCCGCGGAGGCGGCGGCCGAACTGTTGCCCGAGGACGAGGACGCAGCCGCAGCAGCAGCCGCAGCCGCAGCCGCGGAAGAGCCCTCATCTTCATTGCCGTCAGGCTTAGTACGATCGGCCTGCAGGTCCCTGTTCTCGCTGCCGTCGGAGACGATCACGGCACCGGGGGAGTCACTGCCGCTGACGGCCAAGCAGCCGCCCTGATGGAGGATGATGACGTTACCCTGGGCAAACTTACAGCTACTACCAACGACAGTAGTGTTACCGTCGTACGCTGCGGCCATCGAAGCCGAGGCTCCGATCATGCTCGCGGCGGCGAGCAGTACGGCGGCGAGCTTGGGCGCCTTGCGCATAACCTCTCCTTTTCCCGTTCCTGTTTTCACAAGAACGACGCTACATAACGTCACGAATCCAACACGTATCGTTCGCGGTGCGCTACCGCCGTCCGGATGATCATGACGTTCTCCTGCTCGGCTTCGGTGCCCGAAGCCGAGCCCGAAGGACCGCACGAGGCACTCCAGCGCGTGCCGTTGCGACGCAAAGAGGCTCTGCCCCTCCAAGGGGTAGAGCCTCTCGCGTGAACGAAAAAGCCCAGCTCAGACACTGTCCGAGCTGGGTTTCAATGGAGCCGCTTGTCGCAACTGAGCTAGCCGGGAGTCGACCTGGGCCCGGTCGTAGCCTCTTCGGACAATGCCGAACGGGGGCGGGTCGCCAGGATCCGTTCCCTCCACCTGCATATCCGGCTTCGGATGCAGCAGTTGCCATCTGATCCGACCCTTCGGCGCTGCGCAGGCTGACCCGGGCGTCAGCGCGAGCCAGTTCTTGGTAAAGGGAGGAGGCACCGTGGGTGCCGTGATCGGTGAACTGCTGCCGTTGGCTGTGGGCGTAGCGATCAGCCCGCTCCCGATCATCGCGGTCAACTCGACGCTGCTGTCGCGGAATGCGGCCAAGACCAGCACCGGGCTCCTGACCGGCTGGGTGGCCGGAATCGTCGGGGTGGTCGTGGTGGTGGCGCTGCTGGTCGGCCAGGCGCCCGACACCTCCGCAGGCGAGCCGTCAACCGTGTCGTCGGTGCTCAAGCTGGTCTTCGGGCTGCTGATGCTGGTGCTGGCGGCCCAGCAGTGGCGCGAGCGACCCAAGCCGGGCCAGACCGCGGTGATGCCGAAGTGGATGAGCTCGATCGACTCGTTCGGCTTCGGCAAGGCTCTGGGGCTGGGCCTCGCGGTGTCCGCGGCCAACCCGGCGAACCTGGTGCTGCTCCTGAGCGCGGGCACCACGATCGGCGCTGCGCACCTGTCCAGCGGCGGTGATGTGATGGTTGTGGTGGTGTTCACGCTGATCGCGGCGAGCACGGTCACACTCCCGGTGATCGGCTGCCTGGCGGCGCGCGACCGGATGGCCCAGCCGCTGGAGAGCCTGCGTGGCTGGCTGGGGCAGAACAGTGCCACCCTGATGGCCGTGCTTCTGCTGGTGATCGGCGTCGTCCTGCTGGGCGAGGGCATCGGCGAGCTCAGCTCGTGAATCAGTTGGCCGCTGGGACAGCACGTACTCGATGGCCCTCAGCACACACATCCCTGCAGGCTCACAAGGCCATGGGGTCTGCAGGGTTCGCGCAGAGCACGACCGCCCGGCGGTGGCCGGCGCGCCTCAGCTTCGTGCCGGCATGCCTGGCCATCGTGATCCTGGTGGTCCTCGCCGAGCTGAAGAGCCTGGCCATGTTCGCCGTTGGCCTGGGCGCCGCGGGCGTGAGCGTGGCGGCAGCCCACTTCTTCCTGTCCCGGCGAGGCATCGTGCGCTGGCTGTCGCTCGAACTCCTCCTCCTCCTGGTGCCGATCGCGGTGACCGTGACCTGCGCCCGTCCGGCCGGGCGCGCTGTGCCTCTGGGTGCCATGCGAACGCCCGGGCATCCCCGCACCGAAACCCACGGTGAACCGGGCCGGGCTGCGGCAATTGGCCGGCGACCACCACGAACCCACTGAGGTCACCAGTGTCACCGCACGTGGAGCTGCACCCGTGGCGGGGTCAGGTCGAAGCACGCGAGGAACCTCGCGAGGGCCTCGGAGTCACCCGCGACCTCGACCGCCTCGTCCTGCTGCAGCGTGTCCCAGGTCGTGCTCCCCGAGGCCAGCGCGAGGAACCGGGCCTTCGGAAGACTCAGAGCCGCCTCGGGGTCATCCGCGGTCTTGTCGACCCGGAGCACACTGTGGCGGAGCTCCAGCCGCGCGCGTTCACCGCTGTCGCTGAGCACGACGTCGACGACGAGGCGCCGGCTCCTGGCGCGGCTCGGTACGACGTTGAAGCGGAAGGTGTCGAGGAGCCCGAGAAGCGGCGTCGAAGCCGAGGTGAGCGTCTTGCGGGCGAGGGCACCGACGGCCGCGGGATCGAAGGCGCCTTCGAGCTCCAGCGCGCCGGTGAGGTAGAAGTTGCGGCGCGGTGCGTTCTGCTCGGCGTAGCCGAGGAGGCGCAGACCTGCGGCCTTGAGCCGGCGGGCCTCGTGGTCCTCGGTGTCGACGCTGACGCACAGGCCGGCCAGCTCTGCGCACCACTGGCCGTCGCCGTCGTCGAGTGCTGCTCGTGCGGCCTTGAGGACCCGGTCGTGACCACCCATCAGCGTCACGGTCCGACTGGCCCGTTCGGCGCGCGGCAGCGGTGCGAGGTCTGTGGCGTCGCCGCTGAACCATCCCAGGTAGCCGGTCATCTGCGCCGCGGCGTTGTTGTCGACGCTGCCGTACATCTCCCGCGTGAACGGGTCGAGGTCCAGGTGGCCCGGCAGCTCGACGAGACCCGCCCGCAGGTCCTCGGCCGTGGCGCCGCGAAGGATGTGGCGCACCGCCTGGTCGTGGTTGTACTGGATCGCGTCCTGGTGAATCCCCAGGACCTCTTCGTGTACTTGTATGCGCTCCCCCGCACTCTTCTAGCGTCCAACGGCTCACGCCACACAGCAACGACAGTAGGGGCGCCGTTGAACGAGGACGAAACCAAAGCCATCGCCGAGATCCTGGACGAGCTGGGCACCACCTCCAACGTTCAGGTCCGCTCGTCTCACGAACTCGCCGCTGAGGTCAACAAGGCGGCTGCAGACGAAGACAAGAAGCGCGCGGAGGACGGGCGTGGCCCGCTGCGCAGGCGCACCGACTACAGAGCCATTGCTCTCACCGGGCAATACGTCGAAGGGCCCCGCAGCTTGCTGCGGGGCCCTTCGACGTATGCGGCCTCAGCTTGATGTTCAGCCCGACGTTGTCGTTCGGGAAGGAGGTCGATGTCGATGCGGCCGGAAGGGCTGGTCGTTGTCGATGCGGCCGGAAGGGCCGGGGGAGACATGGGCGCCCCTTGGATCGGCACCGCTCAGTGGCCACCGTCCGGTGGGCCGTCGCGGGTTCCGCGCCGACTCTCCGCGAGCGCCCGTTCGGGCTGCTCCTGTGCTCGCCGTTCGATGCCCTCACTGTCGTGCAGCAGCTCGTCCGTCTCCGTCGCTGTGGGCCGGGCAGGCGGCGAACTCTCGTCGGTGAGGCGTTCGTAGAGCCATGCACAGGCCCGGCTTTCGTCGGCGAAGGTCTCCAGCACCTCGCGTCTGCCGCGCTCGTGGACTCCCACGATCCACTCGCCTTCGCGCTGAGCCAGGTAGTAGCCCTCAAGCGGAGGGTGGCCCCCCGGGCAGCCGGGGTTCTCGGGGCGATGACCGCCGCGCGTGCGTACGGATGGGAACAGGCCGCCACGGCCGGGCTCAGGGGCGCCGATGCGCCCCAAGGACCGTGACATCAGAACCCGTGACATCTAGTGTGATATATTTACTGTTATAGTTGATATCTCAGAAGGTGCCTCAATGAGTCGAACAGTGATCGACCTCGACGACGAACTACTGGCCGCCGTGGCTCAGGCGCTGGGAACCGGAACCAAGAAGGAGACGGTCAACACCGCTCTGCGCGAGGTGCTCGAGAACCGCCGACGAGCTCTCGCTCTCACGCGGCTGCGGGCTGCAGCAGGCGAAGGCAGCTTCGATCTGAATCTCTTCGAGGACAAGAGGGACTACCGGCGGTGAGCGCGGCGCAGTTCCTGATCGACACCAGTGCGCTCGCCCGGTTCCTCCACGGCGACGCCGAACAGTACGGATGGGACCAGGCCGCGACAGCCGGCCTCATCGCCACCTGCCCGATCACCGAGCTGGAGTTCTTCTACAGCGCCCGCTCCGCCGCAGACCGTGACCGCGGCATCGACGACATGCGGCTGCTCTTCGGCTGGGTACCCGTCGACGACCGCGCGTACGACCGCGCCTGGCAGGTCCAAGAACTGCTGACCCAGCGCGGCCAGCACCGCAGTGCGGGAGCTGTGGACCTCGTCGTTGCCGCCACCGCAGAGCTCCAGGGCCTGACCCTCCTGCACCGCGACCACGACTTCGAGTGCATCGCCGCCGTCACCGGCCAAGCCATGCAGTGGTACGGCCCGGTGGCCGGTAAGTGAGCACCCGCCCGGTCTCGGTTCCGGTCTCATTCGCGGGCGTACGCCACTGTCCGGCGAGTCTGCAACCGCTGGTTTCGCCGCAGGTCGGGATGCCTGCGACCGTCCCCGAACAGCCGGACGAAGGCGTCGGCGATGTCGTCGCGGTGCCCGGTCGGCGGGGCGCGCAGCCCGGTGAGCTGTTCCGTGCGTCAGGCGAGCGGTCCGGTGCGGCCGGTGCGGAGCGTCACGCGCAGCCGGGCGACGGCCTCGGCCGGGGCGGGTGGGGTGTTCATGAGTGCCTTCGGGCCGCGTCGGGGATCCAGCTGCCGTGGAAGCCGGCCGGCACCCGTACCGGCAGGTGGACGGTGGCGAGGGGAGCGCCGGTGAAGTCCTCGGCGGAGAGGACGACCAGGTCGCTCGCGCCCCGGTCGGGGTCGTGGACGTAGGCCATGAGGTAGCCGTCGTCCTCGGTGCGGGCGCCCTCCCGCGGGACGAAGGAGACCTCGCCGGTGTAGCGGCCCGCGCCGAAGTCGCGGATGGTGGTGGTCTGTTGTCGCAGGTCGTGCTTGATCAGCGAGTCGCCGGCGGCGTCCGGGGGCAGGGCGTCGAGGGTGCCGGTCCCGGCGAAGTGGCGCAGGAGGTCGGTGGCGACGGTGGAGTACCCGTACTGGTAGGCACCGCCGACCACGGCAGGGCTGACCGCCGGGAATTCCTGCGGTCGGTCGTCGAGGCGGGTCTCGGTGACCCGGCCGGAGACGGTGTCGACGAGCCAGCGGTCCAGGGTGGGGCTGCTCTGGTTCTCCACCGCGCCGCCGGTGAACATCCTCGGGTAGCGGACGACGTCGATGACGACCTGGTCGCCGTCCTCGTAGGCGTTGAGCGTGTGATAGACGAAGCAGGGTTCGACGTCGAACCAGCTGACGTCGCTGCCGTTTCGGGGCAGCAGGCCGATCCGCGCGCCGCGGGTCTCGTCCCAGACCGCCGGATATGTCTTGCGGGCCTGGTTGTCGGACATGCTGACGCCGGCCGAAAGATCGAGGATGACGGCGTAGTTCCGGGTCAGGGCCATGTCGTGCACCACCGGCCGGTGCGGAGCCGGAACGTCCACCACACGGATGACGCCGCCCTGCGGGGAGAGGACCAGGTGGCGCAGGTTCTCGCCGTCACGCTGCCAGGTGATCGCGTGCAGTTCCCCGCTGACCGGGTCGAGCTTGGGATGGGCGGCGAACCCCTCGGGCAGCGTGCCGCAGAAGTCGCTGGCGCCCACCGTCTCGATCTCGTAGGAGAGTTCGTACGGGCGATAGCCGCCCTCGACCAGCGCGAAAGTACGGTCCGCGTGTCCGATGACATGGGTGTTGGGCGCGACATCGGCGATCCGCACCGAGGCGCCGTGGCGCGCCCGCTCCCCCAGGGCTTCGGCCACGGGGGCGCTGCGGACCATCCGGTTGCGGTACCACTTGGCTTGCCCCTCGCGCAGCCGCACCCCGTGCACCATGGCGTGCCCGCCGAACAGGTGCAGCATCCGGGGGTCGTCCACCTTCAGTCCATTGGGGCCGTTGCGCAGGTACCGGCCGTTGAGCTCGGCCGGGATCGTGCCCGTGACCGGCAGGTCGAAGGTGGTGACCTCCTCGCTCACCGGCGCGTAGGAACCGGTGAACGGGTTGGTGACGGAAGACATCGCAAACTCCTCCAGTCCGCTTCTGAGGTATCGCTGCGTGCGCGGGGGCACGCACGCCTGACAACGGTCCGGCCGCCCGTCGGGTGACGGCCGGCGGGCACGCGTCGCCGACGGCACAGAACATCGGCGCACCCACAGAGCCCGCAGCCGAGCCCACAGCCGAGCCGCAGTGGTGAGGCCGCGGGCATCGATGGTCCGGGGGGCTACGCGTCGGCGAGCAGTGGGTCGTACGCGGTCGAGAGCCGGCCCGACATGAAGGAGAGGAAGTCCTTCACGAACGCGCTGCGGGAGTACCTCGCGTCGGCGTCGGCCACCGTGCGCCGGAATCCGGTCCGGAACAGGGTCCGGTACTCGTCCGCGTCGATGAACTGGTTGCCGTCCGTGTCCGTGGCATCGAAGAGCACTTCGGCGACCCTGATCAGTGCGGGCCCGGCAAGTGAGGGGACGGCCGCGGCGTACTCCTCCTTGCTGATGCGGCCGTCGCCGTCGATGTCGAGGGCCGCCTGGAGCTCCCTCCACCACTCGGCATACGCCTTGTAGAGCTTGGTCTCCTCCGGTTCGTCCAGATCGAGGCGGGAGCACAACTCCCGGGCCATGGCGGCGAGATCGGGCCAGTCCAGGTAGCCGTCGCCGGTCTGGTCCAGCACCGCGGTGAAGAACTCCTCGGCGCTCCGCTGCGCCCCGGTTCCCCCGGTGGGACCGTGCTGTGCGGTAAGCGGCGTGACCAGCCGGAACAGGGCGCCGGCCTGCTGCATCCGGTCACGCAGCCCGGTGAGCGTCGCAGCGTGCGGGGCGTCGCTGTCCGAGGACAGCTGGAGCAGGCCGGTGAGGCTCTCGGTACGGAGCCAGCCGTCGGGCAGGAAGCGTGCCAGGCCGGCGGCCACGTAGACGCTCTGCATCAGCGTCTGGGCACCGGGAACTTCGGGCAGACCCGCCCGTCGGCGGAACGGCTCGGGGAGGGACGCCACCGTGATCGCGCCGATGACCGGGCCGGCGAGCGCGCGGCCCGCCGCCCATACGGTGGGCAGGCCGTCCAGCAGGGGCGGCGCCGGGAGATGGTCGAAGAGCTTGTAGAGGATGATGCGCAGCGCCTCCGTGTCCTCCAGCTCCTCCTGGACCATGTGGTCGTAGTACGGCCAGAACTCCTGCAACGTGGGCGGCAGATGGCCCGCCCCGTCCCCCAGAGCCGCGAGGAATGCCTGGTATTCGGCGTAGAGCCGTTGCATGGAGGTCTGGTCGAGCGGCTGGCCGCTCAGTCGGCACATGGTGACGGAGCTCTCGAAGAGCGTCGCGACCACCCAGGCGCGGACCTGCGGGTCCATCGCGTCGTAGGGCCGGTCCTGCGCATCGGCGCCGCTCAGCCGCGCGTGCAGGCGGTTGAGCCGGGCCGCCTCCCTCTGTCGCTGGTGATCGTCGGTGCCGAACATGCGCTGCAGGCTCACGAGGGTGTTGCGCAGCCGTCGCCACGGGTGTGCCACGAACGTCGAGTTGTCGATCAGGGCCGCGCCGATCTGCGGGTGGGCGGCCTCCAGCACCGTGGCCCTGATCATGGCCAGTGCCCAGCGCGGATCGTTGAAGAACCGGTGGAACTGCGAGTCGGGACCGAACAGGGATCCGGGCTGTGCTTCAGAGGTCGGCCGGGCGGGGTCGCCGTGGTGATCGGCGGCTCCGGAACGCGTGTGCCTGGGGCGGCTGTTGTCTGTGTCCGTCACGGGTGGGGTTCTCCGTTCGCGTGCGGCGTCACGCCGCCGAAGCGGCGGTTGCGTTGCTGGTAGACGTGCAGGCACTCCAGGAAGTGCGGCGCACGGAAGTCGGGCCAGAGCACCGGCGGGAACATCCACTCGGCGTAGGCCACCTGCCAGAGCATGAAGTTGGAGATCCGCTGCTCGCCGGAGGTCCGGATGACGAGGTCCACATCGGGCGTATCGGAAAAGGGCAGGTGGGCGGCGAAGTGCTGCTCGTCGACGGCGTCGGCGGGCACCCCGCTGCGGATGAGGGACCGTGCCGCCTCGACGATGTCCCGGCGTCCGCCGTGGTCGAACGCCACGGTCAGCGTCATGCCTCGGTTCGTGCCGGTCAGCGTCATCAAATCGGCGAAGTCCCGGGCCAGCGGTCCGGGGATCCTCGGGTCCGCCACTCCGAGGAACCGGCAGCGGATACCGCGCGCATGCAGCAACAGGGCGTGTTTGCGTACGACGCGGCGCACCAGTTGCATGAGGAAGTCGACCTCGCTGCTCGGGCGCCGCCAGTTCTCGGTGGAGAACGCGTACAGGCTCAGCCACTCCACCCCCGACGCCCGCGCCGCCTCGATGACGTCGATCACGGTCGTCTCCGCTGCCCGGTGACCCGACGTACGCGGCAGGGACCGTCGTGCCGCCCACCGGCCGTTTCCGTCCATCACGCATGCGACATGGCGCGGCACATTCCTGTGGCGGTCCTCATGGGTGGGGCGATGCGGAGGCGCATGGACCGACGACGCAGGAGTTCCGTCGGCTCGTTCAACCGTCATCCGTACTCCCCCGGCTGCCGCAACACAGTCCCCCTCCGCCTCGCATCCACCCACCGGGCGCGGCGCCCCGTGACCGGCAGGCACTGCCGCGGTGGGCCCGGACAGTGCCCCGCCGCCTCCGGGCTCCGCCGAGCGCGTTGCGCATCCGCCGGAAGCCTGGCGGGAGCCGGGGCGGATTTCGCCCCCGCTGTCCGCGGACCGGCCCGCTCCGCGGACGGTCCCCCGGGGTCCCTCCGCCGCAGCGCCACTCGGATCGACATACAGCAGAGTGCCGGTGCCCGGGCCCGGACACACCACGAACTCCGCATATTCACCTGTAGTACGCCAGTCCGCTTCAACAGCTCGTGGTCGCGCCCTGGACGGAACCGGGTCGGCCCGGACGCTTCGACGCCGCCTGGCCCGTAGCCGACGGCGACGGCCGCCTCCGGTACGGCTCCGGGAGCCCTGCTCACGCCGAGGTCGCCGCGGTCGTCGGTGTCTCCGAGGCCCGCACGCGCACTGGGGTGCCCGGACCGACAGCGGCGGTGCAGAAACCGACAGCGGCAGTACAGAAACGGTCGGCGACACTCGCCCGCACAGGTTTCCGTGTGGTGGCGTCCGGGCGGCAGCCGTTCTCGGACAAGGTCGCCCGACCGGCGGCGGAAACGGTCGGACCGGCGTAGAACTCATGAGGGCGGGCGAGGCCGAAGGGGTCGCACGAGGCAAGGGCGGGGCCGCGCACAAGGCGGACGGGGAAGGCGACGAGTGCTGTCGGACGAGGCATGGCGCGAGCTACGGGGCCAGGGAGCGACCCGCACCTTCCGCGAACGCGGTGTGATGCTGAGACAGGGCTCCGCGGGAACACATCTGCTCGCCCTCACCGACGGCCTCGCCAAGGTCGTGTGCCGGGAACCGAACGGGGCCGTGACCTGGCTGGCCTTCCGGGGGCCGGGCGACCTGCTGGGCGAGGTGTCCGTCTTCAACGGCACCCCGCGCACGGCGGAAGTGGTCGCGCTCACCCCTTGCACGGCCGTCGTGCTGGAGGCGGAGCGGTTCCGCCGGTTCATCGAACAGCGCGGGCTCGTCATGGAGTTGATGCGCCAGGCACTCTCCCGGCTGCGGGAGTCCGACGCGCACCGCACCGAACTGCTGACCCTGCCGCTGGTCGTGCGGCTGGCACGGGCACTCCTGCGGTTGGCCGAACTCACCGCGCCCGGAACCGAATCGGACGTCGTACGGCTGACCGGCCTGAGCCAGGAGGAGATCGCCCAGGCGACCGGGGTGACCCGCAACGCGGTCATCACCGGACTGCAACGACTGCGCGAGTCCGGCGCGGTGGAGACGGGCCGCAGAGTGATCGTCATCAAGAACATGAAGGTGCTGCGCGACTGGGCGACGGCCACCCCGGGGACCACTCCCGCGTAACCCTTCTCACCGCCCCGCCTGGATGAACGCCCCTGCCAGGAGCGGGAATCCAGCCGTCCGGGCCCTCCCCTGCCAGGAACAGGAGACCGCCGCCCGAGCCCGCCCGTGCTGCGACGTGGGGCACCTGCGAAGTGCCCCGTGCTGTGACGTGGGACACCCGCGAAGTGCCCTGTGCTGTGCAGTCGGACGGACAGAACCGGCGGAACCTCGAATCAGCCGGCCACCGGCCTCACCACCGTCCCGCCGCCCACGAGGAGATCTCGCATGTCCACGCCCGTTCCCGCCCCGTACACCGAGAGCCGACCGCTTCCTCCCTACCGCGCCCTCTTCGCCGTCGACGCGAAGGACTTCACCGGCCTTCCCGCGGTGCAGCACGGTCCGGTGAGCCGGCTGATCCCCGAACTCGTCGACCAGGCGCTGGAGCGAGCCGGTCTCCACGAGCTGCGGGACTCCAAGCGGTTTCCGGCCAACACCGGGGACGGTGTGGTGTTCGGTTTCGATCCGGCGCTGCTGCCCCATGTCCTCTGGCCGTTCCTGGGCGTGCTGGACGACATCCTCGGCGCGTACAACCAGCAGTGCGTGGGGCCCCGCATCCGGCTCCGGGCCAGCGTCCACGTCGGACCGCTGCCGGACGCGGACGCGCCCGGCGACGGCAATGGCACCGCCCGCAACGACACACACCGGCTGCTGGACTCCCGCCCGGTCAAGGCCATCCTGGCCGCGGCGAGCGAGCAGGTCACCCACCTGGCGGCGGTCATCTCCCAGCGCGTCTACGAGGATGTCGTGCTCGGCGCGTACACCGGGCTGCATCCCGACCGCTGCGTGGAGGTTCCAGCCACCGTGGAAGGGAAGGACTTCGCGCAGCGGGCCTGGCTGTACGTTCCGTCGCCGTCCGGAAACCTCGTACAGGCCGGTGTGCGGCCGCGCGAGGAGTCCGCGGCGCCGGCCGACGCCCCGGCCGATCGGGAACAGGCTCCGCAGACGCAGCCCGGAACGCAGTACAGCGGCAACACCCAGCACGTGGGAGACGGCGCCGCCGTGATGGGGAACGTCGGAGGGGACTTCACGTACACCGGTGGTTCCACCTCGTACCACGGCACCAACCAGCACTGGGGCGGCGGCGACAACGTGGCGGGCGACAAGCGGGTCGCCGGAGCCGGGGACCACCGGTGAGCGACGGAACGGGCGCGGGCCCGGACGCCCCGGAGTCCGGTGACCGGACAGGGGCGGGAGACTCCTACCGCGAGAACCAGCAGCGGCTGGACCAGGGCGTGGCGGTCATGGGCCCAATCGGCGGCGACCTCACCGTGATGATCGGCACCCCGCCGGACGAGGACGTCACGGACCACATCGTCAGACCCCGCCTGCGGGAAGGCCCGTACCCTGCCGACGACGTCCACGCCCGCCTGCGCGGATTCGTCGAACCACCGGCCTACGCGCGGTTCCGGAAGGTCCTGGACGGCCGCATCCTGGTGCTGCGGGCCGACGGCGGCACAGGCGCCGGCACCACCGCGTTCGCACTGCTCGCGGAGCGGTACGGAACCGACGGCATCACCGGCCTCGACTCACCGGACGACCTCTCGCGCTGGCGCCCGGCGCAGGAGCGCGGCTATCTGCTCCAGGGCCTGTCCACGGCGGCCGCCGCCTCGCTCGGCGAAGTCGTACTCACCGCGCTGGCCGGCCTTCTGCGCCGATCCGGTGCCCACCTGGTCATCACGGTCCGCGCGGATACGGCGCTTCGCGCCGACACGGCGCCCTGGCAGGTCGTTCACCGCCCGCCGCCACCGGCCGACGTGGCCGCGAAACACCTCGACGCCATGGCCGAGGCGGGTGAACTCACCGCCGCGCAAGGGGCAGAAGCGCTCGGACACCTCGCCTCCGCCGACTTCACCGGCTATCTGCACGCCCACCCGCTGCCCCGGGACGGTGTCGAGGTGGCGGAGGGACTGCGTGATCTCGTCCTCCTGGGGAAGCCCGCCGGGTCCGTGCTCGACGATCTCCGGACCGGCAGCCCCGCGGCCGCCCGCGAGGCGCTGGAGGAATCGCGCCACGACGCCGGCAGCCTTTCCCTGATGGCCGCGATCGCGCTGCTGTCCGAACAGGACCGTACGGTTGTCGAGGGGTACAGCGCGCTGCTGCGCCCCCTCATCGACGAACGCCGCGGCCCGGCACCGGTCGTGGCCGGACGGCCGGAGCGCGTCGACGCTCCCGGAGCGGGCACGGAGGGGCCGCAGGCCTGGCGCGACGTTCTCGGACCGGCCTTCGAGGACCGGCTGGCGGCGGTCGGCGCGCGGTTGCTGCCGCCCCGTTTCGGAGGGGCGCGGCGCTACCCGGTCCAGCCGGTCGCCTTCTCCGGCCGGCACCGGTCGGACATGCTGCTCCGGTTCCTGTGGCTGGACTACGAGGGCATGGCGGGCCTGCTGTGGAGGGCCTTGGCCGCGACGCCCCACCGCCCCGGCATCGAACTGACGGCGGGCGGGGCGATCGGCAGGGTGCTGGCGCACGCGACCGGTCCGGACACCGTGCGCCAACTGCAATTCTTCGCCGCGTCGGACAAGCGCTGGCACCGCCGCCTGGTCGCCTACGCGCTCGGGGAGATGGTCCAGCATCCGGCCCTCACCGGCGCGGTGCGGGATCAGTTGCGGCAGTGGAGCGGGGCCGCCCCCGTCCCTCTGCGCTGCACCGTCGCCGAGACCTGCGCCGGAAGCTACGGCCTGGCCCGCCCCACCGCCGCCCTGAAACTCCTCGACGCCGTACTCGACGGGCCGGACAAGGGCCTGGAGCCCAGACTGCGTACGGCGGTGTCCTTCGCGCTCAGCACTCTGCTCTCCGAGGAGGCCAACCACCCCCAGGTCCTCGGCCGTCTGCGGGAGTGGCAGGAGGCCGTACCCGGAACACCAGCTCACGCCCTGGCAGTTCATGTCGTCGAATCCATGAGCGAGGCGGCCTTCCCCCGGCCCAGGGCACCCGGCGTACGGCGTGTACGTCTGGCCGACCTGCTCGCCGACCACCCCGAGCAGGCCTTCGGCATCGTGGTCGCGGCCCTCGACGACCCCGCCACGCACGCGGCGACGGCGTCCTGCCTGTCCCTGATCGAGAGCGATCCCGGCGAACGCCGCCGGACCGCCTTCCCGCACTTCCTCGCCGCACTCTCCGGCACGGCCCGGAGCCACCGCGGCGTCCTGCGATTCATCCTGCGCCGCCATCGCATCCGTACGGCCGCGCCGGCAGAAGGGCTCGCCTCATGACCGGTCCGCTCATCACTCCTCTGAACTCCTCGCCCGCCTGGCAGTTGTTCCGTCTCCGCCTCGGCTCCACGGAGGACCGGGCCCTGGTGTTCCTCGCGCGCGACGGGGCCGACGCCATGGAGCCGCCCCGCAGCGGCGACTACTGGGGCTACCCGCGGCCGACGGTACGCGGGGTGCGTCAGGGGGACTTCTTCGACATCGTGTGGGTCTCGCTCGCGGAACGGCGGTTCTCGGTCGACATCCCGCGCCGGCCGCCGAAGTCCCCCGCTCGTTACGGGGTCGCCTGGAAGATCAGCAACCCGGTCGTCGCGGCACGGAACCAGATCACCGAGGAACGGGCCCAGCACCTGGTGGGCGCCCACATCAGCGAGAACGCCACTCTTCCCCGTGCCGCCGACCCGCTGCGGACGCCGCCACCCCACCTGGGCACGACCGAGGTCGTACCGCCCGGCCGGCCACAGGTGATCGACGGCTCCGGCCTCATGTACTGGTTCCTGGACCCGCCGGCCGCGCTTCTGCCCACCCCCGGCACCGGTGCGGACCCCATCCTTCCGGCGGGCTTCGGCGAAGCCCATCGAGAGGCGTACCGCTTCTACCGGGAGGTTGTCGCGGGCGGGCCCGTCGGCCTGGCGGCCTTCTGGCTCCTGCAGCAGCCGGAACAGGCGAGGGACGTACTCGACTGGACGGTGACCCACCGCGATCTCCTGTCCGATCCGGACAGCTGGGAACGCACCCTCGCGGCGACGCTTCAGTCGCTGACGCCGGAGGACCGGGGCTTCGTCGGCGTCAACCTGGCACGCGTCCTGAGCGATGTGGGAGTCCCGCAGGGCGACGAGGTCCTGCGCCGGATCGGCCGGACCGATGCGACGAAGGACGGGAACGGTCCGCACGGGGGCAGCCGGTGATCCCCCGTCCGCCCTTCGGGCGCCGCCCGCCGGACGGGGCCGGGCCGGAGGACGTGGTGGCACTGTCACGCGAGCTGATCGCCCAGAACCACATCGAGATAGGCAGGGCGGACGGCAAGGCCGCTGTCCTGCTCGCCACCGGGGGATCGCTGCTCGGCCTCCTCCTGGTCCACCGCCCGCCCGGCACCCCCCTGGGCCTCCCCCTGTGGTGGACGGCGACCGTCACCACGACCACGGCCCTGCTGTTTCTCCTGGCTGCACTGCTTCCCCGCCACGGGCCGAGAATCAGGGAGAGCTCCCACATCCTCGCCTACTACGAGGACGTGCTCCGGGCGGAGCAGCGTGCGGAACTGTCGTCCGGACTTCTCCTGAGCAGTTCCGACCCGCACCCCCGCCTGTTCCGCGCCCTGACCGGAACCAGCCGCATCGCCCGCAGCAAGAACAGATGCGTGCGCGGCGCCGTCCTCATGCTGTTGCCAGCGCTCACGGCCGTGAGCGCGGCGCTGCTCTCGGGCGCTTGAGGCGCCCTCTCGCCCTCTCGCCCTCTCACGCCTCCTCGCCCTCGCACGCCCTCGCGCCCTCGCGCCTTCTCGCCTTCTTGCCTTTTTGCCTTCTTGCCTTCTCGCCTTCTTGCCCGGAGCGGGCCTGATACCCGGCTGACACAAATCCGCGCTGTGCCGGATGCACGGCCCTGATCAGCCGGACGCGGTCGCCTCACAGGCTGGGAGCCGTACGCGGTCCTCGTGTACGCCGGGCGGTGAGAGGTGGTTGTCGGTGGCGGCTCTTCGGATACGTGCTGCTGAGGCGGGCAGGGAAGGGCGGGCCCGGCGTGGGGCGGTGTGGGCTTCGGCCGTAGCGGTCACCGCGGTCGGAGTCGGCGGCTGGATAGGACTCCGCACCGACACCGGCGGGGGGCCAGGAGCCGGATCCGGGCCCGCCGCCGTGCGGGCGTCGGAGGTGGCGGACCGGATGGACCTGCCGTGGCCGCAGGAGGGCCAGACGAGCATCGCGGTCGAGGGCATCGGCAGTCTCGGCAGCAGGGGCGGACAGGAGCCCGTGCCGATCGCGAGCGTGGCCAAGGTCATGACCGCGTACGTGATCCTCAGGGAGCATCCGCTCAAGGACGGAGAGAAGGGACCGGAGATCACGGTCGACGCGGCCGCCGCGCAGGAGGCCCACTCGCTCAGCGAGTCCAGTGCCCCGGTCCGCGAGGGACAACGGATCACCCAGCGCAAGCTCCTGGAGCTGTTGCTGCTGCCGTCCGGCAACAACGTGGCCCGGCTGCTGGCCCGTTGGGACGCGGGTCAGGAGGACGAGTTCGTGGGGAAGATGAACCGCGCCGCCGCCGGACTGGGCATGACCCGGACGACGTACACCGGGGCCAGCGGTCTTGAGCCCACCACCAGGAGCACCGCCGACGATCAGCTCAAGCTCGCGCGCCGGGCCATGAAGGACCCGGTGCTGCGTGCGGTGGTGGCGATGCGCGACACGACGGTCCCCGGGGTGCCCGGCACCGTGACCAACACCAACCGGCTGCTGGAGAGGCCCGGTGTGATCGGGTTGAAAACCGGGTCGAGCACGCCTGCCGGCGGCAATCTCATGTGGGCGGCCGAAGCGGCATCCGGCACGGCACGGCATCTCGTGCTCGGTGTCGTGCTGGGGCAGAAACCGTTCCTAACCAGTGTGCATGAGTGGGTCCTGGACCCAGTCATGTGTGCTGGGCGCGTCCCGAACGGTGTTGGATGCGCTGGGTTGCCGCTTTCTCGTCCCGTTCGGCAGCACGTCTCCAGGGGCGTGGTCCGTTGCGGGTGGGCGGGTTCCCTCACGCCCCCGGTTGCCTGGCCTGGCCTGGGCGGTCCGATGCCCCGCACGATCTCTCCGGTCGTGTGGGGGCGGTGCCGTCCGACGCCGGACCGGGTGTCCGAGGGCGCGTCGTCCGATCGCGATGCCGGCGGCATCGTGACGGGACATCTTTCGCTTGGGGGTGGCCAGTGGTTTCTGCCAGTGCTGGGCACCCCACACGCTGGTGTAGGCGGGGTCGACCGCGACAATGCTCAGGCCCTGCTCCGCGGCCATGGAGACCAGCCGGGCCCTGAGTTTCCCGGTGGGGATGCCGGAGATCAGCTGCCTGAACCGTTTCCTGCGGCCGTGTTTCTCGCGGGTCTTCTCGGTGGTGAAGTCGAGATCTTCGATGGCGATCGCACCCGCACCGGTTTGCTTGGCCCAGTGCAGGAGCTGGGTCAGGGCGTGGCGGATCTGGGCATCGCGGTGAGCGGTGGTGCCGGACAGGTCGTAGAAGAAGCGCCGGGGCTCGCCGGTGGGGTTGCCGTGTGGGTCGAGGTGGTAGGCGGCGAAGTGGTCGGCGTTGGTGTCGACGCCGACCATGCCCCGGGCGCGGGCGGTGGCCAGCGGGATCGTCCGGACGACGGGGCGTTGCCAGGACGCGGTGAGGTACCAGCGGCCACGGCCGGTGTCGAGGTGGATGCGGTAGGCGACGGCCCGGTTCGCGGTGACGCGGTCGGCCCACTCCACGCCCCGGTGCGCAAACCTTACGGTCGAGGCGAGGAGGTACCGGCCATGAGGGGCGTTGGCCAGGTGGGAGAGCGGGGCAGGCAGCTTGATGCTGATCTCGCCGTCCGGGGTAACGCGGATCGTCTCGTTCCCGAACCGCTTCCCCGACTCACCGTCCGCGGCAAGAAACCAGCGCTCCGCCTCCCAGCGCTCCCGCCACTGCTCCTCGGTCAGCCGGGCCTCGGTGAGGTGGTGGCGGGTGTAGAGGAGGCGTTTGCCACCCCGCACGACCCGGACGCGTCCGGCCCGCCGGTCACGGACCGCAGCATCATGCCGGGCCTCCAGCGCCGCGAGACGGCGGGACTTGTGGAACCACTCACCCCTGGACCGGTAAC
This sequence comes from Streptomyces sp. NPDC015032, assembly GCF_043080425.1. Taxonomy (NCBI): domain Bacteria; kingdom Bacillati; phylum Actinomycetota; class Actinomycetes; order Kitasatosporales; family Streptomycetaceae; genus Streptomyces; species Streptomyces sp. NPDC015032. Next base: position 88,972 of record NZ_JBIBVN010000025.1, on the reverse strand, counting down.
CACCCGGGGCCCGCTTCGTTCCCGGCACGCCGATAGGGAGGGACAGGCGGTGCCGCAGCGCCCTGATCCCGGCCTCCAGCATCTGGACATACGCCGCCTGGCAACGCCGGGCCAGCGCCCACTGGTCATGCGTGGCCTTGGTGATCGCACCCGCGATCCGCGACGACGACACCCCGGTCAGATCCCGCTTACACGACGCCCAAGTCTGCGCACTGTGCTCCAGTCCACCCGCACAACGGGCCCTGAGGTCACGGGAAGCCAGACGGCCCTGGTGCTCACCGACCGCACGCAGAACCTCCTCGTCCCGGGGCGTGAGGTGCTTGAGACGGTCCCGGACCGCCACCCCGCACGGCCCGGCCACCACGAACGGCGCCGCCAACTCCCGCACACCACCCACCACAACACCCCCACCCACAAGACCGGACACCCGCCCCCAGCCCAACGAGCACCAGCCCCCAAGGTCACCCATTCGACCCCAGAACCCCCGTTCCCACCCCACGAAGCCGCCGACAGGACCCACTCCTGCTCACCACAACCCACTTCAACGCAGCAAACCGACAGCAGCCCACCACCCCGCACGACACCCGCCGAAGGCCTCCAGGCCGCCCTGGAGAGCAGCGGCCGTCTGATCGACGCCGTGCAGAAGGGCCTCCCCGACGCCCTCGCCGGTCGCGGTGACCAGGCGGTGCGGTCATGACCGCACCGGTCGAGCAGACGGATCGTGAGGCCGAAGAGCGACCGGCGACCTCCGGGGGCCACGAGAACACGTGGCGGCGCTGGTGGCCGACCCTCGGGGGCCACAAGGACACGTGGCGGCCCGGACGGCCGACCGCCGCGGGCCACAGGAGCACGTGGCGGCCCGGATGGTTGATCGCCGCGGGCCACAAGGACACGTGGCGGCCCGGGTGGTCGATCGCCGCGGGCCACAAGGGCACGTGGCGGCGCGGGTGGTCGATCGCTGCGGTCGCCGCACTGTCCGCGCTGGTCATGGCCGGGCACAGCTGGATGCCGAACGGTTTCGGCGGCCTCGGCAGTCTCCTCGAAACGTTCCTGCCCTGGCTCGGGGTGAGCGTGCCCGTGCTGCTCGCGTCGGCGGCGGTGCGACGGTCGGCCACCGCAGCTGTCGCGGTGCTGATTCCGGCCGTCGTCTGGTGCTCCCTGTTCGGCGGCATGCTCGTGGACAAGGGGGCCGCCGGCGGGGATCTGACCGTGGTCAGCCACAACGTCAACGACGAGAACCCCGACCCGGCCCGGACCGCCCGTGAACTGGCCGCCTCCGGACCCCAGTTGATTGCCCTGGAGGAGCTGAGCCCACGTACGGCACCCGCGTACGAGCGCGCCCTGGCCGACACGTATCCGTACCACTCGGTGCAGGGCACGGTCGGGCTGTGGAGCAAGTACCCGCTGCGGGATGTGGAGCCGGTCGCGATCATGCCGTGGACCCGTGCCCTGCGGGCCACGGCCGACACCCCGCAGGGGTCCGTCGCCGTCTATGCCGCCCACCTGGCGTCGGTACGGGTGCTCCCGAGCACGGGCTTCACCACGGCCAGGCGCAATGAGGCGGCCATGAAGCTGGCCGATGCCGTACGAGCCGAACCGCTGCCCCGGGTCGTGGTCGTGGGCGACTTCAACGGCACGACCGACGACCGCGCGCTGCGGCCGGTGACCTCCGGGCTGCAGTCGGCCCAGGAGGAGGCCGGTGACGGCTTCGGCTTCAGCTGGCCCGCGCCATTCCCGGTGGCCCGGATCGACCAGATCCTGGTCAAGGGCGTCACCCCGGTATCGTCCCGGACCCTGCCGCCCACCGGGAGCGACCACTTGCCGGTCGCGGCGGCCCTGCGCCTGTGAGGGGGCGGGGCGCCGGTGAGGGGGCGGGCGGTGACCACTTCCCGGCACAGCGGGATGATCTCGGGCAATTCGGCACCGATCGACTTTCAGGTGACGTGATGCAACAGCACGACCGCGGCCCGGCAGGGCAGCACGGCGGCGGCCCCACCGGCCTCGCCCCTGCCTCCCCTGCCGGGGCGTCCGCCCCGGCTGCCGCCCCCGGCTCCGGCTCCGGCTCCGGCTCCGTTCACGTACTGCTGGTCGAGGACGACGAAGCGATCCGCAGGTCGGTCGGGATGGCGCTGGAACGCTACGGCTATCAGGTGTCGGCGGCGCCCGACGGCCTGACGGGCCTTGAGATGTTCCGGGAAGGGCAGCACGATCTGCTGCTGCTCGACATCATGCTGCCGCACCTCGACGGCATCGGGCTGTGCCGCAGAATCCGCGAGACGAGTCAGGCGCCCATCCTGATGATGTCCGCGCGCGGCGACGCGCTGGACGTGGTGGCGGGACTGGAGGCGGGTGCCGACGACTACGTCGTCAAACCCGTCGACACCAGTGTCCTGGTGGCGCGGATCCGCACCCTGCTGCGCCGGGCCACCTTCACCGCACCCTCCACGGCCGCCGGCCGGCCGGTCGACGACGGCCTGCTCACCTTCCGTGACCTCAGCGTCGACACCCGTGGTCTGGAGGTGCGCGTCGACGACCGTCCGCTCGCGCTCACCCCGACCGAACTGCGCCTGTTCCTGGAGTTCGTGGCCGCGCCGGGCATCGCCCTGCAACGGCAGACGCTGCTGCGCAAGGTGTGGGACTACGGCTGGGACGGTGACAGCCGGGTGGTGGACCTGGCCGTGCAGCGGCTGCGCAAGAAGATCGGCGCCGGTCACATCGAGACCGTCCGCGGTTTCGGCTACAGGTTCCGGCGCTGAGATGCGGCAGACGACCAACCCCGCCCTCGCCTCCGGCGCCCAGGCCGACCGCACCGCGCCCGAGGACGGTGCCGGCCACGTGCTGCGGCGCCTCATCGACCCGCGGTCCCTGCGCTGGAAGATCGCTGCCGGGGTCGCGGCGGTGGGCTGCGCGATGGCGCTGGGCGTCGGGATCCTCGTTCACCGGACCACCGAGGCGCGCGACATGAACGTCGGCCGCGGCGAAGCGATCCGCGCGCTGGAGTCGGCCGAAGCCGAGTTCCGGGGCGCGCAGTCGGTACAGCCGTCCTCGTCGACGCCTCCCGGCTACCGGGTCGGCGACGTACCGGATGAACTGCTGGACCGGCTCGGCTCCGAGCCCGCGCCGGTGACCTGGTACGACACCCGGAGGCCGGCCCAGGGGCCACGGATGTGGGCGGCAGACCACGTCGACGGCACCGTGCTGGCCGTCTGGGTGGACATGGGCGCCGAGCTGCGCAGTCTCCAGGCCCTGGACCGGCACATGAGATACGCGGCCCTCGCCACGCTCGCCGTCGTCGTCCCCCTCACCCTCCTCACCGTCGAACTGGTGCTCCGCCGTCTGCGCCGGGTCGTCGGGACCGCCTGCCGCATCAAACGCGGCGACCTGGACGCCAGGACCCGAAGCCACGGCCACGACGAGATCAGCGAAATCTCCTCCGCGGTCGACCTCATGGCGGACGCCCTGCAGGACCGGCTGCGCACCGAACAGCGTTTCACCGCCGATGTCGCCCACGAACTGCGCACCCCGCTCACCGGCCTCGTCACCTCCGCGTCCCTCCTCCCGGAGAGCGAGGCCACCGACCTGGTCCGTGACCGCGTCCAGGTGCTGCGTGGCCTCGTGGACGACCTCCTGGAGATCTCCCGCCTGGACGCGGGGGCCGAGGAAGCGGACGCCCAGCCGGTGCCGATCGGCGACCTGGTGGCGGAATCCGTGCGGCGTACGGGCCTGGAGACGCGGATCGCGGTGACCGGTCACCCGGTCGCCAGGACCGACCCCCGCCGGCTCGACCGCGTCGTCACCAATCTGGTCCTCAACGCCCACCGCCACGGCGCGGCACCGGTCGAGGTCACGGTCGACGGCACGACCGTCGTCGTACGCGACCGCGGGCCGGGCCTTCCCCGGGAACTCCTGGACCAGGGACCCCAGCGCTTCCGCACCGGAGCCGCCGAACGCGGCCGCGGACACGGCCTGGGCCTCACCATCGCCCTCGGCCAGGCCCATGTCATCGGCGCCCGTCTCACCCTGACGAACGCCACCAGCCCCCACGGGGCCGTCGCCACCCCGGAACTGCCCGGCGAGGCGGGGCCGCCCGCGGCCTGACCGCCGACCGGCGCAACGGCACGCTCCCGCCATCCGCTCCGCTGCAACCAGCCATCCGGCGCCGTCGCAGGACGCCCGCGGTTGCGTACAGCGCGACGCACCACGGCGCAGTACCCCCCCACAGCACCACTCAGAAGCGCGGAAGCGCGGAAGCGCAGAACCACGGAAGCGCGGAACCTCGGAAGCGCAGAAGCACAGAACCTCCGCAGCTCGGACACGGACGGCCGTGGAGCAGCGGAGGGGTGCGGACACGCAGTCCCCGGTAGTCCTTCGGGGTTCCGTGAGTTTCAGCCGTCGCTGACAACTCCGGGATCGAGAGGATCTGCCGGGGGCCTGGCCAGAACCAACGAGTGGGTCACGCTCATCTGCGAACGTCTCCGCTGACAGTGCGGCTCACTCTGGTTTTCTGGTGTATTGACGATTTTCCTCCCTATTTGCCCCGGGTCAAGGGTTTTCCTCGTTCTTCCTGAGAAAAATCTCTGACCCGGGTACGCGCGAGCCCCGGCCACGCGCGAGCCCCGGCCACGCCCTCGGCCGGTGGCCCGTCGGCCGGGGGCGTTGGGGACGCAGCCGGCGGGTGGTCCCCGGTCGGGTGGTCCCTGACCATGGCTCCCGTCGGGGACCACGACCATCATGGGTGGATGCCTGCGCATGAACCGGACCCGTGCGACACCTGGCCCTCGCTGGAGCAGATCCTCGGGCTCCTCGCCCCCGGGATGCTCGATGTCGTCGTGGCGCCGCGCGGCACCGGTGTCCCGGTGGCCGATGTGGCGCTGCACGATGCCGGTGAGGAGCGCGACGACGCAGCCCGGCCGGAATCGGCGTCCGGGCTGATCCTGCTCGCGGTGGGCGTGGAGGTCGCCTCGTCCGAGGCCGTCGACGTGCTGCGCGACGCCGACCGGGCCGGGGCCGCGGCCGTGGTGCTGCGGCGGGGCGGTCGCGGGCCCCGGGCGGCGCTGGTGGAGGCGGCCCGCCGGGGGCGTACGGCCTTGCTGGCCCGGCGGCCGGGGCAGGGGTGGACCGAGGTGCTCGGCCGGCTGCGGACCGCTCTGGCGCACAGCGCCCCGGCCTGCTCCGCCACCGGGCCGGCCGGTCCGCCGGGGGTGAGCGGTCCGGACGGCACCGGCGGCCTGGGCGGGCTGCCGCTCGGCGATCTGTCGGGGCTGGCCAATACGGTGGCGGACCTCGTCGGCGGTGCCATCACCATCGAGGACCCGCAGTCACGGGTGCTGGCGTACTCACGGATGCACCACGAACCCGATCCGCTGCGCAGACTGACGATCCTCGGGCAGGAGGTCCCTCGCTGGCGGGTCGTCGAACTCCGCGAGAGCGGCTTCTTCCAAGCGCTGTGGAGCACCGACGACGTGGTGCACCGGCCCGCCGACGACCGGTCCGCCGAACGGCTCGCCATCGCCGTTCGTCACGGGTCCGAGGTACTCGGATCCATCTGGGCCGCGGCGGACCGGCAGCCGCTCGCCGAGGGTGCGGCGGCGGCGCTGCGCACGGCCGCCCGGGCCGCCGTCCCGCATCTGTCCCACCACCGGACGTGGGGCCGGGCGGCAGCCCGGGCACGGGAGGAGGCCGTACACGCGCTCCTGTACGGGTCCGCCTACGCGGTACGCGACGTGTACACGATGCGGGACACCTACGCGGTACCGGACGTGTACACGGTGCGGGACACCTACGCGGTACCGGACACGTACACGGAACCGGACGCGGTGTGGAACACCGACCCGGTGCAGGCCGCGCGTGGCGCCCGGACCGCGCACGATGCCGGGATCACACCGGACCGCCCGTACGCGGTGATGGTCGCGGAGGCGTACGGCAGCCGGGCGCTCGGCACCGCGTCCGGTCCGGACCCGGGGGGCGCCGCCGAACAGCGGGTCCTGGACGTGCTCGCGCTGCAGGCCGCCGCGTACCGGCCGGGGTGCGTGACCGCGCGCTCGGGGCGGCGGCCGTACGTTCTGGTCCCGGCGGTGGACGGTGAGGCCGATCCGGCGCGCGCCCTGTTGGCGACGGCCCGCTCGGTGCCGCGCAGTGTCGTGTTCGCGGGCGTCGGGCCGGTGGCGGCGGACCTGTCGGGGCTGCCCGCGTCGCGGGAGGCCGCGGAACTGGTGGTGCGGGTGCTGCGGGAGCGGTCCGCGACGCTGCCGGTCACGGAGGTGGTGTCGGCGGTCGCGGCGTCCGGCGAACTGGTTCCCGACACGTCGGTCCTCCGGGTGCTCGACCGGGTCGCGCCGTTGTGGGCGTCCCTGTCGGGGCCGGTGCACGCGTTGCTGGAGCACGACCGCGCGCACGGTTCGGAGTACGGCGATTCGGTCGCCGCCTACCTCGACGCGTTCGGCGACACGGGCGCGGCCGCACGGCGCCTGAACGTGCACCCCAACACCCTGCGCTACCGGCTGCGCCGGGCCCGGGAACTGTTCGGCGTCGATCTGGACGACCCGACCGTACGGCTCCTCGCGGACATCGGGCTCCGGCTCACGGAACGAGCGACGCGTGGGCCGGGCAGCCGTTGATCGTGCGGCTGTCCGGTGCCACAAAGGAATCGGGCGGGTGTCGTCGTGTCGGTCGAAGACGTGCCCTCCCCGCCCCGCCGAAGCTGTACGTACGGCGGCCCCGCGGCGGTGCGGCCGTATACCGGTATGCCGTGCGGCCACGGCGCCGTACAGCAGTACGTGGCAGATGGAGGGGTGTTGTTGTGGTTCACATGACTTCCGGCTCGGCAGCCGACTCCGCGGCCCGGCGGCGCGGATCCCGGCGGGCGGCGGCGCTGGCGCGCGCCGTCGAGGAGGGACTGCTCGGTCCGCACGCGCCCGTGGTCGGCCTCCTCGACGTGGACGGTGTGCTCGCCGCCGTCGACGCGCTGCACGAGGCGTTCCAGGGGCCCGCCCCGGTGCACCACACGTTCGCGGCCAAGGCGTGCGGCCTGGTGCCCGTGCTGCGGCTGCTCGCCGAAGCGGGGATGGGCTGCGAGGTGGCCTCGCCCGGTGAACTGGAACAGGCCCTGGCGGCCGGGCTCCCGTACGACCGGCTGGTCTTCGACAGCCCCGCGAAGACGGTCGAGGAGCTGGACTTCGCCCTCGCCCACGGCATCGCGATCAACGTCGACAACTTCCAGGAGCTGGCCCGCGTCGACCGTCTGCTGGCCGGGCGCCCGGCCGCCGGGCCGATCGGACTGCGGGTCAATCCGCAGGTGGGAGCGGGCGCCATCGGCGCGATGAGCACCGCCACCGCGACCTCGAAGTTCGGCGTCGCGCTGCGCGATCCGGGGGCTGTCGACGCGGTGGTCGACGCCTTCGCGCGCCGCCCGTGGCTCAACCGGCTGCACGCGCACGTCGGTTCCCAGGGCTGCCCGCTGCCGCTCATCGCCCAAGGCATCCGCGCCGCGTACGAGCTGGCCGAGCGGATCAACGCGCGGCTGGGCCACGACCGGATCACCGGGCTCGACATCGGCGGCGGCCTGCCCGTCAACTTCGACGGCGAGGACGACCGGCCGACGTACGCCGACTACGTCGCCGAACTCCGCCGCGGCGTACCCGGTCTGTTCGACGGGCGCTACACCCTGATCACGGAGTTCGGCCGCTCCCTGCTGGCCAAGAGCGGAACGGTCGGCACGGTCGTCGAGTACACCAAGTCGGCCGGAGGACGGCGGATCGCGGTCACGCACGCGGGCGCCCAGGTGGCCACCCGGACGGTGTTCATGCCCGGTGCCTGGCCGCTGCGCGTCGGGGTGTTCGACGCCGCGGGCCGGCCCAAGCAGGGCCCAGCCGAGATCGTCGACATCGCGGGACCGTGCTGCTTCGCCGGGGACCTGACCGCCACCGGACGCGAACTCCCGGTCGTCGAGCCCGGCGACGTGGTGGCGCTTTACGACACCGGGGCGTACTACTTCTCGTCGCACTTCTCGTACAACTCGCTGCCCCGGCCCGCCGTGTACGGCTATCGCACGCGTGCGGACGGGCAGGTGCGTTTCGCGCTCGTACGCGAGGCGCAGAGCATGCGGGAGATTGTCGAGGAGAGCGGCCTGGCACAGGCGGACGCTCTGGTGGCCCTGACAGCCACGGCTCCGGACACGGACACCGGTGCGGGTGCGGGTGCGGGTGCGGGCACGGACACCGGTGCGGGTACGGGCACGGATGCGGACACGGATGCTGATGCGGACTGAGCCCCCGGCGAGACGTCATCCGCCCGGCACGCCTCCGCGCGGACACGGCTCACGATCACGGATCAGGGCCGTCGGCCGAAGAACTCGACCTCGGCGACGGCCAGGCGACGGCCGGGGCCCGCTCCATAGGTGGTGTCCGTCGTGAGGCGGGCCCGGACGACCTCCGAGCCGCGCACATCAAAGGTCTGCTGACCGGGCTGGTCCTTGACCCTGATCTCCTTGCTGACCCGGCTTCCGTCGGCGGAGGTGAGCTGGACGGTGATCCTGGCCGGGCGGGCCTGGGTGAGGAACTCGTCCATCTTGGCCGACGTACCGGAGAAGACCACCAGCTTCAGCACCCGTACCGGCTGCTCGAAGTCGCACTCCAGGTACTGGCCCACCCCGGTGTCGGGACCCGCGGCCGACGGCGCCCAGTAACGGTTGTTGAAACCGTCGAACGCCGCGCCCGCCGGGTGGCCGGGCGCCCTGCTGGAGGCCCGGAACCGGGTGGGCGGTACCGCCTCCGGCGACCCGGTCTCGTCCTTGGCGAAGCCGAACCAGCCGGACAGATGCGGAAGGGCGAACCAGACTCCGCACGCCACCATGATCAGCACGACCGGAAGCGCCAGCCCCGGACGGCGCCACAGCCGGCGCCGCGGCCGCGTACCCGCGGTGGGGGCCTGGCGCGGTCGCCTCCGCAGGATCCGGCGCCACCACGGAGGCCGGGCCCCGGGCGGCGGCCCCGGGTCCAGGAGCAGTCCGCAGCGGATGCACAGGGTGCGGTCCGGGGCGTTCGCCGTACGGCAGTTGGGACAGCGGACGGGGGCGGCGGGAGGCGGACCCGGGGGTGGGTCCGCGGGGCCCGGCGGCACATCGGGCAGCGCCTCGGGTCCCGGCACCGACGCGTCCGGCTCGTCACCGGGGCGACGCGGGGCAGCCGCGGAGACGGGGGGCTGAGGGGCGGGTTGGGAGGGTGCCTCGGGCTGCGGCTGCGGCTGCGGCTGCGGCTGCGGGGACGGTTGGGGCGGGGGTGCGGGCTGGGGCGGGGGTGCGGGCTGGGGCGTGGGTGCGGGCTGGGGCGTGGGTGCGGGCTGGGGTGGGGAGACAGGTGTATCCGGCGCAGCACGCGGAGCAGGGGCAACAGGCGTTATAGGCGGAACAGGAGCAGCAGGAGCAGCAGGGGTAACAGGAGACCCGGATGAGGCAGGGGCAGCAGGGGCAGCAGAGGCCGCAGAGGGACCGTCTCCCGCGCCCCGCGTGCCCTCCCACTCCAGGAACGCCCGGCACGACGTGCAGAACTGCGTCCCCGGCGCATTGGTCTGTCCGCACGCCTCGCAGATCACAGGACCTCCAGGTCGAAGCCCACATGCGCGGGAATCTCCGTACGGATCAGCTCCTCCAGCCGCACCCGGTCGACCTGGTACGGCTGCGAGGCCCGCACCCGGACCGTCACCCATGGCCGCGGGCCCCCCGGGAACTGCGTGTGCGGCGCCGACGACCACGCCGTGCCGCCGCTCTCCACGATGTCCGGCTCGATCCCGGTCTCCAGGAACACCGCCTCCGCGAGACCGCGCCGGGTGCCGCGCCTGCTGTGCCGCTCGACCGCGCCGCGCACCGCCGCGCGCCGCCGCTCGGCCGAGTGGTCCGGGCGGATGTCGACGGCCACCCACTGGGCCAGCCAGGAGAGGAAGTCCTCGGGCGCGCTGCGCGGATCGAGGTGGGCGGGCAGATTGTCGATGGAGAGCAGGAGCGGGGCGAGTACGTCGTCGAGCGCCGCGAGGAACCGTCGCAGGAAATCCTGCTCCAGATAGACCGCCGGGAGCTGTTCGATCAGCGGGTGCGGGGTCGGCAGGCCGGTCACGGCTGTGCGCATGGCGGTCAGGCCTCCTTCACCCGGAGCTGGTGCTCGTAGCTGAAGACCAGCGCGTGCCGGTCCAGCGCGATCTTGGTGGTGGGTTCGTCGCGCTGCCCGGTCACGGGGTCCGCGGGGAAGAGCCGTACGTCCTCCACCAGATCGACCCCCGGCACCTGCTGGAGTACGGCGAACGCCTCGCCCGACTGGATGGGCCGGCCGAACGGCCAGCCGTCGCCGCCCGGTCCGCCGCTCAGCGGATTGAAATAGCCGTACAGGGCCGCCAGCGCCTCCTCGCGCACCCGTTCCAGCACGACGCCCCGGCGGGCCTGGACCGAGGCGACCACGGTGACCCCCTGGTAGTAGGGCGGTTCGACCACCAACCGGGCACCGATGGGCCGGCGTTCGTCCAGATGGCCCGCGATCAGGGCGAGGGTGTGCTGTGGCGGGACGAGTTCGTTGAACTGGATCCGGCCCTGCTCGTCGCCGCGTCCGGCCGGCACGACGAGCAGCCGCACCCCGCCCGCCTCGACGTCCGAGTCCCCGCCGGCCGGGATGCACTGCACCCGGGACGCGTCGGGTGCGACCTCGCGGGCCAGCAGTTCGTAGTCGTGCGGTACGACGGCCCGGTGCAGGGTCCGCAGCGTCATGGGCCCGCGCACCCGTGCGCTGTCCACCGTCTCGCCGTCGACTCCGCCGAGCGCGGGCCGCCGGTTCTCCACCCGGGCCACGTACGGGATGGCGCTGCGCAGCACCCGGAGCGTGGCACGGGCGACATTGCCGCGCAGACCACCGCCCGTACGGTACGCACGTACCCGGACCGTCGCCCCCTTCGGCGGCACCGCGCCGTAGTAGCGGACGGAGCCGTCCCGCTCCCGTACCGCCGGACCGAATTCGACCCGCCCCGAGTTGGGGTCGAGCGTGATGTGCCGGTCGTCGGGTCCGGAGTGCGCGAAGTCGTCGACGCGGGTCCACTCCGTGCCCTGTGGGCCTCCGGCCGGGTCGGCGACCTCGACGACGAATGCGCCGGGGACGACCGGCGGGCGGCTCACCGTGAAGGTCTGTCCGGGTACGCCCTCGGCCGGGCCGAGCACCTCGTCGGTCACGGTCTCGGCGTGGACGGCCCCGACGGTCGCGCCGATCGTGAACGCCGTGATCCGGCGCACCACCGGGGGTGCCATGTAAGTGGGCTGCCCCGGCTCGGCCTCGACCAGGCGGCAGCGCAGCCAGCCGCCGGTCCGGCGCACGACGACGGCCGGAGTGTGCCCCTGCGGCAGGTGCAGGATCAGCTCCCCGGACCGGTTGAAGCCGCCGGTGTCGTCCTTCTCGACCTCGCAGACCGTCCAGGCGCTGCCGTCCCAGGCCTCCCAGAGCAGCGGCGGCCGCAGCGGGTCCACGCCGACGCCCTCGACCGCGCAGTCCAGCCGCAGTACGACGACGCCCGACGGAACGGCGACCGACAGGCCCAGGTAGAGGGCGTCGCCGGGCGTGGGCGTGGTGTCGAAGCAGGGGACGGCCCGGCCGAGGGCGAGTTCCTCGGTACGGTCGACGGCGTCGCCGGACGTCGGCCAGGTGGCGAGGTGCGCGAACTCGCACGGCACGACGGCCAGTTCACGGACGGTCGTGAACACGACCGCTTCCTCGGTCTCCGTACGGACGGTGGCCACCTCCGTGCCGGCCCGCACCCGCACCGGTTCGGGCTGCGGCGCGGAGAGCCGGAACGTCACGTCGGTGTGGGCGGCCGTCGGCGGATGGAGCCGGACCCCGATCAGGTCGAGGAAGGTCAGATAGCTCTTCTCCGGCACCCGGTTCACCCGGTAGACGAGCTGGTCGACCATGGTCGCGAAGGCCTCGATGAGGGTCACGCCGGGGTCGGACACGTTGTGGTCGGTCCACTCGGGGCAGCGCTGCTGGACGAGCCGTTTCGCCTCGTCGACCAGGCCCTGGAAGTGGCGGTCGTCCAGATGCGGACTGGGCAGCGTCACGCGCCGTCCACCTCCTCGTGCTGCGGGATCACATAGAACGGGAAGACCAGGTTCCGGGGGTCGTTGGCGCCCCGTACGGTGTATCCGATGTCGATGTACAGGACCCCGTTGTCGACCTCGTCGAAGCGGACGACGACCTCCGTGACCTCGATCCGGGGCTCCCACCGGTCCAGCGCCAGGCGGACCTCGTACGCCAGTTGCCCGGCCGTGCCCGCGTCCGCCGGGGCGAACACGTAGTCGTTGATCGCGCAGCCGAATTCCGGCCGCATGGGCCGCTCGCCCGGTGACGTTGCGAGGATCAGCCGGATCGACTCCTCCAGTTCGTGCTCGCCGCGCACCAGGGCGATGGAGCCGGTGGCGTCCGTACGCGGGGGAAAGGCCCAGCCCGCGCCGATGAACTGCTGGCCCATGGACGCTCAGCCTCCGATCAGCACCGTCGGACAACCGGACACGACGGGCGAGCCGCAGGCGGCGAGGTCCCCGACGCGGGCGGCGGGCTGCCCGCCGATCAGCACCGTGGTGCTGCCGGGCGGCGCGAGCACGGACGGCGGGTGCACCGCGGGCGGCGGCGACGCGCACAGATGCGGGGTGCCGACCGTGGCGGCGGGGAGGCCGCCGATGAGCACGGACGGGACACCGGGCGGCCCGACCGTGCCCGGGTGTCCGGTGGGGTCCCCGACCCGTGCGGCTGCCGCCGCGGCTGCTGACATGGAAGTCCGGTCCTCTCGTTCGGCGCGCTCGGCGCGCTCGGCGCGTCCGGTGTGCTCGGTTCGCTCAGTTCGTTCGACTCACGCGGGGCACTCGGTTCGTTCGGTTCGTTCAGTTCGTTCGACTCACGTGAGGCACTCGGCTCGCTCGGTTCGCTCAGTTCGCTCGGTCGCCGGGGGCGTTCGGTCGCCGGGGGCGTCCGTGCCGTCAATTGATCTTCACCAGGGGCGCGTTGATGGCCAGGGAGCCGCCGCCCTTGATGTCCGTGCGCTGCGTTCCGTTGACCGCGACCTGGGCGCCCCGGACATCGACCGTGCCGCCGGTGGAGAGCTTGACCTCGCCGTTCCCGCCGTCGACGTTCACTCCGCTGCGGGACTTCAACGTGACGCTGTCACCGCTCAGTTCGAGGGTCCCCTGGCCGCCGTCCAGCGCGACCCCGCGGGCCGCCTTGATGGACACCTGCTGCTTGGCTTCGATGTTCACACTGCCGTCGCTGTTGATCACGATCACGGTGCCCCTGCGATCGAGGTCGATCTTCAGCTTTCCGTCACCGGTGAGCAGGCGTACGCCCTGTGGCCCGTCCGCGCCGTCCAGGAGTTCCAGCTGGTTCCCGCTCTTGGATGCGACCGAACGGCGGTTGACGGCGCCGCTGGTCGGGTCCACCAGCGGCGCACCGCCCGCGGAGCCGGGGGCCGAGCCGGGGTCGGAGCCGGATGTGGCCGGGGCACCGGTCACCGCGTCGGCCACCGCACCAGCCGCCCCCGCCGCCCCACCGCCGCCCGGTCTCCCGCCTGCACCACCACCGCCGCCACCACTCCCCTGCGACGGCCGGTCCTTCCCGTTGTACAGACCGGCGAGGACGTACGGACGCTCCAGGTGCCCATGCTCGAACCCCACCAGAACCTCGTCCCCGACCTCGGGGATGAACGCCTCCCCGCCGCTCGTCCCGCCCGACTGCGCCGTACGGGCCCAGTCGCTCGCGTATTCGTCCGACAACCAGGGAAACCGCACCTTGACCCGGCCCGAACCCTCCGGATCCTGGGTGTCCGTGACCGTCCCGCTGACCAGGCCGGCACAGCGCGACCCGCCTCCGGCCCCTGCTCCGGACCCGCCGGACCCCGGCCCTCCGCCGGTCAGCCCGAACAGCGAGCGCTCCTGCTGCCCGGAGACGGTGAGCCAGGTCTCGTACCCGCGCACCGGATCGAAGACGTGCCGCGACGACGTGACCGTGTACCGGCCCTCGAAGGGCGCCCCCACCGCGTTGAGCGCCACCGCACTGCCCGCCCGCACCTCCGGGTTCCCCCGGATCACCGCCTCCAGCTCGGCGAACGATCCGGCGATCCGCTCCGCCAGGGCCTTCGCCGCCTGGTCCACCTGCGCCTGAGCCCCGTACGCCGCGTCCGTGACCACGAAACGTGCCTCGCCGAACGGAGCGGACACCTCGGCCGCGCTCACCCCCAGCTCCAGCGTCGCCGACTTGCCCGCGGGGGCCCGCCCGACCAGTGGCTGCTTGGTCTTGACGTCCCAGCCGCGCACCTCGACCTCGGAGACCTGTTCCGCGGAGGACACCCCGGCCCGGCAGCGCAGCAGATTGCTGCCCATCTCCAGGACCAGCGGATTCCGGTCGGCCCGCGCCGAACCGTCCGGTGCGCCGCTCGCCTCGGCGGGGCGGGTGATGTGCAGTTGCCCGTCGAGCACGTACGCCTGGGCACCCGCCTCCTCCGCGAGGTCGCGCACGAACTCCCAGTCGGTGACGTTGGGCTGGGCAATGTGTTCGAGTACCGGGCCGGCCACGTCGACCTTTCCCGGCTTCAGTCCGGCGCGCTGCGCCACCTGGGCGCAGATGTCGGCGAGCGTCATGTTCTGGTAGCTGGCCACCCGCCGGCCCCGGAACAGCCGGTGCGACTCGTCGAGCCCGCGTACGACTGTGAAGGTGCCGGTCTCGTCGAACTCCACCTCCAGAGCGGTGACCACCCCTTTCAGCAGCGGCTTCGGTGCCGTGTCGCCACCTGCGCGGGCCAGCAGCCGGGCCTCGCTGCCGATCTTCAGTCCGGTCCGCTCCAGCAGCACCCGGTCCGGGTCGCGAAAGCGCAGAAGAAACAGGTCGGGGAGCGTCCGGCTGTCGTCGACGTACCCCTCGACCAGCGTGTTCACAAACGTGGGCGGCAGCGGCCGGCCGCCGAACTCCACCACCAGCGCCGTCGCGACGCCCGGCTGCGCCATCAGGACCGCCCCCTGTCCCGGGTCTCTTCGAGCCGGCCCAGCTCGTCGAGCGCGGGGAGCAGCAGTTGCCGCCCGGGGGCGAGGCGCATCGGGTCGTCGATCCCGTTCGCCTCCGCGATCACCCGCCAGGCGGCCGGGTCGC
This sequence comes from Streptomyces sp. NPDC015032, assembly GCF_043080425.1. Classification (NCBI taxonomy): domain Bacteria; kingdom Bacillati; phylum Actinomycetota; class Actinomycetes; order Kitasatosporales; family Streptomycetaceae; genus Streptomyces; species Streptomyces sp. NPDC015032. The sequence continues at coordinate 73,817 of NZ_JBIBVN010000025.1, read as the reverse complement.
CGTACTCGCGCTGGGCGAGCGACGGCAACGAGTCCCCGGCGTCCAGCCGGTGGACCCGACGGGCCACGAGCGCCCCGGACGTCGGGTTCTGCCCCGGGGTGTCGCCGCTGATCTCCTCCATCGTCACCTGGCAGACGGCCCGGATCGGCACACCCGAAGTGGTGAACAGGGTGTACTTCGCCTGCACTTGGCTCACGTAGCCGGGGAACCCGGTCAGCCCGCCCCAGTGGAAGACCACCCACGGCGGCGACGACCGCTGCTGCTGCCGGGTCTCGCTCGTCGGCACACAGCAGGCGAAGAGCTGCTCCACCGAGGTCACGACACGGGTGTCCTGGGTGTCGCTGGCGTCGAAGAACATCTCCACGGTGAGTTTGCTGGGCTGCGAGCCCTGGTACTCCGGCGGTCCCGAACTCTTGGCGCCCTTGGCCGGACTCCGCTTCCAGGAGGCGGCCTTGGTCAGGCTCAGCTCCTTGGGGTTGAACTGGAAGTCGATCCGTCCGCATGGACCGCCGGGCGTGAGGCCGCCGCCGGTCGGCGGGGTCCGCAGCTCCAGATAGGCGTGCTCCAGCTTGGGCCGGGCCGAACCTCCCTTGCCCTTCGCCCCCGCCGACGCGCCCGGCGTACCGGCGGCGCTGAACGCGATGGGACCCGCACCGCTCACGACGCTCAGCCCTCCATCACATAGCCGTGATGGGCGATCTCGATCGTCTCCATCGCGACCTTGGGCGATTCGGGGGTGAAGGACGGGCCGGTCCAGCGGACGGGCACGACCTCCAGCAGCCCCCACTGGGCCACCTTCTGCCCGTCCCCGGTCCGCGCCTCGATGTGTGCCGTCTTGCGGCTGAACCCGGTCGTCATGGTGGCGAACCAGCGGGCCACCTTCTCGGTCTCCTTGGTCAGCGGCCTGGACAGCTTCACGTTGGAGTACTTCAGGCGAGTCGGCAGCTGCCACAGATGCCCGTTGTTGCCGCCCTCCTCACGTGTTTCGAGCACCACTTCGCAGCCCAGCCCGTCGCATGTGTTGAACGACCCGAGTTCGATGTCGTCGATCGTGACGACGAAGCAGACGCTGACGGCGGGATCGTTGTCCTGGGCGGTGGCCATGGCACGTACCTCTCGCTTCCCTGTGGTGTCGCTGCTGTTCGTCGCCGTTCATGAGTGCCGGGTGCCGTGCATGAATGCCGGGTGCCGTTCATGAATGCCGGGTGTTGATGAGGAACCCCGCTCGTTCGCGTTCCAGCCGCAGATCCGCCTTGAAGAGCCTGCTGAGGGGTGGGTACAGGGCGCGTACCAGTTCGTCGGTGACGACCGGCGCACCTCCTGGGGCGGCCGCATGGCCGGGAGCGCCGGATGCGCCGTGGCCCCCGGTCGCGGCTCCGGGGTCCGGTTGGGGCTCCGTTCCGGGCTCCGTTTCGGGCTCCGGTTCGGGTTCGGGCGCTGCCTCCCGGGGCGGATCCGGTGGCGGTGGCTCCTCGGTCTCCGTCTCGCGCTGGACGACGGGCGGCGCGTACGGCGGGGGCTGTGACCCGAAGACCACACTGCCGTCGGCCATCCGCTGCGCCACCCCGGCGGCCACGGCGACCGAACCGGCCGAGGTGAAGGAGGGCGCGGAGGACACGGAGGGCGTGTGGCTGGTGGACGGTGCGGCACGGCCACCGGAACCCGGCAGGGAACGGGGCACCGGCGGCCCCCCGGCTGCCTGGCGCTGCAGGGCGGGAAGCGGCGGGGAAGGCGCGCCCGTCGCCTGCCCCGACGCCGTGACGGTACGTTGCAGCGCCCCCGGTACGGACGGTGTCACCGCCGCAATCGGCGGCGCACCCGCCCCGCCGGACGTCCAGCGCACCGGAACGGCATCGGCCAGGGACGCCGGCCCGGACCCCGGCCCGGGCTCCGGCCCCAGCCCCGCACCGACCGACGCGGACGGTGCCACCTCCTCCACCGTGGAACGCTGTACGGCCCCCGGCCCGCCACCGCGCCCGTTCTGCAGCGTCACGGGCCGGTCGGCGAGCAGCGGCGCGACCGGAGCGGTGGCCGGGGGCGGCGCCAGGGGAGCCTGCGGCTCCACGGCGGGAGTCCGCTGCACCGCCGACGTGGAAGCCGACGGTGTGGGGTCCGACGCGGCGGGGAGCAAGGGAGAGTCGCCGAGCAGCGGCGCGGTGGGCCCACCGGGGCCACCTTCCGCCTCCGGGGCCACGGCCACCTGAACGGCCTCGGAGACCTCACCGACACCACCGCCCGTCACGCTCCGGGTAGCCGGAGTCCCCCCGGGCTCCGCAGCCGGACCCTCAACGGCGGTCTGTCGCTGCGCCGTTGGCGGCAGTGCGGATATGGGCGCGCCAAGACCGGGCGTGCGCCGGGCCGAGCCGGGGGTGGGCGTCATCACCGATCGCTGAACGGGCGGAGTCGGAGCCGGGGAGGGGGAAGGGGAGGGGGAAGGGGAGGGGAACGGAGACGGAGACAGCGGTGGCTGCGGGTGCGCGGTCGCGGGCGCAGCCGATTCGGATGCCGCCACAAGAGGCTGCTCACCCACCAGTTGGCGCACCGGCAACTCTGCCACGGCGGATTCCCCGGCCGACGTCATCGCGGGCGCATCACCCGGAACAACGCGCTGCACGGGCACGGGCGCGGGCAGAGGGACGGACCGGGGAACGGACAGGGGAACGGCCCCGGTCCCGGCCCTGGCCCCGACCGGCAGCTCCACCGAACGCTCCACGGACCGCTGCACCGATGGCGGACGGTCCACGGTGGCCGGGGAGGCCGGGGCGGTGACCCCATGCACCAGCCCGGTGGGCGCGTCCGGGCTGACCAGATGCCCGAGGGGTGTCCCGAGCGAAGCATCCTGACGGGTGGAAAGCGATCCCTGGAATCCGGAGGGGTCGATGACCAGATCCTGAGCGCCCAGGGTCCGCTGGATCGGCGGCAGTTCGGCCAGATCGACCCGTTCGCGCGGCGGCGCCGGCGGCACGGCGCCCGCACTGCCCGCCTCCGCACCCGTACTCGCACTCGTCTCCGCGCGCCCGCCACCACGCAGCCAGGACATCAGGCCCATGGATTCTCCCGCCCTCCCTGCGCTGTTCGCTACTGCCCGTTGAGGCGAGCGATCTGCGCGACAAACCTCAGTCGTTCCGGGTGCTCCAGGTCCAGCAGCTCATCGAGCGGCCAGTGGAAGTGATAGGCGAGGTACGCGACCTCCTCGTAGAGCAGGTCGGCCGCGTACGTCACGATTCCCCCAGGCGGCCACCGGCGAGATTCACCGCGAACTCCTCCTGGCAGGACGGACAGGTGACGGCGGCGCGCGTGTGTCCCTCGGCGTTGATCCGCCGGTAGAAGTCCTGGAGGAAAGCCAGGTCGGAGGCGAAGAGGTCCTCGATGATGCCGGGGTGGATGTCATCGATCGTGCCGATCCGGGTGACGACCCGGGCGATGAGCACGACCGAGAGGTACGCGGAGTTCTCCCGCACCCGGTCGTCCCGCAGCGGTACGAGTTCGTCGCGCGCGGTCGCGAGCCGCATGACGCCCGTATGGTGCACGACACCCGCATCGTCGACGTACCCGCGGGGCAGCTCGAAGGTGAACTCAGTGCGCAGCGGCTCCCGTTGGCCGGACCGCCCGCTCGCGCCCGCCGGGAGATGCGCGTCCGGCCGTTCAGGGGCCTGTGCCGGAGCCGTACGTCGCATCAGTCGAGTTCCATGCTCTCGTAGGTGATCGCGAGCTTCTCCGTCAGGACCGAGGTGTCACCGGCCTTGAGGGTGCCGATCTCCAGCGACTTCGGCCAGGCGTTGATGAGTTTGTAGCGCTTGATGGCGATGCCCTCGTGGTCGTACACGATGACGGCGCCGTTGCGGCGGGCCGCGGTCATCCGGCCGAACCGGGAGTCCTTGATCCATCGTTCGAAACTGTTGTCCTCGGTGAGGCCCCGGGTCACGGTCACCTCCCCGGCCTTCGGCCGGCCCGGAAGCTTCTTGATGGCGTAGCGGCCGTCGGCGGTGTTCTGCTTCAGCTCGATGACGTCCTGCTCCATCTTCAGACCGCTGACCTCGGTGATCTGCTTGATGACGACGCTGTCGAATTCGAGGCCGAAGGAGGCCCCGACGGTGCTGTCGAGATCGGGAAGTGGCACAACAGGCTCCTTTACTGCTTTTGCCGCTTTTGCCGCTTGGAGGACCTCAGGACGTCCGCGTACTGCTCGGCCCGGCTCCCGGCGCGCTACTCGTCGACGCCGCCCGTGCCCCCGGTCAGCTGGGAGAGGCGGAAGACGACGAACTCGGCCGGCCTGACCGGGGCCACCCCGATCTCGCAGATGACCTGACCCGCGTCGATGCTTTCCGGCGGGTTGGTCTCACGGTCGCACTTGACGTAGAACGCCTCTTCCGGGGTGAGCCCGAAGAGCGCCCCCTTGCGCCACTCGTTGACCAGGAACGCCGAGACCGTGCGCCGGATACGGGCCCACAGGGCGTCGTCGTTCGGTTCGAAGACGACCCACTGCGTCCCGGCGAGAATCGACTCCTCCAGGTAGTTGAAGAGGCGCCGGACGTTCAGGTAGCGCCAGGCCGGGTCCGAGGCCAGGGTGCGCGCGCCCCAGACCCGGATGCCGCGTCCGGGGAAGGACCGGATGCAGTTCAGCCCGATCGGGTTGAGCAGATCGTGTTCGCCCTTGGTCAGCTGCGTCTGGAGGGCGACCGCCCCTCGTACAACCTCGTTGGCGGGGGCCTTGTGCACGCCGCGCGACTCGTCGTTGCGCGCCCAGACCCCGGCGATGTGGCCGCTCGGCGGGACCAGCTGCGCGCGTCCCGAGGACGGGTCGGCGACCTTGATCCAGGGGTAGTAGAGCGTGGCGTACTTGGAGTCGAAGTTGGCGCGGCCGGTGCGCCAGGCGCGGATCTGCTGCGGGCTGAGCCCGGGCGGCGGATCGAGGATGGCGACGCGGTCGCCCATCAGCTCGCAGTGGCTGATCAGCCCCTGCTGCACGGCGATGACCGACTCCAGGTCCAGCAGCCCGCGCTCGTACGCACTCATCAGGTCCGGCACGGCGATCGTGGTGACCTCTTCGACGGCTTCGAGTCCGCCGAGCCCGGTCCGGCGGTCGGGATCGCCGACGTACACCTCGGGGTTCAGCGCCCCGGCTCCGGGGGACGCAGGAGCCGCGGGCGCCAGGGTGACGCTCTGCGGCTCCGGTCTGGCAGGCGCGGCACCGCGCCCGGACTCCCGTATCTCGATGAGCTCCGACGTGGCGTTGACCCGGGTGGCGACGTTCTCCTTGCTCCGCTTGGTCGTGACACCCGGGTAGGTCTCCGCGACCTGCCCGTCCCGCCTCACAATCAGCTGGAAGACGTCGGAGGGCGGATCGTCTCCCTCCACCTCCGACACCTCGACGGCGATCTCACCGGCCACGCCGGGGCGCGGCCGCACGGCATACGGCCCGAGCTGCGTCTCCGAACCGGCGGGCAGCTGCCCGCCGTCGGCCCGGCCGCTCCCGTCCTCGGCCGGGGGCTCCGTACCGTCACCAATGCGCACCACGTAACAGACGCCGCCGCCATTGGCGAAGAATCCGTAGACGGCGGAGGCGAGATACGTGCCGTCGACGAAGTCACCGAACGTACCGGCGAACTGGCTCCAGTTGGTGATCAGCGTCGGCTCGTCGAACGGGCCCTTCTGCGCGAAGCCGACGAAGGCGGCGACCGAGGTGCCCACCCCTTCGATCGGCCGGGATCCGGACTCGATCTCTTCGACGTAGACGCCCGGGGACAGATACGACGGCATGTGAGTCTCTCCTTGGCCGGGGAACGCCCGCAATTCTTGCGAGAGCGGCGATCACCGGGAACGGACACTCGGCCGCCCGCCCGTGCACCGGCCGCTGCCCGATCAGGCAACGCTCTCGCGCTGTACGTACCGCCGGGCGCTGCCCCGATCGCGGTGCTCCTGCCCTGCGTATCGCGCGGGCCCCGCACACACCCTGGGACGCCGACAGGGACATCTGCGGCCGGGAGGGCGGATGAGGGCGGTTCCGGAGAAGGGCCCCGCCTCTGGCCGTACCGGCGACGCTTCCTCTCGTACAGGTGGCCCGCGTACGGACGTCTCCCGTACGACGACCGCACCGGAGCGCCCGCCGGGCGACCGCCCAGCCCCCACCCCCCGCAACCTGCAACGCCTGCAACGCGCGGCGGGCAACAGGGCCGTCTCCCGCCTGGTCGCCCAGCGCTACACGGCCCCGGTGAAGCCGTCCCCCGCTCAGGCCCCGGGCTTCCGCAAGGTCAAGGCGGACGTCGCGGCCAAGAAAATCCGCCTGTCCCACCATTCCCCCGCCGCCTCCGAGTCGAAGTCGGCGCAGGACGCGGCGGTCGCGCCTCCTGACGACAAGGAGGCCCAGGGCAAGGCGGCAAACGCGGAGAAGATGAACGCGGCCAAGCCGGGCGAGTTCAACAAGCAGGCGTTCATCGACGCGGTGAACAAGGCGATCGACGCGCAGGCCCCCAAGAACCTCGACCAGGCCGACAAGTTCTCCACGTCCGGCAAGGCCGACAAGATCAAGGACGAGGTCGACGGCAAGGTCAAGGACGGCAAGGACTCCTCCGCCAAGGACATCGACACGGCGACGAAGGCCCCGCCGGACACCTCGGCGGCCAAGGACAAACCCGTCACGCCCCTGTCCCCCGACCAGCCCCCGCCCAACCCCGGCGCCCCGTCCGCGACCGACGCGATCCCCGCGAAGCAGCCGGCCTCGGTCACCGACTTCTCCCAGTGCCGCGCGGAGAACGACAAGGCCCTGGCGGACGCCGAGGTCACCGAGGACCAGCTCGCCAAGGGCAACGAGCCGGAGTTCGACCAGGCCCTGTCCACGAAGAAGACGGCCGAGGCCGACTCCGCGAAGGCCCCGGCCAAGGGCAGGACGGCCGAAGCCCAACAACTCTCGACCGCGAAGGCGGGTGCGGCGGCCTCCGGTGCCCAGGCCATGAACGCCCTGACCGCGACCCGTGCCTCGGCCGGCAAGCAGGTCGACGGCGGCAAGGGCGAGACGAAGTCGAAGGACGAGAAACGGCGGGCCGAGGTCACCGCGAAGCTGCAGAAGGTCTACGACGGCACGAAGAAGGACGTCGAGGAGACCCTGTCCGGACTGGACAAGAAGGTCGACACCGCGTTCACGACGGGTGAGAAGGCGGCCCGGGACGCGTTCACCGCCGACCACAAACGCCGGATGAAGGCCTACAAGGACAAGCGCTACTCAGGCATGTTCGGCCCGGCGAAATGGGCCAAGGACAAGATCATGGGCATGCCGAAGGAGGCCAACGACCTCTTCCAGGAAGCCCGCAAGCTCTACGTGGCGAAGATGCAGACCGTCATCTCTTCGGTCGCCGACCTCATCGGCACCGAACTCGGCAAGGCAAAGGCCCGCATCGCCAAGGGCCGCACCGAACTGAAGGCGGAGGTCGACAAACTCCCCGCCGACCTCCGCCAGTTCGGCGAAGACGCGGCGAAGGACTTCGCGGGGAAATTCGACGACCTAGAAGCAAGTGTCAACGAGAAGTCCGAACAACTCGTCCAGGACCTCGCCAACAAATACACCGCCGCGCTGAACAAGGTCGACGAGGAGATCAAGAAGCTCCAGGAGGCCAACAAGGGCCTGGTCCAGAAGGCGAAGGACGCGATTGTCGGCGCCCTCAAGACGATCAAGGAGCTGACGAACCTCCTCCTCGGCATCCTCGCCAAGGCCGCCTCGGCGATCATGAAGATCATCAAGGACCCCATCGGCTTCCTCGGCAACCTTGTACGAGCCGTCGGCGCGGGCCTCAACCTCTTCATCACCAACGTCGCTGAACACCTCAAGACTGGCGTCGTCTCCTGGCTCCTGGGCACCGCGGTCAAGGCCGGCCTCGAATTACCGCAAAAGTTCGACCTCAAGGGCATCATCCAGCTCATCGCCTCCCTTCTCGGCCTGACGTGGGCCAACATCCGCGCCCGCATCACCCGCAAGGGCATCCCCGACCAGGCCATGAGCGCGGTCGAGTCCTCCGTCCCCATAGCAAAGAAACTCGCCACCGAGGGCCCCGCAGGCGCCGTCAAGGAAATCGAATCCGAGGCCGGCGACCTCAAGGCCACCATCCTCGAAAAACTCACCAGTTACCTGATCCCCACCGTCATCATCGCGGGCATCACCTGGATCATCTCCCTCCTCAACCCCGCCTCCGCGTTCGTCCGCGCGGTCAAGGGAATCATCGACATCGTCACGTTCATCGTGAACCAGGGCGCCCAGATAGTGGAGTTCGTCAACGCGGTCCTGGACGCGGTCGTCGCCATAGCCAACGGGGGTTCGGCAGGCGTCCCAAAAATGGTCGAAACAGCCCTGGCAGCCAGCATCCCCCTCCTGATCGGCTTCCTCGCCTCTCTCCTGGGCATCGGCTCCCTCGCCAACAAGGTGAAGTCCGTCTTCCACGCCGTGGCCCGCCCTGTGAACCGAGCCATAGACAAGATCGTGTCCTTCATAGTCAGGGCGGGAAAAAAGCTCTGGGCAGAGCTCAAAGGCAAGGGGAAGCTCAAGAACAACACTCCGGGACAGCCCAAATCCGAACAGGACGAAGACCCGAAAGGCAAGGCGGAATGGTGGCATCTAAAGAAGGGATTGAAGGCACCGAACGGCGAGTCTCACACATTGACGTTCCGAGGCGAGGGACGTAGCGCAATTCTGGTGATCCGGAGCAACGAGAAGGAATATCAGAAATACCTGGACACGATCAACATTCCCGATAGCGACAGCGAACGAAAGGATGCCAAGGCCACGGCAGCCGGAATACTGGAAAAGATCGAGACCATAGAAGCGTCCAATATGAGCGACGCCAAGAAGAAGCCACAGATAGCTGCACTTCTGGGCCGGCTCGCCACAGCAACAATAAAAATCATAGGAGACAGCCAGGAACTCCCGGAATCAGCTCCACCGATCTACGGAGCACTTAATTCTGGCGGATTCGCCACATCGATGACTGCAACAATACTCACAGAAAAAGGCCCTGAAGGAAGCCCGCCCCACGAGAGTCTCAGCGGCCCGGCTTGGGACATCCTGGTAACCCGATATGAAAAGCGGAGCAGCAGTCGCCGCTTCTACGTGATGGGGCATCTTCTCAATCACCTCGTACACGGCCCGGGGGACACCTGGTCGAATCTCGCACCCCAGTCCTACAGCGGAAACGGACTGTTCGCCAAGGGGAGTGAAAAGAAGGTGAAGAAGCTGGTCAATGACGAGAATAAAGGGGTGAGATACACCGTCACACTCACGTTCGGAACGCGCCCCAACAAACAGGACATCATCACCAAATGGGAGCGGGCAGGCGATCCTGATATCGAACGAAAGAAGGCGATTCTTAACGCAGAGGATCATGTGCCGTTGACGTACGAGTGGCACTATCAGGTGATCTTCGAGAACGGTAAGTTCGTAGAAAATGGGGAGAGCGAGAGCGGCAGCGCGGAGAACAAAATTCGACAGGAGGCCGAAAAGTACCATGTTCGTTAAATCAGAGTTTCGCGTCGAACTGCAAGGATTGGCCGAAAGGATCCGCAGAGATCCTCGACTGGAATTGACCTGCTTCGAAATCGGTTCGCCACTCCCGGAGGAATCCTTGACAGAAGTCGAGGAACGACTGGGAGCCGATTTGCCGGACTCGCTCCGACGGCTGTACCGATCACTTTCACATGCAAAATTGCGTTGGCGTTTCCGCCCGGACCTCGACGAGCAGACTCGTATCGCAGTGGCCGAGGAATTCGCCAAGGCCGTCAGCCGCCACAACCTCTACACTACGGCGGGATCCATCCAAATCCTCCCACTTGAGGACATGCTCTTCGACGAAGAATATTCTCTGCCTTCCCTCGAACTCGACGAGGAAGAGGACGAGGGCGAGGCGCAGTTCGACTTCGACGGTCACAATTATCCCGAGATCGAGTTCGAGAGAATGCTGCGCCCCTTCGATCTCGTCGATGGTTTCTATGCCATGGCCTTTGTCGTTCAGCCCTCCAACGAGTACTGGAAAATGATGTTGCTCAATGATTACTGGGCTTCGTACGAAGAATCACGGGTGACCTACCTCGACGACTACCTCGAATACGTCATAGCCACCTGGGGCTTGGTGAATGCACGTGCGGAAATCTTCGGCGAGTACCGGGGAGACCGTCGCGCCCCCCTGAGGTTCGACCCGGAGTTGGCGGCAGCCCGGGTCCCGTCAGTTCTGTCATCTGCCACCTGACGCTCGGACGGTTGTCAGGCGTAGGACACCACGTGCACCGGGAGTGACTTCAGGCCGTCGATGAAGTTCGACACCAGCCGGCGCGGTGGGGCCGCAAGGTGGAGTGGGCCGGGTGGCAGGGTGTGGCGGAAGGTCAGGACCGGCGGGTGGCGGCAGAGCAGTTCGTCCACGGCGGTGGCGAGCCCCACCTCGCCGTTGCGCAGGCGGACCCCGAGGATCTGGGGCTGCTGTGCGGGGACCGGGTACGGATCATCAAGGTCTGAGCATCAGGATGTGCGAGGTGTCGCACCTCAGGCCAGCAGTCCCAGATACGGCCCGAACTCCGACGCCAGCGTCAGCCGGCCCAGTTTCTGGTATTCGCGCTGGATCGCGTGGATCAGCGTCGGCATCGTGACCGGCTCGCCCGTGTCCGCCGCCAGGTACGCGGCCGTCACCGCGATCGAGCGGATGTTGCCGCCCGCCAGCTCGAAGTTCTCCGCGCAGAAGGCGATGTCCAGGTCCTTGCCCCGGGGGAGTACGGGGCCCAGGCAGCGTTCCCACAGCAGGAGGCGCTGTTCGGGGTCCGGGACCGGGAAGTCGATGACCAGGTCCAGGCGGCGGGTGAAGGCGTCGTCCAGGTTGGCCCGGAGGTTGGTGGCGAGAATGGCCAGGCCGTCGAAGGACTCCATGCGCTGGAGGAGGTACGCGCTCTCGACGTTCGCGTAGCGGTCGTGGGCATCCTTCACGTCCGAGCGCTTGCCGAAGATCGCGTCCGCCTCGTCGAAGAGGAGGACGCCGTTCACGCCCGCTGCCTCGGAGAAGATCCGTTCCAGGTTCTTCTCCGTCTCGCCCACGTACTTGTCGATCACCGTCGCCAGATCGACCGTGTAGAGGTCCAGGCCCAGGTCTGCGGCGATGACCTCGGCGGACATCGTCTTGCCGGTGCCGGAGTCACCGGCGAAGAGGGCCGACACACCACGGCCCCTGCCGCCACCGGGGCGCATGCCCCACTCCCCCAGGACCCGGTCGCGATGGCGCGCGCGGGCGGTCAGTTCGCGGAGCTGGGCGTGAGTGTCCGGGGGGAGGACCAGATCGTTCCAGGTGACGGTGGGTTCGATGCGGCGGGCGAGGCGATCCAGGCCCGCCGCATTCTGGGCGCGAGCGCCCTGGCGGACGTGGTCGGGGGTGAGGGCGCCGCCGTCCAGGTGGGTGGTCTGGGCGGCGCCCCGGGCGGCCCGGGTGATCTGTTCCGGGGTGAGGAGGAACGGCGAGAGCAGGCGGTCCACGTCGATGGTCGCGGGAACGGGGGCGTCGTACGCGTCGGTCCAGAGGGCCGCCCTGGTCGAGGGTTCCACGCGCGGGGCATGCAGGAGCAGGGGCGGGGCGGCGGACCAGGCTGCGTCCCAGGGAGCCCGGCCCACCAGGATCGTGGGGACCGGTGTTCCGGCGAGCAGCCGGAGGAGTCCCGGTTGTTCGCGGGAGACGGCGTCGAGCGGGGCGCAGACCAGACCGGCGCCGGTCAGCCGGGCCTCGCGGACCAGGGAGCGGACGGCCTCGGCGGGGGACGGGTCCTCGGCCAGTCGTGCCAGGTCCAGGCCCAGGACCCGGTGGCCCGCGTGGGTCAGCGCGGAGGCCGCGAGGGCCGTGCCCGCGCCGCCCTGGTCCTCTCGGAGGTAGACGAGCGGGACACCCCGGGCGAGGGCGGCGGCCAGCGGGGCCGGATCGCCGACGCCCGGTACGGCGTGCCAGGGGGCGAGGAGATCCGCCAGACGCGGGGCGGGGGTGTCGTCGCCCAGGAGGTGCGCCGTGACCCGGTCGGGGACGCGGAGCGCACGGCTCAGGAACGGGCGGTCCAGGTCCTCGACCAGGAGGAGGCGGCTCTCGCGGAGCGGGGCGAGGGCCGACAGCCGGCCGCGCGCCGCCTCGTCGGCGGGGGACAGGCCGCAGAGTCCCAGGGCCAGGCCGATGGACGGGCGACGGCGGGTGACGTCGTCGTTCAGGTAGCCGTAGAACGCCTCGAAGCGGTCGTCGAGATCCGGTACGAGCGTGATGAGGAGGACCTCGACATCGAGGTCGGTGAGGCCGAACTCGCCTGCCAGGGAGGTCAGTCTGGACCGTTCCGTCGGCGCCTCACTGGAGCCCGGTACGGGGTACGGGAAGGCACGGGCCTCGTTCTCGTCCAGCAGGCGGGCGATGTTCTCGTCCGTGAGGTAGAGGCCGCGGAAGGCGTCGTCCGGGTCCGGATCGGTGAGCTGCCGGGCCTCGACCGCCCGCCGGATGCGCTGCTCCACCGCCACCGCGCGGGCGAGGAGATGGCGCAGGTTCGGATCGTCCACGGTGGTCGTTTCACCCGCGGTGGTCATTCGGCGCTGTCCTCCGTACGAGCCTTCCCCGTCTCCGTACGAGCCTTCCCCGTCTCCGTACGAGCCTTCCCCGTCTCCGTACGAGCCTCCCCCGTCCCCGTACGGGCCTTCCGGGTCTCCGCGATGCGGAGGGACAGGCCGCGCCGCCGTTCCGTGTCGGGGGTACGGGGGACGCCCCCGCCAGGACCGCCGGGCCTGCCCGGCCGGCCTCCGTACACCGGAAGCCCGCCGCGCCCCGGTATCGGTTCCGACAACGGCTCGGCCTCCTCCGGTACGTCCCCGAAGCGGGCCTGCAGGCCCTCGTCCCGGACCGGCGGGCCGACCACATAGCTCGGGGATGCCGTCACCGGCACGCTGATCACTAGGTCCAGCGAGGGTTTCAGCTCACCGCCCAGCGCGCTCCACACATCGGCGAACGAGCGGTCCTCCGGCGGCGGCAGCGCGATCGACATCGGTACGGCCGCCCCGATCTCGGCCAGTGTGCCCGTCAGCCGCTCCGGAGGCAGCGCCTCGTAACGCAGCAGGCAGCCGAGCAGCGACGAGAGCAGCCGGTGCTCGTCCTCCGGGCGCTTCGTCCATGCCGTGATCAGGTACGACAGCTTGAAGAACCGGGGCGGGCGGCGGCGCGCGACGACCGTGCCGCGCCCGTCGTACTCGTTGTGCAGACCCCGCTCGCGCCTGCGCATGTCCTCGCGGATGTCGTAGAGATAGAGGTTGACCATGGGTGCGTTGACCTTCGCCGCCCACTCCCGGGTCGGGGCGTCGAAGACCACCGCGATCTGACCGCCTTCGAGCACCTCCGCCCTGATCAGGGCGCGCAGTACGTCGTCGACCTCGTGGATCACCCGATCACTCCCGTACAGTCGTCGGCGCTCACGCGCGGCCCGCGAAGTCCGGTGGCTGGAGATTCCGCTGGACCACCAGGACCGGTTTCTGCAGCCGGCTGAGGTCGCGCGAGTCCACCCGCAGCTCGCGCGGGCCGAGTTTGTCCTTCCGCAGGACCAGGACCTGCACTTCGAAGGTGCCGTCGCGGCCCACCGTGGCGACCGCTCCCCCGGGGGTGAGCCCGGTGTTCCACGTGAAACGTACGATCGCGCCCGGCGGGTAGTCCTTGCCCCGGGCCAGTACCGGCTGGCCCGGTTTGGCGACCTGCGGGGTGACGGTCAGCGAGGGCTTCAGGACGCGCAGCCGGTCGGTGTCCTGGTTGTTGGCCTTCCGGCGGTCGGGCAGCGTGCCGCGCACACTCGCCCGTACGTCCCCGGTGATCGCGGCGCGGTACGTCGCGGTCTGCGTCACCTCGATACGGCCACCGGCCGGGATGGTGCACGGTTTCGCCGCGGTGCAGCGGGGCAGGGCGGGCAGGCTGCGGTCCTTCGCCCGGGACGGTGTCGGCCAGGTGGAGCCGATGACCACGCCCGTCGCCGGGTCCGGGCCCGCGTTGGTGACGGTGAAGCGGGCACGGGCCGGGCGGCCGGTGTAGGTACGGTCCGGGCTGACATCGACCTTCATCGACACGTCCACCGAGGGCGGCACCGGGGCCTCCAGGACCTCGATCTGCGCGGTGTCCGTTCCCGTGTTGCCCGCCGAGTCGGTCGCCGAGCAGGTCACCGTGGTGCTGCCGAGCGGGAAGAGCGAGCCGGAGGGCGGGGTGCAGGTCACGGGGAGGGTGCCGTCGGTGGTGTCTTGGGCGGTGGCGGAGTACGTCACGCGCGCGCCCTTCTTGTCCTTGGCCCGGACGGTCAGATCGTCCACGGTGACGACGGGCGCGTCGACGTCGTTCACCTCGATGCTGATCTGCTCCTGGAAGTCCGGATCGGCGGCCGCGGCCGGCCCGATCGTTTCCGCACCGGGGGCCTGGGTGCCCAGCAGAAATTGGACCGTGCAGGTCAGAGTGGTGCCCTGCGGCGCGTCCGCGGCGACATCGATGTTCTCCGCGAACGATGCGGTGTCTCCGCTGGTCACGCCGCGCGTGGGGGGATCCAGGGAAACCGTCAGGGACGGGTCGCAGTTGTCGAGCCGGTAACCGACCGTGGTGGGAAGGTTGTTGAAGCCTTCGGCGATCGCCTCCGCGACCTTGTCGCCGTCGATCCCCTCCAGCAGGCGGCCGTTGGTGGCGTTGATGATGCGGGTGGCCTGGCCGGGGGTGGTGAGCGGATCCTCGACGTATTCGGGATCACCGGCGTCGCCGTTGCCGTTCAGTCCGTCGCCGATCGTGCTCGCCACATCGACACCGATCACCCGGACGCTCCGGTCCTGAAGATCGAAGATCGTGTCGTCGATGGTGTGACCGTTGCTCGGGGCGTGGCTGGAGGCATCGCCGACCAGCACGACGACCGGACTCGCCCCGTCACGGAAAACGGTCTGGCCACCGGACCCGTTCGCGATCTGCCACAGCCCGTTGATCCAGTCCTCGGACGGGCCGCGGCTCTTGCCGCCCAGCGCGGTGTCGAGTTTGTCGACGCCTTTCTGTACCGCGTCGAGATCGTCCGTCAGCCCCTGGAGCACGCTGAAACCGGCGTTGGGGTCGCCCTCCTGATCCCCGAACGTGGCCACGGCGAACCGGGAGTCGGGCTGCTCGGCGAGGATCCTGTCGGTGATCTTGGGCAGGTTGTCCTGCACGCTCTTGATCGGGTCGGCCATGCTGGCGGTACCGTCCACCAGCAGCACCACATCCGGCTTCGGCGGAATCGCGGGTGTACGCACCTGCTTGGCCACGCCCGTGGAGCCGCCGGGGTCGACCGCGTCGGCGAACTCGGCGGGGGTGACCCAGGGCTCGGGTACTTCCACCGTCGGCGCCCGTGAGGTCACGGCCGAGCCTGGCGCGATGCCGGTGACCACGAGGAGCAGGGCCAACGCCGGGACACGGAGCACGGCGAAAGTCCTGCGCGAGGCCGAGGACCGGGGCCGGAGCGACCTGGGCCGCCGGGGCGACCAGGGCCAGAACGACCAGAGCCGGAACGGCCAGGGCCGGAGCAACCGAAGCCGAAGCGACCAGGGCTGGAGCAACCGGGGCCTGGCCGACCGCAACCCGACCGACCGCAGCCCGGCCGACCGGCCCGTCCGCGACCACGAAGCCCGCTGGAGCGGCTGGAACCAGCGCACGGAAGTCCTCCCCCACCCTCGGCCGATCGGCGTACCGGGCCCCACGGTCCCGTACGCACGAACGGACCGCAGCGGTGCGGGAGTCACACCTCCGGGAAGCCGCCAATGCCCTTTCGGGCAGGTACCGCACCCACCGGACGCACGCGTGCCGGACCGCTCAGATCAGCCCTTGCCGCATCGCGTACGCCACCGCGTGCGAGCGGTTCCGCAGCTGCAGCCGGGTCATCACCGAATGCAGCACGTTCTTGATCGTGCGCTCGGAATATGCCAGCTTCGTCGCGATGTCCGCGGTGTCGTACCCCTCCGCAACCAGGCGCAGCACATCCACCTCGCGCGCCGCGAGACCGGTGAAGTGCAGTCCGCGTGGGCCGAGCACCTGTCCCTGGAGGCGACCGACCTCCTCCAGCAGCCTTCCCAGCAGGTCGGACGGGAGATGGCCTTCGCCCCGTGCCACCGTCCCGATGACCTGGACCAGGTGTTCCGGGGTCGACTCGGAGCGCCTGACCACACCGGCGACACCGCACTCCGCGGCGCTCACCAGTTTCTGCTCGTCGATGTCCGTGGTGACGAGGACGGTGCGTGAGGTGCTGGTGCGTTGAATGTGGCGCAGCATCGTCAGCACCTCCTCGTCGACCGCGTCCACGACGACGACCACGATCTGAGGTGAGGCGTCGCCCTCCCCCCACTCCGTCACGCTGACCTCGGGCCGGGCTCGTAGCTGACTGGCCACGCCCGCCTGCGAGATCGGATCCTGGGCCCGTAATGCGACAGTGGTGCGCTCCATGGCAAGCTCCCCCTGGGCAACAGCCGATGGCATCACACTGAACACAACCATCACGGCTGCTTTCGTGTGCCTCTTTCGTCCTGAGGCGGTCAAACGATTCCCGCGTATACCTACGGGGAAACAAAAAAGCCGATCCGGGCACAGAATCTGCCCGGATGTGTTCCTTCACTGCCGATGCCGGCGTTGCGCACCGCCCCTACGGTGCGCCGTATGAGTCTCACGGCAAGCCTCGACGATTCGTCCGTCACTGCCGCACCGGGCGAGGAGACGAGCCTCCCCCTGCGGATCCTCAACTCCGGCAGCACCGTCGAGGAGTACCGCTTCGAGGTGGTCGGTGCGTGTGCCGCCTGGTCGGCGGTGGAGCCGGCGACTCTGTCCCTGTATCCGGGCGACTCCCGGACCGTCTCCCTGGTACTGCGACCGCCCCGCGACTCGACCGTACTCGCGGGGGAGACTCCTTTCGGAATACGGGTGGTGCCCACCAGCGAGGAGGGCGGCACGGTGGTGCCCGAAGGGCGGGTGACCGTACTCCCCTTCACCGAGACGACCGCCGAGCTGGTACCGCGCAGCTCGCACGGCGCCTGGCGCGGCAGGCACCAACTCGCCGTCGACAACCGGGGAAACAGCCCGACGACCGTGCGACTGGGGGCCCGGTCGGGGACGGAGCGGGCCCGGGTCGCGTTCGCGGCGGACACATTGCGGATCGAACCCGGCCGGGCCGAGTTCGGGAAGCTGCGGATCCGGCCGGCGAAGCGTGTGTGGCGCGGTACGCCGGTCACCCATCCCTTCCAGGTGGTCGCCACACCGGATGTGGCGGAGGGTCAGCCTCCGGTCGCGCCGGTGGTCCTGGACGGTTCGTACCAGCAGGAGCCGATCCTGCCGCGCTGGCTTCCCCGGGCACTCATCACCGCGGCTGTTCTGCTGATCGCGCTGGTCGGGCTCTGGTACGCACTGCTGCGACCGGCCGTGAAGTCGGCGGCCCGGGAGGCGATCACGCCGGACGCGGTCCGCTCCGCCGCCGCGGCCGACAAGAGCAAGGCTCCTGACGCCGGTTCGACGGGAGGAGCGGACTCGGGCGGCGGTGACACCTCGAAGGCGAACGGCGGCTCACCGAAACCGAGCCCCTCACCGAGCCCCGGCACCTCCGGCGGTGCGGACAGCGGCCCGGCGGCCGCCGCTCCGACCAGCGCACAGGTGCAGGTCAGGGACTCGGTGGGCGGCGGGTCGAACACCTCGACAGCCCTGCAGGTGCCCCGCGGGCACACCTTCCAGCTGACGGACATCGTGGTCCAGAACCCGCAGGGCGACGCGGGCACGCTCGTGGTCTCCTCCGGCCGGAACGCGCCCGTGCTCCGCCTCGCGCTGGAGAACTTCCGGGACTCCGACTACCACTTCGTCACGCCGATCCTGGTGCCCGCGGGCGGCAAGGTCACGATGACCGTCGACTGCCGGAAGGTGGGCAAGCCCGTGAACGCCCCGGCGCCTTCGCGGTGTGCGGAATCGCTGTTCCTCGGTGGCACGATGCGGACGGACACCGCGGGCTGACTCCGGTCAGGCGGGCGGGGCCTCTTCCTCCTCCTCGGCCCCTTCCTCGGCCCGTTGGACGAACGAGCCCTGCACATCGGCGGGTTGCTCGTCCTCGTCCTCCGTCGCCGCCCGTTGCACGGCGGGTGACGCGGCGGACGTCACGGCGGGGGACGCGGCGGGTGACGCGGCGAGGGACGCGGCAGGGGACGCGTCGTGGCCGGCCGCGCCTGTCGCAGGCGCCGCAGACAGGCCGGAAGCCGAAGCACCCTCCGCAACCGAGTCCGGAGCACGCGCCGAGTCGGAGTCAGCGGCACGCGCCGAGTCCGGGGCAGGAGCAGGAGCCGGGTCCGACAGCACCCGGTCGGCGTTCGCGACGGCCTCCCGCTCGAAGCGGTCGGACGGGTCGCTCACCCGGATCCCGCCCGGCACCTCGGTACCCTCCACCGGGCCGTTGCGCTGCTGGATCACATGGGTGAGCTCATGGGCCAGTGTGGTGCGGCCCTGCGGCGAGGACGGGTCGTACGCATCGCGCTGGAAGACCACGTTGTTGCCGACGGTGTACGCGTGGGCGCCCACGCCCTTCGCCGACTCGTGCGCGGCGGAACCGGTGTGGATGCGCACGTCGGAGAAGTCCGCGCCCATCCGTCCCTCCAGATCGGCTCGGGTATCGGTGTCCAGGGGCTGCCCGCCGCCGGACGAGACCACGTCGTGCACGGGGGAACGCTCCTCCTCCCCCTGCCTCTGGAGCATCGACCTCACGGCGCCGTTGCCGACCGCACGCTGGAGCACGCTCATGCCAGCGGCCCCGACCACATCGGCCCGCCCGGCGGCCGCCGCACGGTAGAGGTGCGGGGTTCCCGCCGCCTGCAGGCCATCGGCCGCCCCCGACGCGTGCGGGGCCTCGTCGTGCACCTGCTCCTGGCCATGTCCGTGCCCGTTCCCGTGGTCACGCTCGTGGTCGTGTTCCTGGTCCCATTCCTGTGCGTGCATCGTCATCTCCCCTGACCGCGCTCCGGTCGAAGGCGCGTCGTGATGGCCCCACCACTCCACCTTCACGACGTGCCACTGCCTCGTCCAGCCCGGACCCCGTCGGCCGGGGGCAGCCGGCACTGCCCCTTCGGGCACCCGGGCCGTTCGTACGGACCCGCCGCGTCCCTCGCCACGTTCCCCGCCCTCGCCGCCGCCTCCCCGACCCTTCGAGTGACCCGCCGCGGGGCCCGGTGAGGGGCGGACGGAAGGAGGCTTCAGCCCGCCGTGCGGGTGCGCAGGACCGCGACGGCGGTGAAGGCCACACGCCCCCCTCCCCGCCTCGGGGACCCGGTCCACGACTTCGCTGCCACCGCGTGCAACCGCCCCCTCCTCAGGGCGAATCGGGGCAGCGAAACCCCGTATGCCGCCGCGATCGCGTCGAGCGCGGGCCCACCAGACGGGAGCGCACCGAGCGGCGCGGGAAGCGGGCCCCTCGTCATGGGCACGCCGCCGTCGAGCGTGTAGCCGTACACCTCCCGGCCGTCCTCGGCGTACGAGAAGCGGAAGGTCTGCGGAGCGGTGACGGAAGGGGAGCCTCCGGGAGCACGGGTCCCTGGGCACCAGACCGATATCGCCCTGGTGCCCAGGGACGCCCGCGCGTCCAGGCCGGTCAGCCGGTCCTCCAGAAAGGGCTCGGGACCGCTCTCGAAGAAGAAGCTCCAGTCCCCGCCGCACGATCCGATCCGAGCGTGCGCCCCCTCTCCCACCGGTCCGTTCTGCCGGCCCCACTGCTGCAGGTCGCTCTCGGAGCACACGGGCAACAGCGGCCCCTCACCGAGCCGTTCCACCAGTTCCTGCGGCGCCACGCCCTGGACCAGGACGAAGCGAAAGCCGTCCGAGTGCGTACCGGAATCGGATTCGGCCAGCCAGCCGAGCCCGTCGGGCCCAGTCGGCGAGGTGGAGGCGGCGGGCTCCACGGGTCGCGGGGCCGAACCCTGTCCCGCGCGCGGCGTGGTCAGGATCTGCCGTCCGCGCTCCGGTGTGACGACCGGCCCCAGGAACGGATCGGCGAGAAGTCCGACGGGCGCGACGTGTTCGGTGTCGTACGGCTCCCAGTCGGGCACCGCGGCGGCCAGTATCCGCCAGGCCCCCTCCGTATCGCCCCAGCGCGCCAGCTCACGGGCCTCCGCGACGGCCCGGCCGAACGGCCCCGGCGGCTCGTACCGGAAGGAACGCTCGTCGGCCGCACGCAGCGCGGCCTCCGCCCCGGCCCGGCCCCTGTCGTCGTACGGTCTCAGGAACCAGTCGTCGCCCCTGCTCACCCTGCGGTGCGCCTGCGCCATGAGCGGCAGGATCTCCCGTACGTACAACGGGTCGTCCATGTCGATGGTCGCCGCGACATGGGTGACCGGCGTGAACATGGCATGGATCTGGTCCCGCAGCCGCCGGGCCCGGCCCCTTCCGTACCCGTCGGCCTCGTCGAACACCGCGAGCTGTTCATCGATGTCGGCCCCCGCCAGACAGGCCAGCCGGGCCCGCTCCACCGCGGCGTCGAGTTCGCGCGTCATCTCGTTCTCGAACCGGGGATCGTCGCCGTACCAGCAGTGGAATTCCCGGTACATGGCCCGCATGAACTCCGCGAACGACGGATAGCGGTCCGGGAAATCACCGGACCAGCCACGGTAGACATACACCGCCCACTCGCCGTCCTCGCCCACGTCACCCGGGTCGAGCAGGACATCGGTCATGTCCGAGTCCTGGGACAACTGCAACGACCGGTCCCACATTCCGGCCATCAGCCGCTCCGCCTGCCCGGACCTCTCGTCCAGGTTCTCCTCGTACAGCTTTCGCAGATCGAACGGGTCGCCGTGCCTCTCGACGCGCTCCGCGACCCCCATCAGGTAGATCGAACTGCTCGCATGCCGCCACCCGTTGGAGACCTGGAGGAACGCCCGGTACGAAGGCGGCAGCACGAGTCCCAGTCGCTGCTCCAGCGCGACCACCTGTTCCTCGGTCGCGGCCGGCAGCGCCAGCGATCCGGCGACCACCGCCTCGCTGTCGGCCTCCTCCTCGACCTCCTCGGGATCGAGCAGGTCCCTGGTGGCGACCCAGTGCCGGCTCCAACGCTCCAGAAAGAACTTCCAGTTGTCGATGTCCACATCCCCGAGCCTGCCATCCACCACTGACAGTCACGCCCGCCGCCCATCGGCATCCACGGACAGTAGCCATCGGCCCCGCCCGCCGCATCGCCTTGCCGTCTCCGCTCCCCCTCCGCTCTCTCTACTCCCTCTCCGCTCCCCTTCTCCGCTCCCCTTCCTCTACTCACCTTCCTCTGCTCCCCTCCCCTTCCCTTGCTCCCCGTCATTTCACCGCCCTCCACTTCACTCCTCGAACGGAATCCGGCGGCAAACGGCTGCATCGAGGGACAGCGGAGTGGCCGGGCCACGCCGCCGTCGGGATGATTGAAGGCATGACGAAGACCAACAAGGACCAGGACATCACCCTGCGGATCGCCCAGGAGCCGGCCGCGGACGAACTCCTCGCACGCAGCCCGCTCGCCGCTCTGGTCGGCATGCTGCTGGACCAGCAGGTCCCGATGGAATGGGCCTTCTCCGGCCCGCACACCCTGGCCGTGCGGATGGGCGGCGACGACCTGGACGCCCACGAGATCGCCGCGTACGCCCCGGAGGCCTTCGTCGAACTCTTCACCGCCAAACCTGCCCTGCACCGCTATCCGGGCTCCATGGCCAAGCGGGTCCAGCAGTTGTGCCAGTACCTGGTGGCGGAGTACGACGGCGATGCGAGCGCGGTGTGGAGCGATGTCCCCACTGGGGCCGAGCTGCGGAAACGGCTGAACGCCCTGCCGGGGTTCGGCACGCAGAAGGCGCAGATCTTCCTGGCTCTGCTGGGCAAGCAGTTCGGAGTCCGGCCGACGGGCTGGCGGGAGGCGGCCGGACCGTACGGCGAGGCGGGCTCGCACCGGTCGGTGGCCGACATCACCGGACCGGAGTCACTCGCCGAGGTCCGCGCGTTCAAGCAGCAGGCCAAGCAGGCGGCCAAGGCCGCCAAACGCGCAGCCGACAAGTAGCCGACCCGTACCGGCACCGCACCCCCACCCCCACCCGTACCCGACCACCCAACGCACGCCCGCACCCCCGCACGCACGCCCCCCTCGACCGCGCGCGCCCGCCGAACGCCGCCGCAGGCCCGTCGCACGCCGCACCCGAACCGTCTGACTCACCACCATCGCCCGCCGCCACGCCACCCCCAGACGCACCGCCACCATGCGCCACACCCCGCCCCCGGCACCACGCCGGTGTCCCGCGCCACGCCGATGTCCGAACCGCCGCCGACGCCCGGACCCGGGCCTCCACCCGTACTGTCACTGTCACTCATCACGACCCGGGTTCCGGAATGCCCGCTTTTGTGGCGTTCTTGCCGGCATGACAGTCCCGCCCCATGGCTGCGCCCGGAGGCTCTTGCCCGGTAGGCTTTCCGTGTGATCTTCAAGCGCATCGGAAATGGGCGGCCTTATCCCGACCACGGCCGGGAAAGCACCCGGCAGTGGGCGGACGTCGCGCCGCGCCCGGTCCGCCTCGATCAGTTGGTGACCACCAAGGGCAACCTGGACCTGGAGACCCTCCTCGCCGAGGACTCGACGTTCTACGGCGACCTGTTCGCGCACGTCGTGAAGTGGCAGGGCGACCTCTACCTGGAAGACGGACTGCACCGCGCGGTCCGCGCCGCGCTCCAGCAGCGCCAGGTACTCCACGCCCGGGTACTCGAACTCGGCTGACGGGGCCTCACGGGCTCCCCACGGACTGCCCCCAGGTTCACCGCGGACCTCTTACGGGACCCTCGTAGGGCCCGCAAGCCCTGTGGGCCCTCTCCGGGTTCGTTCGGGTGCTTTCGCACCCGGACGGGTGCGATCCATTGATCATTTAGTAGGCATCATCACCGGGCCGCACTACGCTGCGCCCATGAGCATGCTCACTCCCCCCGGCATGGGCGGAAAGTACCGCATCACGGGCGACAAGTACCCGCACATGGGCCGCCCCCGGCGTCGCGGCAGACTGATCCTCGCCGCCGCCGCTTCCGTGGTCGCCCTCGGCCTGGCCGGATGGGGCACACTGCAGCTCATCGACGTCTTCACGGGCGGCAACCGGAAGGCCAGCGCCGCCGACCAGAAGACGGACTGCCTGTCGGCCAAACCGTCCGCGCCCGCGAAGGCTCTGCCGGAGCCCGCGAAGATCACCGTCAACGTCTACAACGCGACACCGCGCAGCGGCCTCGCCAAGAAGGCCGCCGACGAGCTGAAGAAGCGCGGCTTCACCATCGGCAAGGTGGGGAACGCCCCGGCCGCGTACGACAAGAAGGTCGCCGGTCCGGGGGTGCTGCTGGGCGCCCCGTCGGCCACGAACGGCTCGTTCCCGGTCCTCGGCACGCAGTTGCAGGGGGCCGTACCGAAGACCGACGCCCGCAGGACGGCGGACGTCGATCTGATTCTCGGTACGAAATTCAAGGCGTTCAGCACGCCCCAGTCGGCCGCGGCGTCCCTCGCCGCCCTGGCGAAGCCCGCCCCCGCACCGTCCTGCTGACGGCTGCCGGGTCGGTCCCGGCAGCCCAGGCCCAGCACACAACCCACTCGGGTCCTGGGTCCTCTCGTTCGGATCCCGCCGGGCTCGCGGGGTGGTCCGAACTGAAGTCCCTAGTCGGCCGTGCCGTACATCCGGTCGCCCGCGTCACCGAGGCCCGGGACGATGTAGCCGTCCTCGTTGAGCCGCTCGTCGACCGAGGCGGTGACCACCGTCACAGGCGTGCCCGCCAGCTCGCGCTCCATCACCTCGACGCCCTCGGGCGCGGCAAGCAGCACGA
Organism: Streptomyces sp. NPDC015032; assembly: GCF_043080425.1. Taxonomy (NCBI): domain Bacteria; kingdom Bacillati; phylum Actinomycetota; class Actinomycetes; order Kitasatosporales; family Streptomycetaceae; genus Streptomyces; species Streptomyces sp. NPDC015032. Next base: position 49,992 of record NZ_JBIBVN010000025.1, on the reverse strand, counting down.
CCGCGGTGACATCGTCCGCACCGCGCTTGATCAGTTCCTGAATGGCCGCGACCAGTGTGCCGCCGGTGGCCAGCATCGGGTCCAGGACGTACACCTGGCGGCCCGAGAGGTCCTCCGGCATCCGCGTCGCGTACGTGGACGCCTGGAGCGTCTCCTCGTCGCGGATCATGCCCAGGAAGCCCACCTCGGCGGTCGGCAGCAGCCGCACCATGCCATCGAGCATGCCGAGGCCGGCCCGCAGGATCGGTACGACCAGGGGGCGCGGGTGCGACAGTTTCACACCGGTCGTCGGTGTGACCGGGGTCTCGATGTCGACCTGTTCGGTGCGCACATCCCGGGTGGCCTCGTAGGCGAGCAGGGTGACCAGCTCGTCGGCGAGCCGCCGGAAGGTCGGGGAGTCGGTGCGCCTGTCGCGCAGGGTGGTGAGCTTGTGCGCGACCAGCGGGTGGTCGACGACGTGGATCCGCATGAGTTCAACAGTAACCGGGGCCTCCCGCACCTCTGCGCTGGCATCAATCACACGTTCGGAGGGAAGGTGGTGGCATACGGACCCAGCCTTGGGGTGATGAGCCGATGCCGGACGGGGAACAGCGGGAGCGGGACCAGCCGGACACGCCGGCCCCGCAGGACGCGGAGGATCCACAGAACCCACAGAACCCGCGGGACCCGCAGGACCCACAGGACCCACAGGAGGCCGAGGCGGCGCGCCGCAGGCGGCGCGCCCAGTTCCTGCGCGAGCTTCATGAGGCGAAGGCACTCCGCGACCGGGTCCAGCCGCGCCGGGCCCGGGCGGCCCGAATGCGCCAGGCGATGCGGATGCGGAGCTTCCGCTGGTAGGTCGGACGGCGGCCCGGGGTCCCTCTGGTGGCGGCGTCCAGGAGAACTGATGGCCGACGCAACGGCCGAACTCCTCTCGCGAAGGCCTTGTTTCTGCCACGATTCCGATGGGCGGGACGCAGGACAGCCGGACCACCGACTGCCCTCCCGCCGGACCGACACCCCTATGACCAGTGGGAGAGTCACGGTGTACTTCGCCGCACTGCTCGCGCGCACCGAAGACGGGTGGGAAGCGAGCGACACGGAACTCGACGATGTGGAGACCCTGTCCGACCTGACGGATCTGGCCCGTGAGGCCTCGGTGGACGAGGACACGGTTCTCGTCTTCATCGAGCAGGAGGACGCCTGGTTCGGCGTCGTCCGAGTGGATGGTGAGGAGGACCCCCGTATTTTCATTTCGGATGCCACCGCCGCCTCCCGCTCCTCGTACGGGGAGATCCTGCTCACCGACGAACTGCTCGGCCGCGAACCCGGGGCCGAGGACACGATTGCCGCCCTCGAAGAGCTCGTCGGCCTCGACGGTACGGAGGACGGCGAGCCGGAGACCACCCCCGACAACGACAACGACGATGACGACGAACTCGATGCCGACGCCGTACCGGCGGGCCCGCTCGGTGACACCGGGGTCCTGGCCGACCTCGGGCTCCCCGAGGCGGAGCTGCTGATGCTGCGTACGGACGCTCTGGTGGAGATCGCGGACGCGCTGGGTGCGGCCGAGGTCCTGGAGACCGTCCGTTAGGGTCCGCGGGTGAGCGAACCACCGCACCCGCAAGAACCGCAGGCACAGCACCAGCCGTGCCGACCGCGTGACCCGTGCGAACCCGTCCGGGCTCCGCACGACCCCGTAAGAGACCCGTGGCGGGCGCACATGCGCCGCGCCCTGGCCGAGGCCGACCTGGCGGCGCGGGCCGGCGATGTGCCGGTCGGCGCCGTCGTGCTCGGCCCGGACGGCACTCTGCTCGCCACGGGACACAACGAACGCGAGGCGACCGGCGACCCGACCGCGCACGCCGAGATCCTCGCCCTCCGCCGGGCCGCGGTGGCGCTCGGCCGGTGGCGGCTGTCCGGCTGCACCCTGGTGGTCACCCTGGAGCCCTGCACGATGTGCGCGGGCGCGCTGGTCCAGTCCCGCGTGGACCGGGTGGTCTACGGGGCCCGGGACGAGAAGGCGGGCGCGGCGGGCTCGCTCTGGGACGTCGTACGCGACCGCCGGCTCAACCACCGCCCCGAGGTGATCCACGGAGTACTGGAGGACATCTGCGCCGACCGGCTGACGGCGTTCTTCCGCGAGCTCTGACGTTGGATTTCTGTCCACGCCCCGGGATGGTCTAAGCTCTCTCTCGGTAGCGTGTCCGAGCGGCCGAAGGAGCTCGCCTCGAAAGCGAGTGTGGGGAAACTCACCGAGGGTTCAAATCCCTCCGCTACCGCAGCTAGATGAAGGGGCAGACCCACTCGGGTCTGCCCCTTCACTGCATCTTGTCTCGGTCACGGTGTCCTCTCGTGCGTGCACCGACTGGGTCGACACGCTCAAACACCGCCCGCGCTCAGCACCCTGCCTGCGCTGGCAGAACCCGCGTCGAGACGCCCGGGTCGGGCTTGCCGGGGAGGCTGGGCACCTGAGAGGCCGAGGAGCCGGAGACCATGGCGCGGGCCTTCCGCCAGTGGGATCACCGGTACGGCGACGGCCTGCGCCGTAAGGCGGTGCTCGGCCGGCTCGCCGAGGTGGCGGGCGTGCTTGAGGATCGCCACGCGGAGGCAGCGCAGGGACGGCTCGCCGGGTTCCAGCGGGCAACGGTCCGGGCGGGCCGAAGCACTCTCCCACACGAGGGGAGATGACAACGAGCCTTACTGGATCGCACATTTCGATCAGGCAGAGTTGGCTGGAGTCACTGGTGGCCGAGGACTCCTCGAACCGGCACGAATGGATCCCGGTCGGCACGCCGAGCCAACTGCCGAAAAGATCCACTCAGCCCTTTCGCTTCGCAGAGCAGAAGCCCGCCGGTCTCATGCCCTCGACCGCATCGGCCTGGCCGAATGCCGCTTCCTGGCCGGAGACATCAACGGCAGTGCACACGAAGCGCAACGAGCGGTCGGGCCGCCCGTTGCACCCAGTCCGCGCGCGTGCCCAACTGGGGAGAGCTGTACCCGTAGTACACAGCGGGACACCGCGCCCCGTGCTCCGTCCGAACGGCACGCGACAGGGTTCGGGACCTGCTGTCCATCTGAGGGGTTGAAGGTGACGATCCTTACCGTGACCACACAGATGGATCTGACAGAAGAATGGTGCCTACCCGTCGATGAAGGTGAAACCAGCCCACGCCCCGGTCTTCGACCACTTCGTCGGAGCAGCGGTTGAGTCGTGTCCATGCCCCACGAGACTGCAGACCGACCGGTCTTGAGGCAGCCGACGCCGAACTCATCAAATGAGCCGACCGACTCGTTGCCGATGGGACGGCATTCCGCCTTCGGGACAAGGGCGACGGCACTGCGGCGACCATCGACGAAGCACGTGCGTGCCGCTGGTTTGCCGGTTGACGTGCTATGACCGACGGACGCCGCACTTCAAGGCTGGCAAGAGGCCGAAATTGAGGCTCGGCGGACCGATAATTGTGCTTGCCTGTACGTGAGGAAGGTCGTGGGCGTGACGCCAGCCCCGGGTATTCCACCTACATCCCTGACGCAACGAAAGTCCCTCATGTCCGAATTTAAAGAAGTGGGTAAAAACAACCTTCGACCGACATAAAGCCGCAGCTCAGCAAGTGGTCCCCGCGCGTGCGGGGGTGGTCCCAAGGACCGGGCCAAGCAGGCCGCCGACACCGAGTGGTCCCCGCGCGTGCGGGGGTGGTCCCTGCCAGGAAGACAGGGGCGCCCGGTTCCATCCGTGGTCCCCGCGCGTCCGGGGACCGATCCGCCCCTCGGGCCGCCGCCCCCGTCCGGACGCGCGACGCAACGGGAAGCAGCCAGGTCGGGGGAAGCGGCATCAGGGGGACAAGCCGCTTCCCCCGGTGAGAACAGGGCGCTCAAGCCCTCGTCGCAGTCAGGGGGGAAGCTCGCGGCGAGGGCCCCACAGTGAGGTCCTGTTCCTCGCCCCCCGGATTTCCTGCCGGATCCGCGGGGCTCACCGCCCATCCTGCTGCCTCGCGGAGACCTCGTGAGCAGGCAAAGGGCCCTGATTGGCCGGGCCCTTGGTCCTTAAAGGCTATGTGAGTGACCGGAACCATCAGGGGATGCGGCCATACGTGCGGCTAGAATCGGCCGACTGCACAGGGGAACGAAGGGGAGGCTGGGGCTGATGGTGCAAGCGAAGAAGATAGCTCTCTACGTGGTAGTCGTCTTCGTGCTGTACACGATCATCACGTCCCCGGCCCGGGCGGCGGATCTGGTCCAGGTAGGGTTCGAGGGCGTTTCGAGTGCCGCACAGGCCGTTGGAGACTTCATGTCCGAGCTCGTGAAGTAGGAGTAACCCCCATGATCCGCCATCTGGTCCTGTTCAAGCTGAACGACGGCGTCGAGCGGGACGACCCGCGGGTCGTCGCGGGGGCGAGGGCCTTCCGGGAGCTGGAGGGGCAGATCCCCGAGCTGGAGTTCTGGGAGTGCGCCTGGAACATCACCGACCGGCCGATCGCGTACGACTTCGCCATCAACTCCGCGGTCGCCGACGAGGACGCGCTGAAGCGCTACGTCGAGCATCCGGCCCATCAGGCCGCCGCCGCCCAGTGGCGTGAGTTCGCCACCTGGGTGATTGCCGACTATCCGTTCTGATCCGCCCGCTCCGCCTGCTGCAGTCGGTCACCCGAGCCCCTCACCATTGCGGTGAGGGGCTTTTTTAAGTGTTTAAACCAAGTTGAACCCAACACGACGCTATTCGGTGCTTGCTTACAGTGGACATGTCTTGTGATGCTATGACCGCTTTTGACGGATGAGTTGACCGAAGTTGACCGCAAAGGGGTGGCCTCACCGTGCCGGCCAGTACAGCGCCTCAAGTGCCTCCCCAGATCGTCCAGAGTGCCGGGGCGGCCCCAGCGGCCCAACCGATTCAGACCGAGACTCCGGACAGCACCACAACGACGCCCGCCAGGACCAGGGGCGCGGACACCAGGGCGCTCACCCAGGTCCTTTTCGGGCAGCTCAAGAACCTGGATCCGGGGACCCCCGAGCACCGCCGGGTGCGGGCCGCGCTGATCGAGGCGAACCTTCCCCTCGTGCGGTACGCGGCGGCGCGCTTCAGGAGCCGCAACGAGCCGATGGAGGACGTCGTCCAGGTCGGCACGATCGGCCTGATCAACGCCATCGACCGGTTCGACCCCGAACGCGGTGTCCAGTTCCCGACCTTCGCGATGCCGACCGTCGTGGGCGAGATCAAGCGGTACTTCCGGGACAACGTGCGCACCGTTCACGTCCCCCGCCGGCTGCACGAACTCTGGGTCCAGGTCACCGGCGCCACCGAGGACCTGACGACCGCTCACGGACGCTCGCCCACCACCGCGGAGATCGCCGAACGGCTGAAGATCTCCGAGGACGAGGTGCTGGCCTGCATCGAGGCGGGCCGCTCCTACCACGCGACCTCACTGGAGGCCGCCCAGGAGGGCGACGGGCTGCCCGGACTGCTGGACCGGCTGGGCTACGAGGACCCGGCCCTCACCGGGGTCGAGCACCGCGACCTGGTCCGGCATCTGCTCGTACAACTGCCCGAGCGCGAGCAGCGCATCCTGCTGCTCCGCTACTACAGCAATCTGACCCAGTCACAGATCAGCGCGGAACTGGGCGTCTCCCAGATGCATGTGTCAAGACTGCTGGCCCGCAGCTTCGCCCGACTTCGATCCGCAAACAGGATCGAGGCTTAACCGGATCGGGTAGATCACTCGAAGTCCGGTTCGGACGACCGGAATTGCGTCACACCCCCTGTTAACTGCGCGGATGTCGCAAAGACTTGTCGACATGTCACTACAGCGTGTTGCCGACATGTGACATTCTGCAGGAACCGCGTTTGCCGTGGCCTCGCCTCCGGTATTCAGGTGGGGGCTGCGTTCCTCCGATGGTCGCGGCTCAACGCGACCGTCCGCGACCTCAAGGGGGTGGCATGTCCGCAGAACAGGGCAGCTCGAAGGTGCTCACGCTCACGAAGAGCGCGCCCGCACCCGTTGTGCTCACCAGCTCGCCGGAAGCCATCGACACCCGCACGCTGTCCCGCTCGCTGTTCCTGCGGCTCGCCGCGCTGGGGCCCGCACCGGGCCCCGACGGAATGGACAGCCCGGAGCGGGCCTATGTACGGGACACGCTCATCGAGCTCAACCTCCCGCTGGTGCGGTACGCCGCGGCGCGGTTCCGCAGCCGGAACGAGCCGATGGAGGACATCGTCCAGGTCGGCACGATCGGCCTGATCAAGGCGATCGACCGGTTCGACTGCGAACGGGGGGTGGAATTCCCGACGTTCGCGATGCCGACCGTCGTCGGGGAGATCAAGCGGTTCTTCCGCGACACCTCGTGGTCGGTGCGCGTCCCGCGCCGCCTGCAGGAGCTGCGCCTCGCGCTGACCAAGACCAGCGACGAGCTCTCCCAGAAGCTCGACCGCTCGCCGACCGTGCCGGAGCTGGCCAAGGCGCTCGGCGTCTCCGAGGAGGACGTGGTCGACGGCCTCGCCGTCGGCAACGCGTACACCGCCTCCTCACTGGACTCGCCCTCACCCGAGGACGACGGCGGCGAGGGTTCCCTCGCGGACCGGCTGGGATACGAGGATTCGGCGCTGGAGGGCGTCGAGTACCGCGAGTCGCTCAAGCCACTGCTGGCCAAACTTCCGCCGCGCGAGCGCCAGATCATCATGCTGCGGTTCTTCGCCAACATGACCCAGTCGCAGATCGGCGAGGAGGTCGGCATCTCGCAGATGCACGTCTCGCGCCTGCTGACCCGTACGCTCGCCCAGCTCAGGGAAGGGCTCATCGCCGACTGACCGCCATGGACCGCCGCACCGCGGCGCAAGGGTTTCGATTTGACGGACCGTCAGCCACACTGGCGCGATGCGACGTCAGATACTCGACTCGACCGGCCGCCGCCGGGGCACTGTGATCGTCGCCTCGGCGGCCGTGCTGTGTCTGGGCGGCGCGCTGGCCGCCTGCGGCGGCGGTACGGCGGACGACGGCTACGTGGCAGTCGGCGCGGCGGGCACCGGCCCGGAGAGACCGCTGTCCGGTGCGGCGCCCCCGTCGGGGAAGGTGACGCTGGTTCCGCTGGACCGGGACGGCAGGGACGGCGACGGCAAGGGCGACGGGGCCGGCGGGAGTACCGGCGGCCGGGCGGACGGCGACAAGACATCACCGGGCACCCCTGCCGATCGCGACGGCGACGGCTCCGGGGGCACGGGCGCCGCGGGCGAAGGAGCCGGCAGGCCGTCCGGGAGCCCTGGCCCGTCCGGGCCCGGCACGGCTGGGGCGGGCAGCGGGAGTACCGGCAGCTCGGGCGGTACCGGGGGTACCGGAAGCGGCCCCACGGACCCGACGGACCCCTCGGCCCCGCCCTCGCCCGGCACCACCCCGCCCGCGGGGCCTGCCGTGCTGGTGGTGGGCGCCCCCGAACGGGCGGCCGCGGAGGATCGCTGGTGCGAGAAGGTGACGGTTGAGTTCCGCAACACCGGAGAATCACCGGTGGTATCGGGGACCGCCACCTTCGCCACGCACATCATCGGCGGGCTGGGGGTCGACTGGGCGACTGTCGAGACGTCCGCGCCGCTGCCCGCGCCGATCGACGCGGGAGCTGCGCGGACGAAGACGTACACCGTCTGCGTGGAGGCCTGGAGGGTGCCCCTGGGGATGCATGTCGAGACCCGGGACGTCACCGCCGTATCGAAGTGATGGATGGAAGCGAGGCGGTACGGGGAACCGGTGCGCCGGTCAGCCGAGCGCGAGCCAGGCGACCGCCGCGAGGACGACGACCACCGCGACGACGGTGACGATCATCCCGGTCCTCGGTCCGGCCGGGGCGGCCGGCTGCTGCCGGCGCTGCGGCTCGCCGTCGTCGACGAAGGCGCGGAACATCTGAGTGCTGCCGGCCGGGTCGTTGTTGCCCTCGGGGCCCTGCGGGGCATGGGGGTTGTGTGCCATGTGCCAGGACCCTAGCGAACTCGGCGTTACGGCCCAACCCCCGGGTCGCCGAAGGGCCGTGGCCGGTGCCGGGGGACCGGGTCGAGGAGAGACGCGCCCCCGCCCCGGAACCGCCGCCCCCCGCGTCCCTACACCTCCGGCATCCCGGACATCCCACGCCCGCACACCCCTTATATACGCGATATACGCGGCGGAACCGGCCCGGCACATCCCCCTGAGCCGCCCCGCACGCGTCCCGGAACGGGCGCCCGGCCGTCCCGCCTGTGGCAGGAGACACACCCGCCCCGACCCGTCCCCCGCACGCTGGGCGTTTGACCCGGGCCCTACGCAGCCTTTTATTTTCCTTTACTTCTGCAAGCCCACTTTCGTTTGCCTTCAGCAACCAACGGCTTCTATGGTTGCCCTAAGCAACAAGATGCGCGGATGAGATGCCTGGGGGGCCCGTGGCCGTACGGAGCCAGTACGAAGAACTGGCCCGGCAGCTCAGCGCCGTCGGAGCCGTCAAACGAGGTCTCGCCCGCATGTTGCCCGCCGAATGCCCGGCCGGCTCCGCCGCCGTACTGGCACTTCTCCGTGAGCACGGCGAAATGCGGATCAGCAGACTGGCCGAACTCATGGCCATCGACATGTCCGTGACCAGCCGTCATGTCGCCCACGTGGCAGAACGCGGCTGGATCGAGCGGTCCCCCGACCCGGCGGACAAGCGGTCCCGCATCCTGCGGCTGACCCCCGCCGGACACGATCTGCTCAGTGGTCTGAACCAGCGGGTCACCGAACTTTTCGTCCACAACCTCGCCGACTGGTCCGACGACGAGGTCGGACAGCTCAACACGCTGCTGGCCCGGCTGCGTGACAGTTTCGCCTGCCGCGGCCCCGGGGGGTGCACCCCCGGAAGGCACGTCGGCGACTGTCGCTCGCGGCCTGTTGCCGACAGCGACAACGACGTGCACACCCGTACACCTGTGTAACAGAAGCAAAGACAAGGAACTCAATGGCTACGACCACACCAACCGGTGTGCGGGGCGGCCACGCCAAGCACGGGGGATCAGCCGATGCCTCGTCCGGCGCGCCGATGACACACCGGCAGATCATGGAGGCACTGGCCGGGCTGATGCTCGGCATGTTCGTCGCGATCCTGTCGTCGACGGTCGTCTCGAACGCCCTTCCCGAGATCATTTCCGACCTCGGCGGCGGCCAGAGCGCCTACACCTGGGTCGTCACGGCCTCACTGCTGGCGATGACCGCCACCACCCCCCTGTGGGGCAAGCTCTCCGACCTGTTCAGCAAGAAGCTGCTGGTCCAGATAGCGCTCATCATCTACGTCGCGGGCTCGGTCGTCGCCGGTATGTCGACCAGCAGCGGCATGCTGATCGCCTGCCGTGTCATCCAGGGCATCGGCACCGGCGGTCTCTCCGCCCTCGCGCAGATCGTGATGGCGGCGATGATCGCCCCGCGTGAGCGCGGTCGCTACAGCGGATACATCGGTGCGGTGTTCGCCGTCGCCACCGTCGGTGGTCCGCTGCTCGGTGGCGTCATCACCGACACCAGCTGGATGGGCTGGCGCTGGTGCTTCTACGTCGGTGTGCCGTTCGCCGTCATCGCGCTGATCGTGCTCCAGAAGACGCTGAAGCTCCCGGTCGTGAAGCGTGAGGTCAAGGTCGACTGGTGGGGTGCGTTCTTCATCAGTGCCGCCGTGTCGCTGCTCCTTCTCTGGGTGACCTTCGCGGGCGACAAGTACGACTGGCTCTCCTGGCAGACCGCCGCGATGCTGATCGGCTCCGCCGCCCTCGCCGCGCTCTTCATCGCCGTCGAGTCCAAGGCCAGCGAGCCGATCATCCCGCTGCGCCTCTTCCGTAACCGCACCATCACGCTGGCCTCGCTTGCCTCGCTGTTCGTCGGTATCGCGATGTTCGCGGGCACCGTCTTCTTCAGTCAGTACTTCCAGCTGGCGCGCGGCAAGTCGCCGACGATGTCCGGTGTCATGACGATCCCGATGATCGCGGGTCTGTTCATCTCCTCGACGGTCTCGGGCCAGATCATCACCAGGACCGGCCGCTGGAAGGCCTGGCTCGTCACCGGTGGCTTCCTGGTCACCGCCGGGCTCGGGCTGCTGGGCACCATCCGGTACGACACGGAGTACTGGCACATCGCGATCTTCATGGCCGTCATGGGTCTCGGCATCGGCATGATGATGCAGAACCTGGTGCTCGCCACGCAGAACCAGGTCGCTCCGTCCGACCTCGGCTCGGCCAGCTCCGTCGTCACCTTCTTCCGTTCGCTCGGTGGTGCGATCGGCGTCTCGGCGCTGGGCGCCGTCATGGCGAACCGGGTCACCCACTACGTCAAGGAAGGTCTCACGGAGCTCGGCCCCGATGGCGCCGCCATGGGCCACGGCGGCACCGGCGGCGGGGGCATCCCCAACCTGGACGCGCTGCCCGCCCCGTTCCGTACGGTCGTGGAGAGCGCCTACGGGCACGGTGTCGGCGATGTCTTCCTGTACGCCGCCCCGGCCGCACTGATCGCCTTCGTGATCACGATCTTCATCAAGGAGGTCGCGCTGAAGACGAACGCGGTGAGCGACGCCCCGGCCACGGCCGATTCCCCCGTCGCGGAGACGGTCGAGGCTCCGGCCATCGCGGCCGCACCAGTCTCCGAGGAATCGGCCGGGGGAACGGCCGGAGGCACCTCGGTCGACACCCTGGAAGCCCCCGTCGCCACCCTGCAGGGCGGCACGACCGTGCACGGTGTGGTGCGCGGCGCCGAGGGCGCCCCCGTCGCCCGGGCCGCCGTCACGCTGATCTCGCTGGCCGGCCGGCAGCTGGGGCGCTCCGTCGCCCAGGCCGACGGCGGCTACGCACTGGACGCGCCGGGCTCCGGCAGCTACGTCCTGATCGCGTCCGCGGACGGCTTCCAGCCGCAGGCGTCCACCGTGGTCGTCGGTGACGAGCCGCTCTCGTACGACATCCTGCTCTCGGGCACGAGCGGCCTGGCCGGGATCGTGCGGACCGCCGAGACCGCCGCGCCGGTCGAGGGCGCCGTGGTCATCGTGACCGATGTGCGCGGCGATGTGCTGGCCACCGGCAAGTCCGGTGAGACGGGCGAGTTCGCCTTCGGTGAGCTGGTCCCCGGCTCGGTGACCGTCGCGGTGAACGCCATCGGGTTCCGTCCGCTGGCGCTGCCGGTGGAGATCGGCGGCCAGGGTGTCACCCGGATCGAGGCCGCGCTGCAGGCCGGTGCGCTGGTGCAGGGTGTCGTGCGGGCCGGTTCCGGCCGGCGGCCGCTGCCGGATGCCCGGGTCACACTGGTCGATGCGGCGGGCAATGTCGTCGCCACCTCGACGACCGGGGAGGACGGGGCGTACGCCTTCGCCGACCTGGACGCGGGCGAGTACTCGGTCGTCGCGACCGGCTACCCGCCGGTCGCCGGCGCACTGACCGTGGCCGGTCGCGGGGTCGACGGCCACGACATCGAACTCGCCCACCCCGGCGAGTAACGACCTCGCCCACTGACAATCGTGGGCGAGGTGGTCACCACAGACCCCTGGCGGGTCGGCGTTTCGAGCGGAGACGCTGTACCGGCCGGTGGAAATGGGCCCCGGTGGCGGGGACGGCAGGCAGGGGACGGCCTGTCGTCCCCGCCCCGGGGCCCGACTCATTGAGTCATTGAGCAAGGAGAGAGAACGGATGGGACTTCGCGCACAGGTACGGACGCGGGACGGCTGGGCGGTCCAGCACGCGGTCGTGACGGTCACCGACATGACCGGCGCGCAGGTGGTGCGGGCCACTGCCGACGAGGACGGGACGGTGCGGAGCGACACCCCCCTGCAGGCCGGCGCGTACACAGTGATCGTCACGGCGGTCGGGTACGCCCCCGCCGCCTCCACCGCCCTCGTCACGGCGAGCGGGCGGGCCGAGGCGGGCACGGTGGTGCTGGCCCGCCAGGGAGGTGTGGAGCTGCCGCCGCCCGGCGCCTGGTCGCTGGACCCGGCGCACTCCTCGGTGGGCGCGGTCGCGCAGCATCTGGGGATCTCCAGCGTGCACGGCCGGTTCACCGAGTTCGGCGGCCGTATCCAGATCTCGGAGGAGGTCCACCGGTCCCGGGTCGACGCCGTCATCAACGCGGCCAGCATCGACACCGGCAACGGGATGCGCGACAAGCACCTGCGCTCCCCCGACTTCCTCGACTCGGACCGGTTCCCGGAGATCACCTACCGCTCCAACGGGCTGACCCCGGCGGGCCCCGACCGCTGGCTGGTCCACGGTGAGCTGTCGCTGCACGGCGTCGAGCGCCCGGTCGACCTGAACCTGAGCTACCTCGGGACGGGCCCGGACCCGTGGGGCGGGGTGCGTGCGGCGTTCAGCGCGACGACCGAGCTGCGTCGCGAGGACTTCGCCATGAACTACAACCAGGTGGTGCAGGCGGGTATCTCGGCGATCGGCACGACGCTGCGGATCGAGCTGGACATCCAAGCCGTGCAGGGTGAGTCCCTGCCGTCGTAGTCCGCGGACATGGCACCCCACATCGCTACGAACACCGCCGTGGAACTCGACGAGCTGCTGGCTTTCGTGCGTCCCCGGCACCGGGCGATCCTGCTGACCACCCGGTCCGACGGCCGTCCCCAGGGCGCCGGATTCGGTCGGGCCGCTCGTCGAGTACTTCCGGAACATCTCGGGTGAGCGCCCGGACTGGGACGAGTACCGGGCGGCGATGGTGAAACTGGGCAAGTCGATCATCCGGATCACTCCGGAGCGGTGGGGTCCGGTCGCCACCGGGGGCTTCCCCGCGTCTCTCGCGTCCGGCAGCTGACGGCCGTTCCCGGTGCCTCCCGGATGCCCACCCGGATACCGGCACGCCTTCCGTCTCCGGGCCTGCTCGCGCGGGCCCGGCTGCCGGCCGCGCTGCGGGGCGGACCGCTGGTGAGGTCCACGGCGTGAACGGCGGTGGTGAGATTCCACCGTGTGAACGCCGGTGGTGAGGTTCCACGGCGTGAACGCCGGTACGGAAGCGTGAACGCCTGTACGGACGCCCTGCCGGCCGCGGGACCGTGGCCGTCCGGGGCCGACGCACGGCCGGGCCGGGACGGGACGGATCTCAGCGGTCCCGCATCGCCTCGATGCCCGCGATCAGCAGGTCCAGGGCGAAGGTGAAGTCCCGGTCGCGCATCTCCTCGACCGTGTCGCCGCCACGGGCGTCCATCAGGTTCTGCGAGCACTCGACGACACGGCTGAGCTGCGGCTGGCTCCGGATGGCGCCCAGGGCCTGCTGGAAGAACTCGTCCTGGCTGACCCCGCTCTCCGCGCTGCGCTGCACGAAGTGGGCCTCGATGGTGCCGAATCCGTACACGAACTGGAAGACCGCGGAGAGCGCGCCCGTCTGCTGGTGCAGCGGCAGCCCCGTCGCCCGGACCACGTCCTGCATGGTGTGCGAGAACAGCATCGCGTACGGGCCCATGTTGAGGAAATGGCCGGCGAGCGGTGACACCCAGACGTGACGGCTCAGCAGTTCCCGGTAGGAGACGGCGAGTGCGCGCAGCCGGTCGTGCCAGTGCGCGTCCTCGCGCGGGGGTGCGATCTCGCGGTAGACCGAGTCGAGGGCCAGCTCCAGCAGATCGTCCTTGGTGTCCACGTACCAGTAGAGGGACATCGCGGTGACGTCCAGCTCGGCGGCGAGCCGGCGCATGGAGAACTTGGCGAGGCCCTCGGCGTCCAGCAGCCGGACCGACGCCGCGGTGATCTTCTCCCGGTCGAGGCCGGTCGGCTGGTCCGATTTACGGGTGCGCGACGGCACCCGCTGTTCCAGCCACACACTGGTCCTGGCAGGGTTCTTCACACGGTCGGCCGCGGACACCATGGCGCACTCTCCTCTTCTTGCCGGCGGGACGGACCGGATGCGTACCCGCGCGCAGGAACGGATACGTGCCCGCGCGCAGGTACGGGATACGTACCCGCGCGCGAGGGCCGGATACGTACCCGCGCGCCCGAAACGGATTCGCACGGTCCGATGCGCCCCGCCTCGATGCTATGCCGATGCCGCGGCGTCGGCCGAGCCCGCCCGGGCGGGCTCCGCCCGCTCCGCACGGCGCAGGAGCGCCGCGGCCAGCAGGCCGCCGGCCAGTACCGCCACCGCCCCGACGAGCTGGCTGGTCTCCAGCCCCGAGGCGTAGGCGTCCGTGATCCGCGCCCGCTCCCCGTCGTCGGTGGCCGAGGCCAGCGCCGCGGGCAACGAGGCCGCCCCGACGGCGGCCGGCACGAGCGCCCCGAACCGGGAGTTGAGCACCGCGCCGAGGACGGCGACCCCCAGCCCGTTGCCGAATTCGGCGAGCGTGCCGTTGACCCCCGCGCCCACGCCCGCCTTCTCCGGTGGAATGGCGCTCATGATCGCGTTGGCCATGGCGGGCATGGCGAGCGCGATGCCCGCGCCCATCACGACCAGACCGAGCAGCATGCCGCCGTAGCCGTCGCCGCCGAGCAGCGCGACCGCGGCGAGACCGGCGGCCAGCAGGCTCATCCCGGCCGCGATGGTCACCGGCGTGCCCAGCTTGGGCACCAGCCTCGCGCCCAGTCCGGTGAGGTTGAGGGCGACGACGCTCAGTGCCAGCGGAGCCGTCCGCAGACCGGCCTCCAGCGGCCCGTAGCCGAGGACGAACTGGAGCTGCTGGGTGAGCAGGAAGAGCGAGCCGCCCATCCCGAAGGCGACCAGGATCGCGCCGGCGACCGCGCCGACGAACTTCTGGTTCCGGAAGAAGTGCATGTCCAGCATCGGGTACGGGATGTGCAGCTCCCACAGCACGAATCCGGTGAGGACGGCGACCCCGATGAAGGCGGTCAGCAGCACCCTGCCCGATGCCCAGCCGTGTTCCGGGCCGGAGATGATCGCGTACACGACGGATGCCATACCGATGGTGGAGAGCAGCGCGCCGAGCAGGTCGGGACGCTCGCCGCTGGGGTTCTTGGACTCCGGGACGAGCCGGGTCACGGCGACCAGTCCGATGACCGCGACCGGGATGTTGATCAGGAAGATCGCACCCCACCAGAAGTGGTCGAGCATCACGCCGCCGATCAGCGGCCCGATGGCGAAGCCGAGCGAGCTGACGGTCGACCAGATACCGATGGCCTTGACCCGCTCGGAATCGTCGAAGATCTGCACGATGACGGCCAGGGTCGTCGTCATCAGCAGCGCACCGCCGATGCCCATGCCCGCGCGGGCGGCGATCAGCTGCGCGGACGACTGGGCGAGCCCGGCCACCAGCGAGCCGATGCCGAACAGGGCGAGGCCGGCGACCAGCATCTTCTTGCGGCCGTAGCGGTCGGCGGAGCTGCCGGCCGTGAGCAGCAGGCCCGACTGGACCAGCGAATAGGCGTTGATCATCCATTGCACGTCGGCGGTGGAGGCGTCCAGCTCCCGGGTGAGGGAGGGGATCGCCACGTTGAGCACGGTGTTGTCGAGCAACACGGTGAGCTGGGCGAGGCAGATGACGCCGAGGATCAGCCAGCGTTGCGGATGGCTCGGCGGCGCAAGGTGGTTCTGCTCGGCGGCGGTCGCCGTCATACGGACTCCCGGTTCTGTTCCTTATACGGCGTACAGGGGCAAGACATACACCGTATAGCTCGCCTCATACGGTGTACAACCCATTTCCGCGCGGTACCGTGCTCGCCGCTGATCCGACAAGGACTGGAGTGGTATGTCACTGCGTCGTCGTACGGTGGACGTTCTCATCGCAGCGGGCCTGCTGGGGGCCGCCCTCGCACCTCCCGCGTCGGCCGCCGGGCAGGGGCACGCGGTGCCGCTGCGCGTGGCCACGTACAACATCCACGCGGGCGCAGGCATGGACAACGTCTTCGATCTCGACCGGCAGGCGGCCGAGCTGCGCGCGCTGGACGCCGATGTGATCGGCCTCCAGGAGGTCGACGTCCACTGGGGCACCCGCAGCGAGTGGCGCGATCTGGCGGGTGAGCTGGCCGCACGGCTGCACATGTATGTCTCGTTCGCCCCGGTATACAGCCTCGACCCCGGGACTCCGGGGGCGCCCCGGCGCGAGTTCGGGGTCGCGGTGCTGTCCAGGTACCGGATCGCGAGCGCCGAGAACCACGAGATCACCCGGCTCTCCACCCAGGACCCGGACCCCGTGCCGGCCCCCGCGCCCGGCTTCGGCGAAGTGGTCCTTCGGGTGGAGGGACTGCCCGTGCACGTGTACGTGACGCATCTCGACTACCGCGCCGACCCGTCCGTGCGGGCCGCCCAGGTCGCCGACACCCGCCGGATCATGGCGGAGGACAGGGCCCCCGGCCGGCAGAAGGTGCGGCAGATCCTGCTCGGCGACTTCAACGCGGTCCCGGCCGCTCCCGAACTCGCCCCGCTGTGGGAGGAACTGACGGACATCGAGCCCGGCGGCCCGACGTACCCGGCGCAGGATCCGGTGCGGCGGATCGACTACGTGGCAGTGTCGAAGGATTCCGTACGGGTACGTGACGCGGCGGTGGCCGAGACGCTCGCCTCGGACCACCGCCCGGTTGTCGCCGACCTGCTGCTGCGGCGCTGAGGGGCTTGCAGGCAATCAAGGTGTTGCTTCCCTGCAAGCCCTTCGGCCAAGGGCTGTCCCGCTCTTCGGCCGGGTCAAGCCGTGGAAGTCGGCCGGGTCAGGTCGTAGAAGCCGGGCGGGTCAGGCCGTAGAAGGTGGCACTGCCGGCCGCGGTGTCCGCCGCGGCCAGGGCGCTCTGCTGGGCGCCGGTCAACGGCTGTCCGCCATCCTCGGCTCCCGGCCCCGGCCCCGGTCGCGGCGACGACGTGGTGGAGCTCTCCGTGACCACCCTCGACTCGGTGACCGAGCCGTCCATGAGAACCGCCCCGAAGGCGCCCACGGGCAGCCCGCGCGCATCGACGAAGGCCAGGAGGTCGCCGCTCCGCGGCGCACCGACGGGCATCGGTCCCCCGCCGCCGGGCGGCTTCGAGGCCCGCATGGCGATGGAGTGCAGCTGGTCGTCGAGCCTGCCGTACATGTAGCTGCGGTAGGCGAAAGTGGTGACCGCCCCGATCACCGCGGCGACCACGACGATCAGCGTCACCGCCGAGACCACGAGCCGGGTCCGCAGCGTCCACGGCCCCGCCACCGGTCCGGACGCCTGCCCGCCGGTCTACTCACCCGGCTTGATGAGATACCCCGCCCCGCGCCGGGTGTGGATCATCGGCGACCGTCCGGCGTCGATCTTCTTGCGCAGGTACGAGATGTAGAGCTCGACGACGTTCGCCTGCCCGCCGAAGTCGTAGTTCCACACCCGGTCGAGGATCTGCGCCTTGCTCAGCACCCGCCGCGGATTGCGCATCAGAAAGCGCAGCAGCTCGAACTCGGTCGCGGTGAGGTGGATGGACGTACCGCCCCGGCCGACCTCATGGCTGTCCTCGTCCAGGGTCAGATCGCCGACGACGAGCGTCGACTCGCTGCGTACGGCCGTCGTGCCGGACCGCCGGATCAGCCCGCGCAGCCGCGCCACGACCTCCTCCAGGCTGAACGGCTTGGTGACGTAGTCGTCGCCGCCCGCCGTCAGCCCGGCGATCCGGTCCTCCACCGCGTCGCGCGCGGTCAGGAACAGCACGGGGACCCCGGAGAGCTCCCGCCGCAGTCTGCCCAGTACGGCGAGCCCGTCCGCGTCGGGCAGCATCACGTCGAGGATCACCACGTCGGGCCGGAAGTCGCGCGCCATCCGTACGGCACCGGCACCGTCCCCTGCGCTGCGCACCTCCCAGCCCTCGTAGCGCAGGGCCATGGAGAGCAGTTCGGCGAGCGGGGCCTCGTCGTCCACCACCAGCACACGGACGGGGCTGCGGTCCGCCCTCAGCAGCTCGGTACGCCCCTGGGGCGAGGTCGTCGTCGTCATGCCTCAACCCTGTGAGGCCCCTCTGAGAGGTCCCTTTCCCGATTCTGTGAATTCCCTGAGAAAACCCGGGCGGAGCGCCCTCTCCCGAACCGCCGGTCCAGCCGCCCGGTCCGGTCACTCCACGGCGAACAACGCGCGCGCGTTGTCGTGACAGACCGCGCGCAGCCAGTCGTCCCCCAGCTCCAGCCGTTCCAGCACGTACAGCTGATGCGCATACGGATACGGGATGTTCGGGAAGTCCGTGCCCAGCAGGATCCGGTCCCCGAGCGCCGCGAGCCGCCCCCGCTCGGCCACCGGGAACGGATTGAACTCCTCCGTGAAGTCCGTGAACGCCATCGTCGTGTCGAGCCGTACCTCGGGGTACCTCTCCGCGAGCGCCAGGAACTCCGCGTACTCCGGCATCCCCAGGTGCGCCACGATCAGCCGGAGCCGCGGATGGCGGGCGAGCAGCCGGCCGACCGGTTCGGGCCCCGTGTGCTTGCCGGGCGCCGGTCCGGAGCCGCAGTGCATCACCACCGGGATCCCGGCTTCCGCGAGCAGCCCCCACACGGGCTCCAGCAGCGGGTCGTTGGCGTCGTACGCGCCGACCTGGAGGTGCGACTTGAAGACCCGCGCCCCCGCCTCCACGGCCTCGCGCACGTACCGTTCCACGCCCTCCTCCGGGAAGAACGTCGCGGTGTGCAGACAGTCCGGCACCCGGTGCGCGAAGTCGGCCGCCCAGCCGTTCAGCCAGGCCGCCATCCCCGCCTTGTGCGGATAGAGCATCGAGGTGAACCGGAGCACACCGAACGAGCGCAGCAGCCCCAGCCGCTCGTCCTCGTCGTGCCGGTACTCGATCGGCCACTCCATCCCGGTCAGCGGCCCCGCGGAGTCGAAGTACGCCCAGACCTTGCGAAGCACCCGCTCCGGCATGAAGTGCGTATGGACATCGATGATCCCGGGCAGTCCCAGCCGCTCCCAGAACCGCACGACGTCGTCGGCGTCACTCCTCATCGCGTTCCCCTCTCGCTGTCCAACCCCCGACGATCTCAGAACAGCCCGCCCTGCACGCCGCCGCCCCCGATGTCGGCCACCGGTACCCCCACCCCGGCCCGCGCGCCGGCGCCCGCCAGTTCCCATCCGGTCATCAGCCGGGTGTCCAGCACCACACCCCCGTGCGTCACCGTCTCCAGATGCAGATCGGGCCCGGCCGCCGCCACCAGCCGCCCCGCGACCACGCCCCCGTCCACCAACTCGGTGACCGCCCACGCAACCTCGACCGTGCCGTCGAGACCGAACACCCCGGCGTGGTCGACCGCCTCGAACGGCAACCGCTCCAGCGACTCCGGCCACCCGGCCCCCTCCAGCGCCACGGCCCGCCCGTAGAGCTCCGCCACCTCGGCGCGCCGCTCCGCCGCCCCCGGCAGCGCCGCGCGCACGGCCCGCTTCCTGGCGTACGGAATCCGGTCCGGCACCCCGAGCGCCGACCGCAGCAGCTCCTCGGTCCGCCGCGCCGCCATCAACGGCCCCCGCCCCAGCCAGCTGAACACCACGGCGCCCTGCTCCCGCAGCCGCGCCGCCTCCCGCTCCTCGGCGGTGATCCCGACCTTCACCATCCCCGGCCCGAACCAGGCGAGGTACACGCGGTACGTCCGAGGGTCGTCGGCGATCGTGTCGGCGGCCACCGAGTGCGCCCGGTCCAGCCGCGCACACTCCGGACACCGCGCCCCCGTACTCCGCCCCGGCACCGCGGCCCCGACCGGACACGCGTTGCCGCGCGCCCCGACACAGCGCCGCCGCCCGACCGCTCGGAACCCGAGCTCCGTCCCGAAGGCCGGCGCGCTCACCCGCACGACCCCGCCCCGCCGCCACCCCAGCACGGGCGGCCCCTGCACGTCCGGCCACCGCAGTCCGGTGCACTCCCATCCCATGCGCGAACTCCCGGATTCCGATCCATGTGGAGGGAAAGCCAAAAGACCCCGGACCCGTCCGGGGGCCTCTTGCCACTGTGCACTCGGCAGGATCCGAACCTGCAACCTTCTGATCCGTAGGATCGGGCAGCACGTGACGAGGATCCCCGGCAACCTCCCGTCAGGATCGCCCAGGATAGCGATCACGTGCCCCAATACGCCGTCGCCGCCGCGAAGGTCGCCGGCAACGCCACGCTCCTGGACACCAAGAACGTGACCTCGGTCACCCGAGGCAACGGCACGTCCAGCAAGGGTGTCTACTGCGTGAAGGTCTCGGCCCGCGCTGTCCACGACCTGGCCACGGCGGCGATCGTCGCCACGCTCAACAACAGCCGAGGCGAGATCACCGCCATCGGCGCACCGCACTCCTGCTGCGGCAACAACGCCGACACCATTACGGTCGTCACCAGCGACAGCAGCGGTACCGCTGCGGACCGGCCGTTCACCGTAGCCGTCCTGTAGCAGCGCACCACCAGTCGAGGGGGCCCGGCTCGCACCGGGCTCCCTCTGCTCTGCCCGCGGTGATCCGACGCGGGGACACCGGCCGCAGAGTTCCCGGCTCAAGCCCGGGGCAGGCGAGCCGGCCCGAGGGCCACGTTCCAGACGCCGCGAAGAACCCCGACTTCCCCGGCACCGAGAACGGCGTCACGAACAACAAGCCGCCCAGCAAACGCCCGACCATGGACCGCGTCAACCACGGACCGCCGCCTCCGGGACACAGATGAGGTCGCCACACCACACAGAGTGTCGCGACGACGCCTGGAATCCGCCGATAGTTCTCACTGGTGGCCTGGCTCCAGTTGCGCCTTGGTTTGACACTAAAGCGACGAATCGTCAGGTCCGAGTGGCTTTTCTTCCCGCAGACAGACGACGGTCCCGGTTGTGGCAGCGGTGTGCAGTGCTTCCAGAGTGCGCATATGCGCGGCGAGTGGCGTGTTGGTCAGTTCGTCCAGCCCTAGAAAGGCGTGCCGATCGTGCTCGGGGCTCAATCGGATCGCGGGGTTGTCCGCGAGGGTGCCTCCGTACCAAAAGAAGTCGAGCACCGGTCCGGTGCCGCCGACATCGACGCGGTGGTCGTAGCCGATCAGACGCGGGGCGGGGTTCACCGTGAGTCCCGTCTCCTCGTGCAACTCTCGCCGCGCTGCGGTCAACGGGTCTTCGCCATGGTCGAGCATCCCGCCCGGCAACCACCAGGTGCCGCCGCCCGGGTCGCTTTCGGCGTAGCGCAGCATGAGCATCCGGCCCTGCTGGTCGAGAAGCACGACGCAGGAGGCGATGAGTGCCTGGGGCTGGGTCTTGACCCATTCCTGGCGGGGCAGCCAGGGCCTGGCGGACTCGCCCGGGATGCCGGGAGTTTCTGTCGTGCGGGTGGGATTCTGGTGCGTCATGGGGTGCGGGCCTCTTCCTGGTCGGGTTGGCTCTGGAGTGTGAGCGCGAGAGTTTCCGGGCCGGCGCTGCTGCGCTCGCCGGAGGCGAACGTCTCAAGTCGCTGCACCGTTCCGGCTTCGAGATGGGCGACTGCGCCGATCGCGAGTGCCTGGAGGCCGATGAGCGCGCGTGTGCGCGCGTCTTCCGGGAGATCTGCGATGGCCCGATTGGTGGGCGGGGCACGTAGGACGGCCCACGGGTCGCGATAGCTGAGGAAGGCGGTGTTCTCGCGGGTGATCGGTCCGGGTCAAGGGGAAGCTTCACCGGCAGCTACCCCCAGGTGTCAGGCCAATGGATGCACAGCATCGCGCAGCTGTCACCCGGGCTTATCAAAATGAGCGGAATCGCCGTCCGGATCACGAAGGTTGAAGCAATGGACCCAAGGCGGCCCAAGGGCACTGAAGTCTGGTCGGTGGGTCGGTGAGCTGGCACCGAGCGTGGACTTGAGCGCGGCACCTGTCACCGTTTGGGCATTCCAGTTGTCACCATCTGGGGTTTTCCGCTCTAGTTGTCACCAACTTCGCTGGACCGGGGCTGCGACGGTGATCTCCGTGATGCGGCTTCGGGGGGGGCGGGCTCCTTTTTGGGGCGCGGAGGAGATACGCGCGAAAGGGGACACTCCGTGACGCTGCGCTAAGACCTGTTGCAGTGTGCTATGAGCAATGTGGCTGACCGTAGTTGGCCCGTGGAGGGAGATACGCCGGTAACTGACTCGCCGGAAGCAACTTTCGCGCCGAAACCCACGTCTGCCAGTAGGAACGGGACCGAACCCCACCGACCCATACATGAACGGAGCTTTCGGTGCTCATAGGACTGATCACCGCCGTGGCAGCATCGATCTGTTACGGCACGGGCTCCGTCCTTCAGGCCGTCGGATCACGGAAGTCAGCCCGCCGGGAGGCCGCCGCGGGCAGCGTGACCCAGCACGGTGGCCCGAGCCTGTCGTCCACTGCGAAGGCGGCGATGACCTGGGAGTTCATCGTCGGGACCATCCTGGACTTCGTCGGCTTCGGGCTCGGCGCACTGGCAGCGCGCCTCCTGCCGCTGTTCCTGTCGCAGACCGTGATCAGCGCCAACTTGGTGATCACGGCGGTGCTGAGCACCAAGCTCCTCGGCATCCGCCTCAACCGCGCCGAGTGGACCTCGATTGCTGTGGTCTGCTCCGCGCTGGTGCTTCTGGCGACGGCGGCGGGCCCGGAAGGCAGCGGCGACACCCCGATCTCCACGCACTGGTGGCTGCTGGGGATCTCGCTGCTCCTGATCGTGGGCGGCACCGTGGTCGTACGCCTACTGGGGGCGCGCGCCGCGATCCTGGCCGGCCTGCTGTCCGGGCTGGGCTTCGGCGCCCTCGGTGTCGGGGTCCGTGTGCTGAACGGCATCGACCCCTTCGACCCGGGAGCGCTGCTCTGCGACCCGGCGCTCTACGCGATCCTGGTGGCAGGCATCGGCGGCATGTACCTGCACACGGTCGCCCTGCAGATCGGCTCGGTCAACGGCGCCACCGCCGCGCTGGTCGTCGGCGAGACCGTCCTGCCGGGCATCATCGGCGTGCTGTGGCTCGGCGATGCCTCCCGTCCCGGCTTCGCCTGGGCGGCGATCACCGGGTTCGTGCTCGCCGTATCGGGCGCGGTGGCAGTGGCCTGGTTCGGGTCCCCGAAAGGGCACGGCAGCGACCCTGAGGCGGCGCCCGTGACACCCGCCAAGGACGCCCGGACGTCCGCGGGGATCTGACCCGGCACCAGATGCGCCGAACCTCCAACGCTCGGCCGCCGTACGGGAGTCTGGTGGCCAAACCGACGACTCGCCTGCGCATCGTCTCTTCCGTCCGGCATCGTTGCTACCGATATCGGGCACCCAGATGCTCAGTGGCAGGTGTCGCGCCCAAGTGGCAACTATCTCGCCCAGTCACACGATGTCAGCCGACCGGATTCCTCCTGCCGGGAATGTCAGTGGCTGGTGGCAGACTCCGTCGGCATGAGCGATCAGGTGCGCATAAGAGACGTCGGACAGGCCGATCTGGAGGAGTTCTTCGCGCAGGAGCACGACCCTGAAACCGTCCAGCGGTCGAATTTCCCGCCCCGGGAACGGGAAGCCTTCATGACCCATTGGGCAACGAAGGTCCTTGGGGACCCCACCGTCTTCGTGCAGGCCGTCACCGTCGACGGAGAACTGGCGGGCAACGTGGTGGCGTGGTGGGGCGAGGGCCGGCGCTTCATTGGATACCGGTTCGGCAGGCAGTACTGGGGGCGGGGCATCGGTACGCAGGCACTGACGCTGTTCCTGGAGCGGGAGAAGGCCCGTCCTCTGCACGCCGATCCCTTCATTGGGAACACCGGCTCGGTGCGACTGCTGGAGAAACACGGCTTCCGGCGTACCGAGACGGTCTGGTATGGCGAGCATGAGCACATCATGCTGGTGCTCGACGAGAACCCCGCCTAAGCCCACCACCAGCCCCCACGGGCAGGAGCGTGGGCGCGGCCAGAGCCGGGAAGCGCGCCCGGCGGAGCGCAGCGCAGCCGAGCGCCTTGACTCGATCGTGAAGCCCAACCTGGCCCCGCTGTCGTACGTCTCGTTCGAGGGGTACGTGGGGCTCTGCATCTCCCCGCACCTCGGTGCGGAAGGGGCTGGACAAGCTCACCGTGCGAGACGTGCGGGAATGGCTCACCGTGCGAGACGCGCGGGAATGGCTCACCAAGCTGGACCCCCTCTGCCAGTGCTGCGCCCAGGGCAAGGATGCCAAGCGGGACCCGGCTCGGCAGAAGTGCTGTGCGGTCGGGGACTGCTGCGAGTCGTATCCCTCCCGCCGGGTGGTGCAGGCGTCCCGTGATGCTCTGCGAGCCGCGCTGACCCATGCGGTCACGGAGGAGAAGATCGGCGCTGCCCGCGCTCTGCCTCAAGGCGCTTCGGATGCGTCGGGCTCAGCAGGTGGGCGACCGGAAGGCCGCCGGGAATCTCTGGCAGGACACTCACGGCCCGGTCTTCACGACCAAGTACGGCGCCCCGATCGAGCCGGGGAACCTCACCCGGATCTTCGCCCTTCGGGCTCGTCGTGCCGGCCTCCGGGGCATCCCCCTGCGGAACACCCGACACACATGCAGTTCACTCCTGGTCGCGCTCGAGATCCACTCCACCCGAAGATGGCACAGCGCATCCTCCGCCATTCACAGATCACGATGACGATGGAGGTCTGCGCCGAGGCGAGCGAGGAAGAAGTACGCGACGCGATCGGCAAGCTGTCCGACGCGATGGGCGGCACCAGCTGACACGGTTGCTGTACTTCGCTGCTGTATGCCTAGGCAACGCCAGAGGCCCCGGATCTCTCCGGGGCCTCTGGCCTGCTGTGCACTCGGCAGGATTCGAACCTGCAACCTTCTGATCCGTAGTCAGATGCTCTATCCGTTAAGCTACGAGTGCTTGTGCTTTCCGGGCTTTTCTGCCTGGTCGGCGTTGCGAGAACAACATTACATGACCTGCGCCGTAGCGCGAAATCCTTAAGCCAGACCATCCCTGACCTGCGAAAACGCCCTGTTTGGCAGCGCCGGGCGCGCACTGCCGGACCGGACGTCCGAGCGAGCCATACGCCGTTCGGGGCCGGATACGACCGAAGCCCCGTGCCGGTGGCACGGGGCTTCGGTGATGCAGCGGAGGCGGAGGGATTTGAACCCTCGATGGGCTTTAAGACCCAAACCGCATTAGCAGTGCGGCGCCATAGACCGGACTAGGCGACGCCTCCAGCACACCCCGCGCGAGCGCGAGTGGTGCGTGCAGATGATGTCACAGCTGAGTACTGCGTCACCAATCGCTGCCTACGGTACTAGGCAGTCGGCCACGAGGGCAAAGCGCCTGCCGTTGCGCAACGCCGTGGCGTGCCGAGCGTTAGTGAGGACGGAGGCCGTTCGCCCCCGTCGAAGCGCCCGAGCACAGGAGCCCGTATGTTGCGCCGTCTCGCCCTCACCGCCGTCGCGTCCCTCGCCGCCCTGACCGCCGCCGCGCCGGCCGCGACCGCGGCCGGAGGATCCTTTCCGCTGCCGCTGCCGCTGCTGCACGAGGACGATGCCCGTACGCGGCTGACGGTGACGGTCTCGGGTTCGGGAGCCCCCGCGACCGAGGGCGTCTTCGAGCTGGAGTGCGCGCCGGCGGGCGGCAGCCACCCGGCGGCGCAGCCGGCCTGCGACCGGCTGGAGGAACTGGCGCAGGAGGGCGCGAACCCGTTCGCGCCGGTGCCCGGGGACGCGCTGTGCACGCAGCAGTTCGGAGGTCCGGCCACCGCCCGGGTCACCGGTACCTGGCAGGGACGGAGCATCGACACGGTCTTCGGCCGGCGCAACGGCTGCGAGATTTCGCGCTGGAACAACCTGCGGCCCGTGCTCCCCAACGTCCGGTGAGCGGGGGCCCTTACCCCTGTCCGGGGCACCGTATGCACAGAACCTTGGTGAGAGCTCCCCCTCATCCGCCGACCCTCGCCCCTCCCCTGCCTTTAGACTCCTTCCGTGACAGCCCGCGGCCCGAGGGGCAAAATGGGGCCCGCTGTCGGCAAGGTGCGGTAACCAGGGAGGAAGCGTCGTCGTGAGCAGCAGGCCATCCCGAGGCACTGCTCGCCTCGCAGCCATACTCGATGCACTCCCCGACGGGCTGCTGCTCGTCAACTGCAACGGCACGGTCGTCAACGCCAACGCCATCGCCCTCGAAATGTTCGAGGCGCCGGGCACCGCACTCGTCGGGCGCGGGCTCCTCGACCTGGTGCCGGAATTCGACTCCAAGCTGATTCCGGGGTCGATGCGCCGTCCCGAGTCCGCCGACGACCGGGGCCGTACGAAGCCGACACGGATGACCGCGCGGCGGACCGACGGCACCGAGTACCCGGTCGAGGTCACCAGCGCCGGCCTGGAGGACGGGCAGGCCGCGTACAACGCCTTCCAGAGCAGCTACAACGGCAGTTACACGGGTGACGAGCTGCTGATGCTCGTCGTACGGGATCTGTCGGGCACCGTCGACACCGAGGCCGAACTGGCCCGTTCGCAGCGGCAGACCGAAATGATCCTGCGGGCCGCGGCCGAGGGCGTCGTCGGTACGGACACGGACGGCCGGGTCGTCCTGGTCAACCCCGCCGCCGCGCAGATCCTCGGCTTCCGCGCCAGCGACCTGGGCGGCCAGGAGCTGCATCCGCTGATCCTGCACTCGCGGGCGGAGGGCGAGCCGTTCCCGTACGAGGAGTCGCCGCTCGCCGACACCCTCAGGTCCGGCCGCAAGCACCGGGTGCGCGGGCAGGTGCTGTGGTCCAAGAGCGGTGCGCAGGTGCCGGTCGACCTGACCACCGCTCCGGTCCGGGACGGGGACCAGCTGGTCGGTGCGGTCATGACGTTCACCGACCGCAGGCCGTACGAGGAGCTCGGCGAGCAGCACCGGGCCGAGATCGCCGAACTGACCGCGAGCCATACCACCGAGGTCACCGCGCTGACGGAACGGCACAGCGCGGAACTGGCCGACCGGGCCGAGCGCTACACCGCCGAACTGGAGACTCAGGCCGAACAGCTGGCCGCGCTGACTGCCCGGCACGCCCAGCTCACCGCCGTCCTCGGCGAGTCGCTGCGCGGGCCGCTGGAGGAGCTGCGCGGCGAACTCTCCACGCTCGCCGCCGACCCGGCCGGCCAGCTGTGGCCGGAGGCCAACCAGATCCTGCACCACCTGGCCGCGGGTTACGCCCGGATGACCACGCTCGTCGACAACGTGCTCGGCTACCAGCGCCTGGACGCCGGCTCGGAAGACCTGGTCAAGGCAAACGTGCTGCTCGACTCGGTCGTGACGGCCGGCATCGACGCGTCCGTCGAGCTGATCGGTCCCGGGCGGGCGCAGTTCGCGGTGCACGCGCCGCCGATCGAGGCCGAGGTGGATGCGGCCCGGCTGGTGACCGCGCTCGCCCATCTGGTCGCGGATGTCGCCGGGGTCGACTCGACCGGCAAGGCCCGTATGGTGCCGGGCGGCGGCTACGTCGACTCGACGGTCGTCGTCGCGGCGGCGCAGCGCGGTGAGGTCGTACGGATCGAGGTGCGTGGACCGTACGCCGGGGGAGACCCGGTGCACGAGCCGATCGTGCGCGGGATCGTACGGGCGCACGGCGGTGTGCTCCAGACGCACGAGGTGCCGGGGATGAGCGGCAGCGCGTACGTGCTCGAACTGCCGTTGGGCGCGGGCTCGGGCACGGTGATGCCGTCGGCTCCCGAAGCGGAGCCCGAACCGGAGCCGGGGCCGGAGTCGGAGCCGGGGCCGGTGGCCGGTCAGGGTGGTCCGGGCGGTGGACGGCGGCGGGCGCGGCGGGCGTCCACGGACGCGTTCCTGGAGAGCCCTGTGGGCGGTTCCGGGCCGGGGGCCGGGTCGGGTTCCGGTGACAGTGACACGGCGGCGGCCGAGCCGACGGGGCGACGCCGGGCGCGTCGTGACCCCGCGGCACAGGACTCGCTGGAGACGCAGGGCGCGCACGACATGATTCCCGTCCAGCAGGGCGAGGGCTCGGGGCGCAGGCGGGGGCGGCCGAGCCCGGCCGAGACCGGTGCTCAGCACGCGCTTCCGGCTCAGCTGTCCCAGCTGCCCGAGCAGGGACAGGGACAAGGACAGGGGCCCCGGGAACCCGCTGCCGAGCAGCAGGGGACGGGGCAGGCACTGGCGCTGCCCGCGGCTTCCGCACCGTCCGAGGGGGCGGTGGTGACCGCTGCCGAGGGTGCGCAGGGTGGCGGTGGCCGTTCGCAGCGTGGTCAGACCGTGCCGCCCCAGGGGGTTCCGGCCGAGGCGCCGACGCAGGTGCCGACGGGTGGGCATCGGGCGCGCCAGGGCGGCGAGAACCAGTTGGCGCTGCCGGCTTCTTCCGCTGCTTCTCCCTCCGCCTCTCCTTCCGCGGCTTCTCCCTCTTCCTCTCCCACTCCCTCTCCCTCCGCTTCCGAGGGCCTCCCGCAGGCCGGGGACGGGGCCGCGCCCGCCGCGGCGCCCCAGCCGACCGGGCGGCGGGCGCGGCGGGCCCTGGCGGCGACGCAGGAGCGGTCCGCCCAGGCCGAGCCGGCCGGGCCCCGTACCCCGTTCGCCCTCCCGCCGGCGGATGCCGACCGGACCCCGTCCGCAGCCGCCGACGCGGACGCCTCGCTGCCCGGACGCCACGACGCCGTACGCACCGCACCGGACGAGGACCACACCCCGCCCCCGGCGCACCCCGTACCGACCGGGCGGCGCCGGGCGCGTCACGCCGACGCTGCCCAGCAGGCCGTGCGGGCCGACGGGCTGCCCGACAGCCACCCCGGCGAGCAGGCCGCCGGTCGGCCCGGCGCCCGGCCGGGCGGCGAGTCGGACTGGCCCGAGGCCGGACACACGACACACACCACCGGCACCACGGCCGTCGCAGGCGCCGCCGACGCCACCGGCACCGGCACCGGCACCGCGGAGAGCCGTCCCCGGAACACCGCGCCCGGACCGGATATGCGCAGGCAGCCGCTGCCCGCGGAGGCTCCGGTGCCCGGCGGCTCGTCGGACTCGACGCAGGGCCGCGCGTTCAGCGTGCGGACGCTCGGTCAGGGCGTGCCGTTCGCCCAGCACATCGCGCACCAGCAGAACCAGACGCTCGGCGGTGCCGGACGGCGCCGTAAGCTCGCCGCCCCGCCGGAGGACGAAAGCACCCCGCAGGCGGCACTGCCGCAGCCCGCGCCGGCCCAGTCCGCGCCGGCCCAGCCCACGCCGCCTGGCGCCGGGCAGGGCCCGAACCCGGGTTCGGGGCAGTTGCTCTCCGAGCCGGAGGCCGAAGGACGCGCGTACGCCATAGGGGCACCCGACGAGGGCGCCGAGGGGCCGGAGCCGCTGGACGGTCCGGGCGGCGCGGTCGAGGTCGCCAACCGTCCGTCGCCGCAGCCGGTCGACGACGAGCTGCCCCCGGAGCCACTGGACAACCCGCGGCGGCTGCTCGTCTGGCCCGCGCCCGACGTCTCCACCCAGCAGGCGCTGAGCGACCGCGGCTACCGGCCGGTGATCGTGCATTCGCGCGAGGAGGTCGACGCCCAGATCGCGGCGTTCCCCGCCGCGCTCTTCGTCGACCCGCTCACCGGCCCCATCACCCGCAAGGCGCTCCAGTCGCTGCGTCAGGCGGCGGTGGCGGCCGAGGTCCCGGTACTGGTGACGGCCGGTCTGGGGCAGGCGTCGCGGGAGGCGGCGTACGGCGCCGACCCGGCCGTCCTCCTCAAGGCGCTCGCCCCGCGCGACAGCGAACAGCATCCGCCGCGGGTGCTGTTGATCGAGGAGCACGAGGAGATCGCGCTGGCGCTGACGGAGACGTTGGAGCGCCGTGGCATGCAGGTCGCGCGGGCCTCCTCCGACAACGAGGCGGTGACGCTCGCCACCCGGATGCGGCCCAACCTGGTGGTGATGGACCTGATGCAGGTGCGCCGCCGCCGGACCGGGATCGTCGACTGGCTGCGTGCCAACGGCCAGTTGAACCGGACCCCACTGGTCGTCTACACATCCGCCGACATGACCGGGTCGGAGCTGCCGAAGCTCAGCTCGGGCGAGACCGTGCTCTTCCTGGCCGAGCGTTCCACCAGCGACGAGGTGCAGTCGCGCATCGTCGACCTGCTCGCGAAGATCGGCACGAACTGACCGGCGAACACGCGCGGATGACGACGAGGGCGGTACGGGAGATCCCGTACCGCCCTCGTCGTACTCCCCGACCGGGCCCGGTCAGAGCCGGGTGATGTCCAGCTCGCCGTCCGCGTACTGCTTGCGGATCACCTTCTTGTCGAACTTGCCGACGCTCGTCTTCGGCACCGTCGGAATGATCGTCCAGCGCTCCGGCAGCTGCCACTTGGCGATGCCGGACTCGGCGAGGAAGACCTTCAGCGCCTCGTAGTCGGGCAGGGCCCCGTCCTTGAGGACGACGGTGGCGAGCGGACGCTCGCCCCACTTCTCGTCCGGTACGGCGACGACCGCCGCCTCGGCCACCTCCGGGTGCGCCATGAGGGCGTTCTCCAGCTCGACACTGGAGATCCATTCGCCGCCGGACTTGATGACGTCCTTGGCCCGGTCGGTCAGGGTGAGGAATCCGTCGTCGCTGATCACACCGACGTCACCGGTCTTCAGCCAGCCGTCCTCGCTGAACTTGTCCCCGGGGCACAGGGCCTCGCCGTCCGCACCCCCGTAGTAGGCCCCGGCGATCCAGGGACCGCGCACCTCCAGCTCACCGGCCGACTCGTTGTCCCACGGCAGCAGCTCGCCGCCGGGGCCGACCAGGCGTGCCTCGACGCCGGCCGGGAAGCGGCCCTGGGTGACGCGGTAGGGCCACTCCTCCTCCCCGGTCACCCCGGTGGGCGGGTTGGCCATGGTGCCGAGCGGTGACGTCTCCGTCATGCCCCAGGCGTGACAGAGGCGGACGCCGAGCCTGTCGTACGCCTCCATGAGGGAGGGCGGACAGGCGGCGCCGCCGATGGTGACGCGGGCCATGGAGCTGAGGTCGCGCGGGCGGGCGGTGACCTCGGCGAGCAGCCCCTGCCAGATGGTGGGCACCGCGGCGGCGTGGGTCGGCCTCTCGCGCTCGATCATGTCGGCGAGCGGGACGGGCTGCAGGAACCGGTCCGGCATGAGCATGTTGATGCCGGACATGAACGTGGCGTGCGGCAGACCCCACGCGTTCACGTGGAACTGCGGGACGACCACCAGCGTGGTGTCCTTGTCGGTCAGGCCCATCGACTCGGCCATGTTGACCTGCATGGAGTGCAGGTAGATGGAGCGGTGGGAGTAGACGACGCCCTTGGGGTCGCCGGTGGTGCCGGAGGTGTAGCACATGGCGGCGGCCTGGCGTTCGTCGAGCTCGGGCCAGTCGTAGCCGGTCGGGCGGCCGGCGATCAGCTCCTCGTACTCGTGCACCCGCGCCGCCGCGCCGGCCAGGACGGAACGGTCGCCAGGCCCGGTGACGATCACGTGTTCGACCGACGTCAGATGAGGAAGGAGCGGCGCGAGCAGCGGCAGCAGGGAGCCGTTGACGATGAGGGCCTTGTCATCGGCATGGTTGACGATCCAGATCAGCTGCTCGGCGGGGAGGCGGAGGTTGAGGGTGTGGAGGACCGCGCCCATCGAGGGGATCGCGAGATACGCCTCGACGTGTTCGGCGTTGTTCCACATGAGGGTGCCGATGCGCTGGTCACCGTCGACACCGAGCTCGTCGCGCAGCGCGTTCGCCAGCTGTGTGGCCCGCCGGCCTATCTCGGCGAAACTGCGCCGCTGTGGCTCGGGCTCGCCGGTCCAGGTCGTGACCTGCGACTTCCCGTGAATGGTCATCCCGTGTTCGAGGATGCGGGTGACAGTCAGCGGTACGTCCTGCATG
The DNA here is from genome assembly GCF_043080425.1 of Streptomyces sp. NPDC015032. NCBI lineage: Bacteria > Bacillati > Actinomycetota > Actinomycetes > Kitasatosporales > Streptomycetaceae > Streptomyces > Streptomyces sp. NPDC015032. Next base: position 18,464 of record NZ_JBIBVN010000025.1, on the reverse strand, counting down.
GTGCTCAGCACGGCGTCCTCCTGGTGGGCGCTACGCGGCAGTAGGGGTTCCGCCGATTCTGCTCACATACCATTCGGTATGTCACTACTCCGGGCGTACGAATCGGTTCCGATCGGCAACATCACACCGGCCGGCCACATCACTCCCACCGGCAACGTCGCACCCGCCGACGCCATCCCACCCACCGGCAACGTCCCACCCACCGGCCACATCGCACCCGCCGGCCACATCACACTCACCGGCAACATCGCACCTGCCGGTTCCATCATGCCCGCCCCGGCGCTGCGTCAGCGGACCGGAGCCAGCTCCGGATCCTCCCGGAGCTTGCCGAGCGCGCGTGACACCGCGCTCTTCACCGTGCCGACGGACACCCCGAGCACCTCGGCCGTCTGGGCCTCGCTCAGGTCCTCGTAGTACCGCAGGACCACCATCGCCCGCTGCCGGTCCGGAAGCTTCAGCACGGCGCGCCACATCGCGTCGTGCAGCGTCTGGTGCTCGGCCGGGTCGGGAGCCCCGGGGGCCTCCTGCTCGGGCAGTTCGTCGCAGGCGAACTCGTCGACCTTGCGCTTGCGCCACTGCGAGGTCCGGGTGTTCAGCAGTGCCCGGCGGACATAGCCGTCGAGCGCCCGGTGGTCCTCGATCCGTTCCCAGGCGACATACGTCTTGGCGAGCGCGGTCTGCAGCAGGTCCTCGGCGTCGCTCGGGTTCGCGGTGAGCGAGCGGGCGGCGCGCAGCAGTACGGGGCCCCGTGCCCGTACGAACGAGGAAAACGATGCGTATGGAGCGTATGGCGCGTACGGGGCATACGGAGCCCGTGAGGCGTACGCGGGGCGCGAGGCGAACGGCGCACTCGCCGCGTGCGTCCCCTGCGTCGCGGCCGAGCCGTGCGGGATGTGTCCGGTGATGGCAGCTCCCCCGGAGGTGCCCGTGCAGACTGGCGTGGTCATGGCTCCACGCTAGGAGCGGGCGCGGCCCCGGGGATCGGCCCCAGGTCCCGAAACGGCGTCCGTCTCAGGGTGTAGGGGTAGGGCCTGCTCCACCTCCTGAAGGTGGAGTCGTCGTCTTCAGGGCTCAGGGTCGGCCCCGGGGTCAGTCGTCCGCGCCCAGTATCAGCCCCGAGGTGGGCACGCCGGTGCCTGCCGTGACCAGGGTGCGGGCAGCCCCGGACAGTTGGTTCACCGACGAGCCCCGGATCTGCCGGACCGCCTCCGCGATGCCGTTCATCCCGTGCAGGTACGCCTCCCCCAGCTGGCCGCCGTGCGTGTTCAGGGGCAGCGCGTCGGCCGCGACGAAATCGGCCGCCTCGCCCTGTGCGCAGAAGCCGAACTCCTCCAGCTGCATCAGGACGAACGGAGTGAAGTGGTCGTAGAGGATGGCCACGTCGATGTCGGCGGGGGAGAGGCCGGAGTTCCGCCACAGCTGCCGGGCGACCACCTCCGTCTCCGGCAGCCCGGTGAGACCGTCGCGGTAGAAGCTGGTCATCTGCTCCTGCGCCCGCCCGGCCCCCTGGGCGGCGGCGACGATCACGGCGGGCGGCTGCGGCAGATCCCGGGCCCGTTCCGCACTGGTGACGACGACCGCCTGCCCGCCGTCGGTCTCCTGACAGCAGTCGAGCAGCCGCAGGGGGTCGACGATCCACCGCGACGCGGCATGGTCGGCCAGAGTGATCGGCTTCCCGTAGAAGTACGCCGCGGGATTCCGGGCGGCATGGCGGCGGTCCGTGACCGCGACATGGCCGAAGGCGTCCGGCGTCAGGTTGTACGCGTGCAGATAGCGCTGGGCGGCCATGGCGACCCAGGAGGCCGGTGTGAGCAGCCCGAAGGGGAGGTTCCAGCCGAGCGCCGTGCCCTCCGCGGTGGGTTCCCGCCGCTGCACCCCGGAGCCGAATCTGCGCCCGGAACGTTCGTTGAACGCGCGGTAGCAGACCACGACGTCCGCCACCCCGCTCGCCACGGCCAGGGCCGCCTGCTGCACGGTGGCGCAGGCCGCCCCGCCGCCGTAGTGGACGCGGGAGAAGAACGACAGCTCACCGATACCGGCTGCCTGGGCGACGGTGATCTCGGGGCTGGTGTCCATGGTGAAGGTGACCAGGCCGTCGACGTCGGCGGGCGTCAGTCCGGCGTCGTCGAGGGCGGCCCGCACCGCCTCGACGGCCAGTTTGAGCTCGCTGCGCCCGGAGTCCTTGGAGAACTCGGTCGCCCCGATCCCCACGACCGCCGCCCTGCCGCCGAGCGAGTCGGCCCTGCGCAGGCTCATGCCGCCCCCTCCGGAACGCCGACGGTCACGGTGCCGGTGACATGCCTGCCGAGACCGTTGGCCCCGACGACCTTCACCTCGACTGTCCCGTCCTCCCCTACGGCGGTGACCGTGCCGCTCAGGACCATGGTGTCTCCCGGGTAGTTGGGCGCGCCCAGCCTGATGGCGACCTTGCGGAGCACGGCCGACGGGCCGAAGCGGTCGGTGACATACCGGCCGACCAGTCCGTTGGTCGTCAGGATGTTCATGAAGATGTCCGGGGAGCCCTTCTCCCGGGCGAGTTCCGCGTCGTGGTGCACGTCCTGGTAGTCGCGGGAGGCGATGGCGCCCGCCACGATCAGGGTGCGGGTCACCGCGATCTCCAGCGGCGCCAGCTCCTCACCGACCTTCACTCCGGTCCCTCCTTCACCAGTGACTGGCCGAGCTCCTGAAGCACTTCGCTGCCGCATCCCAGGTAGGCGTCGAGCTGACGGCCCCAGAGGAAGTGGCGGTGTACGGGGTGGTCGAGGTCCGCGCCCGTTCCGCCGTGCAGATGCTGTCCGGCGTGCACCACCCGCTTTCCGGCCTCCGAGGCCCACCAGGCGGCGGTCAGCGCCTGCGGTCCGTACGGCAGTCCCGTGTCGTACCGCCAGGCCGCCTCGTACGCGGTGACCCGGATCGCCTCGGTGTCCATATGGGCGTCGGCGGCGCGCAGCAGTACCGCCTGCTTGGTGGAGAGCGGGCGCCCGAACTGCTCCCGGGTATTGGTGTGGGCGACGGCACGGGCGAGCGAACCGGCGCACACCCCGGCCTGCAGTCCGGCGAACGCGGTCCGGCTCGCAGCCAGCACCGCCTCGTACGCCCCGACGTGCCCGAAGCGCGGCTCCCTGTGCGCTCCGGCGCCCCCGATGTCCGTACGCCGTTCTTCGCGCCCCCCTTCACCACCGAGCTGCTCCCCGGTCGCCCTTTCACCACCGAGCCGCTCCCCGCGCGCCCCGTCCAGGACGAGCCGCGCGGCCGACCACGGCGCCGTGGTCCCGACCGGCTCCGTCCCCACACCCGGATCACCGGTCCGCACGATCCACAGCCCCCGGTCCGAGTCGGCGACGAGGACGAGGGACGCGTCCCGCAGCCACGGCACGTACGGCACGCTGCCGCTCAGCCGTCCCTCACCGTCCGCCCGCATCCCCCCTCGTGCCGGGAACGCCCCGGTGGCGACGGCCGTACCGTCCCGCAGCGGGGGCAGCAGCCGCTCCCGCTGTTCGTCGGTGCCGTGCGCGGCAACGGCGAGCAGACCGTACACACAGCTCGCCGCGAACGGCACCTGCGCCGTCGTCCGGCCCTGCTCCTCCAGCAGGAGCACCAGGCCCAGCAGCCCGATCTCCTCGACCGCCGCGGTCAGCCCGGCCGCACAGAGTTCCTTCCACAGCTCGGCGTCCGTCCCCGTGCCGGCCGCGGCCAGGCGCTCGTGCGTCGACAGATCCCCGAAGATCCGCGCGGCCAGCCCCTGCGCCGCGGTCTGTTCCTCAGTGGGTGCGAAGTCCATGTCAGCCCTCGCCTCCCCGGAAGACCGGAAGCTCCAGCTCCGGGTCCGTACGGAGGAATTCCAGCCGTACCGGCATGCCCGCCCGCACCTTGTCGTACGGCACCCCGATCACATTGCTGACCATCCGCACCCCTTCTGCCAGCTCTATCAGCGCCACCGCGTACGGACCGCCCCCGTCCGGGGCCCCGAAGGCGGGAAAGGACGGGTGGTGCATCACCACATGACTGAAGACGGTGCCCTCGCCACTCGCCTCGACCGTGTCCCATTCCTGGCTGCCGCACGCATTGCAGCCGGGCAGCCAGGGAAAGCGCAGCGCCGCGCACCCGCCGCACCGCTGGATCAGCAGCCTGTGCTCGGCAACGCCCTGCCAGAACCCGGCGTTGTCCCGGTTGATCACCGGCCTCGGGCGCAGGCTCCGGCCGCCGGGCCGCACCGCCCGCTTCACCGCCGCGGGCGCGTACTTGAGGATCCGGAAGCGGTGCGTCCCGGCGCGCTCCCCCTCCGCCCGGACATCCATCCGGGTCGTCACGAAGTAGCCCGTCCCCAGCTTGGTCGTCTTGCGCTCCGAGACGGACTCGATCACCGCGTCGAACGTGATCCGGTCGCCCGGCCGCAGCGGCCGCAGGTACTCCTGCTCGCAGTCGGTCGCGACCACCGAGGTGCAGCCCGCGCCGTCGAGCAGCCCGAACAACTCCTCGTACGCCTCGGAGCGTTCGGTGTGCCCGGACAGACCGCCCATCGTCCATGCCTGCAGCATCGTCGCCGGAGCGATCGCGTCCGGTCCCGTGTAGGCGGGACCGGTGTCACCCATCGCCTCGCACCAGTGCCTGATCATCGGCTCGTTGACCGGATCCTTGCCGACGCCCGCGGTCGCGGCGGGCCGCCCCTCGAACTCCTTGAGGCGCTCATACAACTCATCGCGCTCTTCCCGTTCTCCCCGTTCTCCCCGTTCTCCCCGTTCTCCCCGCGTTTCCGGTCCTTCCCGCGTTTCCGGTCCTTCCCGTCCCTCCCGTGCCTCCCGTCCCTCCCGTGTCTCCCGTCCCTCCCGTGCCTTCTGCTCCTTCTGTTCCTTCTGCGCTCCCCGGCCCTCCTGCGCCCCTCGACCCTCCTGCTCTTCCCGCCCTTCCCGCGCGCCCGTCACCGCTTGCCCCTCTTCATCCCGAGCCGCATGGTCGCGACGATCTCCCGCTGCACCTCGCTCACTCCGCCCCCAAAGGTGTTGATCTGCGCCGCCCTGTTCATCCGCTCCAGCTCCCCGTCCCCGAAGGAGCCGGACGAACCGCCCCGGATCGTCCCGGCCTCACCCGTGATCTCCTGGCAGATCCGGTACACCTCGACGGCACTCTCGGTTCCTACGAACTTCACGCCGCTCGCCTCGCCGGGTGCCAGCGCACCCGCGCCGACATCCCCCACCAGGCGCCAGTTGAGCAGGCGCGTCGCCGCCAGCCGGGCGTACGCCTCGGCCAGCCGGCTCCGCACCCAGGGCTCGTCGACCGGGCGCCGGCCCGTGACCGGGTCGGGGGTGCGAGCGAAGGCGAGTGCCGACTCGTAGAAGTCCTCGGCCTGCATTCCGATGGCGGCGAGAGCCACCCGCTCATGGTTCAACTGGTTGGTGATCAGCCCCCAACCGCCGTTCTCCGCACCGACCAGGCGGGTGACGGGCACCCGTATCGCGTCGTAGTACGTGGACGTCGTGGTCAGCCCGCCCACGGTCTCGATCGGCGTCCAGGAGAACCCGGGGGCGTCCGTCGGAACCAGAATGATCGAGATGCCCTGGTGCTTGGGCGCGTCCGGGTCCGTACGGCAGGCCAGCCAGATCCAGTCCGCGTTCTGCGCGTTGCTGGTGAAGATCTTCTGCCCGTCGATCACCCAGGAGTCGCCGTCCCGCACGGCCCTGGTGCGCAGCGCCGCGAGGTCCGTACCGGCCTCCGGCTCGCTGTACCCGATGGCGAAGACGAGATCGCCACTGAGGATCCTGGGCAGGAAGTACGCCTTCTGCTCGTCGGTCCCGTATTTCATCAGTGTCGGTCCGACGGTGTTGAGGGTGACCATCGAGACGGGCGCACCCGCCCGGTATGCCTCGTCGAAGAAGACGAACTGCTCGTCGGCTCCGCGGCCCTGACCGCCGTATTCGACGGGCCAGCCGAGCCCGAGCATGCCATCGGCACCGATACGGCACAGCAGTTGCCGCTGGCCGGCCGGGTCCTCGGCCCCGGGCGGCCCCGTCCTCTCCTCCCCCCTCGGCATCACCTTGCGGAAGTACGTACGGAGTTCGGCGCGCAGCTGTTGCTGTCGCTCCGTCTGGGCGAGGTGCACGGCGGCTGCCTCCCGGACACGGGCGTACGGACATGGGCGTACGGACACGGATACGGACGCGGATACGGATACGGACGCGGGTTCAAGGTTTCTGACTGTCCGTCAGATCTGTATGTGCTGTCAAGGTCGACGACAACCCGGCACGACCACCGGCACCACGCGAAGCGGCCTGCGCACGGGCACCGAAGTACCCTCGCGCAGGCCGCTGTTCAACCAGCCGTGGCCCGGCCCCCTCGACCGGCCCATGACCGGCCCGACTCACCAGAGCTTGGTGAAGTTCACGGCGAGATCCTCGTTGTGCTGATCGATGACGGTGAACGCGGAGCCGTTCACCTGGGCGGAGTTGCTCTGGTTCGACGCTCCGGAACTGACGGCCTGCTGCTGCGACGTGGACGAATTAACGGAGTTGATGCCGCCGACGCCGCTGTCAGCGACCGTGGCAACAGCCGCGTTCGATCCGTCGTTCGCGAACGAGCCGTTGTCGGCCTGGGCCACACCACCGAAGAGAGCGGCGGCGAGAGGCAGGGCTGCGACAGCGGCGAGGGCACGAGCGGTGCGGATGCTTGCCATGTCAATTCCTCCAGGAACCGAAAGTACGGCTTGTTCCGGAGCAGCTGGCCGACCGCCCCGGCTTGGTCACGACGTCGCGACACCGGAGCTGCCCGCCGATTCCCCGGCGAACCACGGGGCGACCCGATTCCCCCGCAAGCGTGAGGACCGTCCGGCAAACCCTCTCGCGCCCCCAAAAACCCAGCGAACAGCACAACGGCCCCCGACCGTCATGCCTGGTCGGAGGCCGTTCACCTGCGCGGTGGGTGTGGGATTTGAACCCACGGTGACTCGCGCCACGACGGTTTTCAAGACCGTTCCCTTAGGCCGCTCGGGCAACCCACCCTGGCCCCGGCCCACCTGGGACGGAGCGGGTACAGCGTACCGGCCTCACGCCTTGCGCGGGGCCATGGTCCACACGGGGTCCACTGACTCCGTTCCCTCGTCCAATCAGCTCCGAGCCGCGCCCCAGTGCGGGACTCCGACGTCGAACCCGGCCCCACCCCGCCATCACCACTGTCCGCACGCTGCCCTGCCGCCCTACGCAGGACAGCGGCCACGGACTGCCGACGATCTCAGGCAAGGGCTGCTTCGGCACACATGTCCCGCAACCCTCGCCCTCTGCGTAGGTTGACTCTCAAGAGGGGATACCGCGCAGCCGCAGCAAAGTCCCCACTGTTCGGCCGGGATCGGCACAAGCTCATCTCAGCCGCTGACCAGTCTCGCCGTGGGGTCGATTGCAATGACTCCCCAATCCACGTCAATAACCTCAAGGAAACTACCGCAGATACTCCTCCAGCAATTCAATATCTCGCGCATCTTTTTTGCGATCCATCCCACCTTCCCTGAATCTAATTTTCCACTCAAGTACCCTCTTCAGGGGCATGAAATTGATTCCCTCAATCGTTTCAGCCTCCAGAATCAGGGAATCGACAGGATGGCCGAACCATCCATCCAAGACCTCGATGGCTCCACCGAACAAAACTATGCGCTGCACATATCCCAGCGGAGCCGGCTCCGGCTGCCCCAATTTTAAGGCCATTCCCCACACAATTCTGCCGGCCACAACATCAACGTCCCCAATTTCCTTTCTAAGGCCGTGCGCGAACATAGCCCCACTTCCAGCGATCACGTAGCCATCCGCTGGAAGCCCCAGCATAATAAGTTCCCGAAAGAAAGGATGCTCGCGCAACATCTAGGCTCCCTAGAAAGGCGACAGGCCGAGCCCCAGCCTAGTGATGATGGACAGCCCAAGGGCGGCCGCCACGCTGACAAGGGTTCCGATCAGATAGTAGTCCCCAATCAGTCGCCCACCCTCCCTCACCTCTGGGGCGCGCGCAAAAGACTTTGCGGTAACCACCAAAGCAGCCGCTTCCGGACTCCCCGAGACAAGAAAGGAGAAGAGAATAAGCCTCTCAATCCAGCCAACATGAGATCCAACTTCAACGAATTTTCTCACACTCGCCGGGAGTCGCCCACCCGCGATTTCGACGTCGATCTTCTTGATGAGGGGATCAACAGCAATGGAAATCAGGAATTGAAATCCGAAAACAGCCAACAACAAACCTGATGCAGTAATCACGAATCGATCATCATTAGTCACTATTTCATGCAAGCGATCCAATCCGGCGTCCCAACCGATATAAGTCAAGAGGAAGGTTGACGCCGCCACCCCGGCGACTGCCACGTACCGCACGGGAGACATGGACGGAAGCCAGCCGAAACTTATCGATAGACTAGTCCACGGCCTATTAAAGACAGCACCAAAGACGGAAATCAGGGTGGCACCTAGCAATATGAGCCAGGCATGAGTACCCCGACTTTCGGGCAGTATAACTACGCCCCCATAAAGGAGAGTAAATAAAACTCCCCACCAGGGATCTTTCTTGAGCCAACCTAAGGCAGCAGGCACGGATACCGCCGAAAGTAAGCCGATGGATGTACGCCCCAACTCCACGGACAGTTCTCCCCCTCTGACCATGATGCGCTCGTCTGCGCTTCGCCACGGAGCGCACAGATTACTCGCTGCCAGTGGACAAGCTGGCCGGTTCAGTCATACGTGGCGCACCTCTAATCCGGCTGGATGGGGGGTGGATGAGACTCGGTCACTTTGGTCCACGCCTGGTCCACACGCAGTGAGCCAAGACGCAACAGCGCTGGATCAAGGTGAGACAGCACCATGCAGAAGGGGGTGCCCCTCAGTGGGAGACACCCCTTCTACACACCACATCCCCGACCCGCGGAGACGGTGGGACTCGAAACCCGCAGAACGCTTTAAGCCCCTACGGCTTTCAAGAGAGTGCTGTGGGAAGCGTCTTCACCGTGGCTGGCCTGCTCGTTCCCCACCCCCGGGGCTCCTCGCCTCCGATGGCGGTCCACACCTGGTCCACTGGGCCCGAAACGTAGGTTCTACCGCTGTGGTCCTTGGCAGACGAGTATGCCGCCGAGGCAGGTGACGCGGAAAACGCCCTCTGCCTGGATGGTCTCGTTGACCCGTTCCCGCGCGCGATCGATCGTCTCCCGGAACGGAACGCCCATCTTGTCGGCCCAGGCTTGGTACGAAGCCAAGTGCGCGACGACCGGTTCAGCGTCGGTCACCTCGATCACCCCGGGAAGGGGGATCGTGCGGATCTCCCCGAAGACCGTACCGAGGATCGCCGGCGCGTCCTCCAGGGTGAAGCGGGCGGACAGCTGCACTCGGGCCGGGCCCTCCTGGATGCCCAGCACATCGCCCGCGGCCTGGCGCCAAAGGTGCTCCAGTTCCCGCTTGTCGGTCTGACTGTTCGTGGAGACGATCGCGATGCCGCCGGGTGCAAGTGCGCGGCCCAGCTCCCGTACGGCCTGGGCCTGGTCCTCGACGTGGTACAGCATGTGCAGCGCAAGAACCGCGCCGAGGGCTCCATCCGCGATGGGCAACTGTTGGACGTCCGCGACGACTGCTCCGGGGATGGCGCCGAGGATGCCGTGAGAGACGTCCATGGGCAGCACGTTCAGGTCGGGACGGTCGTCCCGCACCCGGGCGACGAACTTCCCGTTACCGCAACCCACGTCCGCGACCGCACCGCGTATGCCGGCCAGTTCGTTCACGACGATGCCCGGAAGGTCGTGGCTCGGGGTCTGCCACTGGTAGAGGGACTGGCGCGCGGCCAAGTGCTGACCCGTGCCGTACGCCTTGGTGGAAAGAAGGCTGCGGTCAGTGACCAGATGATCATGCGTGGGCTGGGCGGTCATCGGGGCTCCGTGGGGCTGCTGGTCAGAGCAGGGCGGACGGTAACCTCGTGGATGTGCGCGCGGAGATCGACTGCCGACTGTGCGCCACGGTACGGCTCGCTTCCAAGGAGTGCGGCCAGATTGCGAAGCCTGATGGTGATGCTCGCCGTATATCCCTCAGCGGTGAACACCTCCGAGAGCTTCTCGCCGGCTCCCTCGACCTCGCCGCTCGCAAGGTAGGCCGTGGCCAGGTCCAGGTGGGAAGCTTGTAGATCGCCGGGGGAACGGTCGCCTTCCGGCCCGGCCTGGTACAGCTCCACGGCACGATTGGAAGCGCTTATGGCGTGCCGGATCTGCTCGTCGCCCCCAACTGCCAACAGGGTGGTACCGGCGTAGGCCCACTGCTTGGCCTCAGGGAACGAGAAGACCCCCGGCAACTCGTCGGGTCCCGCAGCACCCCGCGCCTCATGGGCCAATGCAAGTATCCGCAGCGCGCTGCGGTTGTCCCCTGCGGCTGCGCGTGCACGTGCCTCCAGGCTCAGCAGCCGGGCCTTGATCGTTCCTGTGCCGGGGCCTCGACCCTCGCTCAGCCCGACCTGCGCAAGGTGTCCTGCCCGCCGGTAGTCCCCCGCCCAGTAGGCGACCAGTGACTGGAACGACCGCGCCCATGCGCGTAGCTGTGAGTGCTCCGAGATCTCCGCGCACTGCACCACGGTGCGGGCATGAGTAGCCGCGGCAGAGCGGTCCCCCAGGTCAAGCGCCGCATGCGCCGCGAGCCCGGATAACCACCCCGCGACCATGTACAGGTGACGGGTCTGGCTGGGGTGCTGGCGGCCTTCCAGTAACTGGAACACTCCACCCTGAGCTTTGCGAATCTCCGGGATCAGAAAAGGCAGGGGCCGGCTGACGAAGCCCCGGGCAAGTCGTTCAACGTCAGCATCGAACTGCTCCAGTACGAGCGCGTTGACGTTGGTTTCCGCCGCGTGACGAGCGAGCCTGGCGGAGAGCTCCGTATCGGCGGCTAGGGATCGGGCATCACCGTCCGCCCCCGGTAGTCCGACGGAAAGCGGTTCGACTGCTGAGGCCGGCACCTCAGCCGGTTCGCGGGGCGTGACCGTCAGGCTGGGCAGCGTCTCCCAGGAGCGTCGAGCAAGTCCAAGCATGTGTCCGGGAATACGCAGTCCGTCCGAGATCCGTTCGATCACGTCCATGTGCAGCAACTGCCGCCGTCCGGCGATCACATCGCCCACTCGGCTCGGGGTCAGGTCGCAGCGGCGCGCGATCATCGACGGATAGATACCGGCTCGTGCCTTGACCAGTTGGAAGATGCGGCCGAAGTCTCTGGCCTGGCATGCCTCGATCGTCACTGGGTCCGTGAGCAGGCTGACCGGGAGTTCCTTCGAGCGGGATGGATCGGGCATCGGGCACGCTCCGGCATGAGGATTACGGATCGCTGCACTTGGTCAACCAAGGGTGATGTTACCCACGTTGGGTAATCCGCTTGGCCTTTCTGGCCGGGCCCGTGGATCGCGATGCTCCTGGCCATGGCGAACGAACAGGACGACGTACGGATGACGTTGCAGGTCTCCCGCGACTCCGGCCAGACGTGGGGGTCTCTCACCGAGGTACGCGTGGGCGAGGACCCGGTCGTTCCCGAGAACCCGGGCCGCTTCCCGCCGTGCGTCTGCCCCCGGTGCTCGCAGCAGGAACGGAATGCCGTCGCGTCCTTCCGGACGGTGTCGTGATGCGGTGCGCGCACTGGCGCCGGGTGCCTTGCGCCCTGGCACGGGAAGCGCGGGAGAAGTCGGCCGCCCCGTACGTCGACAGGGCGGTGCAGTGCCAGCTGTCCGCGCACGACGAAGGTGACCACTTCGGTCTCCTCACCGACGCCGGCGCGTACGGGACCGCGCTGTGGCTCCGCTGGCACGGGACGGACGAGGCGGAACTTGCCGTACTGCCGGACTGCCCGGTGGCCGCCCCAGGTCCTGACGGTGAGGGCTGCTGTCTGTTCGCCGACCACGCCAAGCAGCACACCTGGGAAGACGCCCTGGAGGAGGTCTCGTGCACCAGCTGATCGCGAGCCCGTACAACGGAACGTTCCTGATCGCCCGCCCCGGTGCCAAGGGCGGTATGCGCATCCCCCGGACGCTGTACGAGGAGCTGGCCTCGACCGCCGGGAGCAGCCGGCCTCTGCCGGTCTGGCTCCTCGACCACGCCCGCACGGCCTGGGGCCTGGACCTGGCGGACACGGTGATGCGGGACACCGTTCTCGTACGCTCCGAGACCGGCCTCGGCTACGGCCGGGCCACGTACGAGATCAACAAGGGCTGCAACTTCGACTGCGAGCACTGCTACCTCGCGGAGCGGAAGTTCGAGGGGCTGCCCTGGCCTGACAAGGTCCGGCTCCTGCACCTGCTGCGGGACGCCGGGGTGCTGTGGCTCCAGTTCACGGGCGGCGAGCCGCTGATCGACCGGGACTTCGTGGACGCGTACACGCTCGCCCACCGCTCCGGGATGCTGATCGAGATCCTGACCAACGGCTCCCGGCTCCACCGACCCGAGATCATCGGCCTGTTGCGCGAGCTGCCGCCGCACAAGGTGACCGTCTCCCTCTACGGGGCGACCCCGGACAGCTTCGACTCGCTCACCCGCAAGCCGGGAGCGTTCAAGCTGGTCGAGAAGGGGCTCGTCGCGGCGCGCGAGGCCGGCATCGCGCTGGAACTGGCGCTGATCATCACTCGGCACAACGCCCACGAGCTGGACGCCATGCGGGCCCTCACCGAGCGGTACGGGGCGGGCCGCCAGGAGTACGGCACGATCTCCCCCACGTACACGGGGACCCCCGAGCCCTTGGCCGCGCAGGCCCCCGGCTTCCTGGACAAAACCAGCGTCTTCAAAGGCTGCCCCGCCGGCCACACCTTCTTCCACGTCGACCCGCACGGCCTCGCGACCATGTGCAAGGTCGGCCGCGAGAACCCCGTCGACCTCATGACCGAGGGCCTGGACGGACTGCTCCGTCTGCCCGGCATCGCCGATGCCCAGATGCTTCGCACCGATGGCTGCGGCGGCTGTCAGCTCTCCGGCACCTGCCGGGTCTGCCGACCGCTCGCCAAGGCGTACCAGGAGGCGAAGGCACCACTGAACACCTACTGCCAACACGGAAGCGAGGAAGTGTCATGACCGCTGTCATGGTAGAGATCAGCCCCCGGCCGCCGGCCCCGGAGGAGCACGAGGGGGTCATCCTCCTGGACGACCTGGAGGTACTGACCGAAGGCGCCATCCCCGGCTGCAACGACGACAACCCGTACCGGTAGACAACCGGCCGCACAGAACCGCGGGGGCTTCCGGACGTTCTTCCGTCCGGAGCCCCCCGCACCACTACCCCCCTGGAAGAGTGAAGCCCCATGGCGACCACCCGCATCGGCCTCGACCAACTGCCGCCCGCCGCCCGTATCGCCATCGAGGAGTACACCGGCCCCCTCCTCACGGTCGAGGAAACGGCCGAGGGTTTCAACAGCGAGATCGCGGCCCGCGTCACCTCCGCCACGGGCACCTGGCACATCAAGGGTCTACGCACCGACCACCCCCGCGCCTGGACCCAGCACCGGGAAGCCTCGGTCGCCCCCTTCCTCGGCGGCCTGGCCCCCGCCCTCCGCTGGCGCGTCGAGACCGCCGGCTGGGACCTCCTCGGCTTCGAAGCCCTCACCGGCCACCACGCCGACTACGCCCCCGGCTCCCCCGACCTCCCCGAAGTCGCCGCCCTCCTGCGCCGCCTCGGCGAGACCCCCTGCCCCGGCATCGAACTCCGCCTCGCCGAACAGCGCCTGGAGCGCTACGTCGCCCACCCGGACGACCTCCGCTTCTTCGCCGGACCCCACCTCCTCCACACCGACCTGAACAACGCCAACGTCCTCGTCGACGACCACGCCCCGGCGGGCGACCGGGCCCGCCTGGTCGACTGGGCCTGGGCCACCCGCGGAGCGGCCTGGCTCGACGTCGGCTACTGGGTCGTCTGGCTCATCGCCACCGGCCACACCCCCGCATCCGCCGAGCGCTGGGCCGCCGAGATCCCCTCCTGGCACACCGCCCCCGCCGAAGGCATCACCGCCTTCGCCGCCGCCAACGCCAACGTCTGGTCCGAGATCAGCACCGCCGACCCCGACCCGTGGACCCTCCGCCTCTCGAATGCCGCCAACGCCTGGCACGCGCACCGCAAGGCTGGTTGAACCGAACCCTCCACGCGGGTAAGCCGAGCGAGCGGCCAGCCGGAGCGGCTTTGGCCGGTGTCCTCTTCGAGTTGGGGTCGGGCATGTTCAGGGGGCCGTACGCTGGCCCGGCAACTCGGGCAGGCTTTGCCCCTGCCCGGAATTTGAACGAGTGGCCCCCTGGACTTGCCCGACGCGGGCCCCGGCCCGAACAAGTGGGTAAAGCCGTGGAGGCCGACCGCCCCAGCCACAGCTGGTTGAACGGCAATCCGCGGTGACCGGCGCGGACCTGACATGCACCCCGCTCCTGCTGGCCGTGCCCACCGTGGGGCGGCTGTCGGGGTTCTTCACGGGCCCTCGACTGGATCGAACGCAAGTCCGTGGACATCTCTGCCTTGAACACGCCAGCCGTCGTCCGGTCCGCCCTGGATGCGCTGGCCCGCAAGATGGACGGCACCGCTGCGGCGGACAACACGGTGAACTGCAAGGTGCCCGTTTTCAGCAACTGCCTTTGCTAGGCCGACGAGTTGGAACGCCTGCCGTCGCTTCCACTGGCCAAGGTGGACTGGACTCCGCCCGAGACGGACGACGAGATCGATTTCCGCTACGTGCCTGGCCCGGCTCTCGCCAGGAAACTGATCGATGCCGTAGGAGCACAAGGTGATCGTGGGAAGCATCTCAAGGCGTTCTTCGGGTGCATCTACTACGCGGCAACCCGCCCCGGCGAGGCCGTGACGCTCCGGGCGTCCGACTTCACCCTGCCCGAGGAGGGCTGGGGCCAAGTCGTCCTGTCGTCCAGCTCGGCGCGTGTCGGCTCCGGCTGGACCGACTCGGGCGAGTCGTACGACTCCCGCAGCCTCAAGAAGCGCGCCCGCCGGGCCACCCGCGAGGTGCCCATCCCCCGGTCCTCGTCCGCCTGATCCGTGACCACATAAAGGAGTTCGGCACGGCCGAAGACGGACGACTCTTCCGAGCTGTCCGGAACGGCGGCCTGCTCAGCAAGGAGTACGGCGACACCTGGAAGGCCGCCCGGGAAGCCGTCCTCACCGAACAGGAAGCCAAGACGCCTCTCGCCGAGGTCCCGTACGGACTCCGTGCCGCCTGCATCTCCCTCTGGCTGGAGTCCGGCGTCTCCCCGGCCGAGGTCGCCCGCCGTGCCGGCCACAGCATCGCCGTGCCCTTCCGCTTCTACGCCAAGGCCCTCCACCGCAACCAGGACCACGCCAACCAGCAGATTGAGCACGCCCTCCGTACCGATGACAGGAACCAATGGGGCTATAAGTAGTAAACTACGCAAAAGGTCCACACCTTTGGGAATTTCGGTGTGCAGCAAGTTGACGACTTGTAAGCTCCGGATGCCAGAGGGGCCACTGTCACCTGTGGGCGGCACCTCGCAGCCAACCCAGCGAGCCCGGGACCGTCATGCGCATTTCAAAGTTTCGCATCGAGAACTTCAGAAGCCTCCGCGATGTTGAAATTTACATATCCAGGTTCGCATGCCTAATCGGCGAGAATAGCGCTGGAAAATCCTCCGTGGTCCAAGCACTGCACACCTTCCTTCAGGGGCCAAAGCTCTCGGATTCGGACTACTACGACACGTCTCACTCTGTACGCATTCACGCGACATTCTGCGACGTCAGTTCCTCAGACCTGGATCGCCTTGACTACGAGCACCGAAAAAGGATCGAGAAGTACGTAGTCGACGGACAGATGACCCTCGTCCGAGAGTATCCACACGACGGCAAGATGCAAGTAAAGATACTCACCCAGGTCCCGACAGAGGATCGCTTTACCAAGCCAGCCATGGAAGAGGTCATATCCGTCAGCGCGGGTGACCATCTGAAAGAGGCCGTCGCGTATCAGTACCCTGAATACCCGATCCCCGATAACGGGAGGGTCACCAAGGTTGCTTTTCGCAACTGGTTTGAGGAGTACTCGCAGGCCCTCCCCCCAGAGGCGATGAAAGACGGCGAGGTCCCTCTTCCCACGGGCATCGCGAGCTCGGCCACCCCTTTCCTCCCTGACGTAATCTACATCCCGGCAGTGAAGGAACTCAGCGACGAACTAAAGACGAGCGAGAGCGCGACTTTCGGAAAGCTATTGACAATCCTCTTTGGACAGATCGAACCACAGCTCGGCAAAGTGGCACAGCTCTTTGACGATCTCCAAAGCGCACTCAACGTCACCGTTGATTCTGAGGGGATAGCAAGAGATGACCGGATGCCGGAAGTTCGTGCTGTAGAGGATGCGATTGAGCGAAATCTCAAGCAATCATTTCCTGGCGCATCAGTGGCCATATCGGTACCCCCTCCCACTCTACGCAGTCTGCTGTCGGGCGCTTCCATCTCTATCGATGATGGCGTAAGCGGCCACTTCAACACAAAGGGAGACGGACTCAAGCGCTCAGTCACGTTTGCCATTCTTCGAGCTTATGTGGAACTCCGGTCTGAAAAACATGATCAGGCGGAGGCGCGGCCGTGCCTGCTCCTATTCGAAGAGCCCGAGGTCTTCCTGCACCCCAGAGCTCAGCGGCAACTCTTCGATGCCCTGAAGATCTTCTCCGAGTACAACGACGTGCTCGTGACGACCCATTCATCGCAGTTCTATTCGGCACACGCCACTGGAACCTTCGTGAAGCTGGTCAAGGATCAGACACAATCCCCGCCGGCAGGTCAGGCGCTATCCATCGATCTAACCAATATGGACGCTCGCGATCAGTTCCAAATCATCACCCAGGAAAACAACGACGCAGCATTCTTCTGCGACGCAGTCCTCCTCGTAGAGGGTGACAGCGATCAGATCCTGATTCCCCATATTGCACGCACGCTCAGCCCAGAGTGGGACTTCGATAAGCGCGGCGTGGCAGTCGCCAAAGTAGGCGGTAAGGGCAGCATTGAGCGATACCGGAAGTTCTTTGAAGCATTCGGGGTGACCGTCTTCGCTCTGACGGATCTGGATTCGCTACTGAAGAGCTTCAACAAACTCGGTGCGAGCGCAGAATCCGCCGCCCTTCGCCAGTCCGTTATGGATAAGCTTCACCAGTTCGCCAAACCAGATTTTTCAGACGACGCAAAGATCAAAAGCGACCACCTTCGAGCTCTCCAGAAGTCGCCGGACATAAAGTCCGTCTGGGAGAGCGTCACCCAGAGAGCAGAGGACCATAAGAACGGTCTCTGCGAGTGGGATGACCTCGCTAAGGAGGTGGAGATCTTCTTCTCTCACGCGAACTCGCAAAAGCGGCTTGATGAGCTAGCAGCAGCCGATCCTCCCGAACTACTCGAAGCTAAGATGAGGCTGGCTGACAGCCTTCGCGCAGAAGGCATCTTCGTGCTACAAAAGGGTGCGATCGAAAGCTACTACCCAGACTCTATTAAGGGTGAAAAGATTGCGAAGGCGCAGTCTTTCTGCGACACCTACACGACCGCGGACGAACTCAGAAAACTAGATTCATTTGCCGGGGATCCTGAATGCGAGTTCGACTTGATATTCAAGAGAATATTCGGTTGAACATAGGATCAATCGTTCGGTCTCTGCCCGCGGCCGTGCTTGCCTCCTGAGGATTGGCCCTAAATAGTCATGGAGTTGCCTCAGGTATAACGGGCCGCCGTACGGCCCGCTGGTCTACCCAGTGAGGCCGAGTTGTGCGTCCCTGCAATGCCAAGCATGGCGGGGTGGACGCGGGCAAAGACATGTGCGGTGCAGGTGCGGACTTACTCGTGGAACTTGTTGTGCCCCTGCGCGCCTACGCCCACTCGGGCAGGGCCCAGCCCTCGCGCCGGCAGTGAAGCATGACGAGCCTGGCGCCGTCGGTGATCGTGAGTGTCTTGCCAGCGGCATCCTTGGTGCCGGAACCCTCGCACGCCTCGCAGTCGTTGCGGCGCGGTTACGTGGCGCCTCTTGGTCCACGCCTGGTCCACACACGGTGATCCAAAGCGGCACACGGGCGGTTCAGGGTGAGACAGGCCCCATGACGAAGGGGTGCCCCTGGTCGGGACACCCCTTCTGATCAGTACCTTCTCTGACCTGCTGCGGTGGGTGTGGGATTTGAACCCACGGTGACTCGCGCCACGACGGTTTTCAAGACCGTTCCCATAGCCTCGATCGTTCATGAGCCCTCGTCGGTTCGCTGACGGGGGCTCCGTGCTTGCGAGGTGCGGAATTTCGTGGCTGGGGCAGGTTGGCGGCCCGGCTGTCACGTCGGGTGGGCGCCGGGGTTCCACGGCTCCGGGATGTTGCTGAGGCTCGTCGGGACGGTCGGAGTTGCTGGTCAGCCGGGGTTCGGCAGGGCTACGAGTCGCTGGATCGCGCGGTGATCACATCCGTCCAGGGCCACCGGGCGGTGAAGCGGAGCCAGCGGCGGCGGCCGGTGGTGACCAGCTGGGCGGCGGAGAACAGCCGCAGGC
>NZ_JBIBVN010000024.1:0-127284 GCF_043080425.1 Streptomyces sp. NPDC015032 | reverse complement strand
TGATGCTGATCCGGGCTGGTCTCATCCCGGCTGGCGTTGAGGGCGTAAGACCTCCGGGAGCGCCGCTCCCGCAGGCAGCCTGAGCCAGGAATCCCCGCCCTTCAGAGCGGGGAGGATGTCAATTGGTGAAGACGAGACTGACGTTGTGTCCGCCGAACCCGAACGAGTTGGTCAGGGCGGCAGACCACTGACCGGTGCGCCGCTCACCGCGGACCACGTCCAGGTCCACGCGCGGGTCGAGTTCGTCGAGGTTGCGTGTGGCCGGCACCGTGCCGTCCTTGAGTGCGAACAGGGCGGCCATGGCGCCAACTGTTCCGGACGCGCCCATCATGTGACCTGTCATCGACTTCGTCGCCGTCACCACGGCGTGGCTGCCGATCACTCGGCCGATCGCCTCGGCCTCCGCCAGGTCACCGGACTCCGTCGAGGTGGCGTGGGCGTGCACGACCCCGATGTCCGCCGGCGCCAGGCCGGCGTCGCGCAGCGCCAGTTCCATGGCGAAGGTCTGACCTTCCGCGTCGGAGGCCGTGATGTGCTGCGCGCTCGAACTCACGGCACTGCCGGCCAGCGTGCCGTAGGCACGTGCTTCACGGGCCCGGGCGAACTCGGCGCGTTCGAGCACCATCATCCCCGCGCCCTCGCCCATGACGAACCCGGACCGCGCTACGTCGAATGGGCGGGACACGGTCTCCGGGTCCACGGACTGCGTCGACAGGGCCTTCATCTGGGCGAATGCCGCGATGGTGAAGGGGTGCAGGCATGCCTCCACCCCACCTGCGACGACCACGTCCGCCCGCCCGCTGCGGATCAGATCCTGCCCCAGGGCAAGGGCCTCCGCCCCGGACGCACAGGCACTCACCGGAGTCCTGGCGCCTCCCCTCGCGCCCAGGTCCATGCTCACCCAGGCAGCCGGCCCGTTGGGCATCAGCATGGGGACCGCGAACGGCGACAGCCGGCGAATCCCGGCGCGTTCGAAGATGTCGTCCTGCCCCAGCGTGGTGAGGATGCCACCGGTCCCCGTACCAATGACGACGGCGAGTCGTTCCGGCTCGACCTGCGGAGCACCGGCGTCCTGCCAAGCTTCGCGCGCACTGAGGATGGCGACCTGCTCACCGCGGTCCAGCTTCCTGGCCTCGGTCCTCGGAAGCAGGGAGGCGGGGTCCACCGTGAGCCCGGCCGCAACGTGCACGGGCAGGTCCGTGGCCCACTCCTCCTCCAGGAAGCGCACCCCCGACTTACCGTCCAGCAGTCCCGACCACGACGACGGCGCATCGGCTCCCAGCGGCGTCATCGCACCGACGCCGGTCACCAGCACACGACCGTTACGGGTCACGCGAGCCTCCTTGAGTTGTATAGATGCTACATAGTCCCTGACTTGCTCTCATGGAGATCATGTCAGAGTGCAGAAGGGAACTCGGGGCAGGAGTTGACCGATTCGAAAGCGAGAGATTGTCCTCTTCAGACAATTACCGAGGTCGAGCTCATGGTGTCGTAGAAGCTGACGGCTGGTCGCCTGCTGGGTGTCACCGGGGCATGAGCTGTTCACAAAGGGGTGGGTCGACCGCCGAACGGCAGGAGCTCCGTGAGGGGTCATGGCTCCAGGCCGCGGACCGGCTCGCCCTGGGCGAGCCGAGTGCGGTGATCGCCAAGGACCTGCGGGTCGGTGTCCGGCCGGTCCAGCGGTGGCGGCGGACGTGGAACGCGGGCAGTCCGCGGGCCCCGCGTCGCTGCCGAGGCCGACAGACGCGAGTCAGGCCTGTCCCGGGGACTTCCCAGGGACTTTCCGCCAGGTAAGCGGGGCAGGCCACGACAGCGCTGAAAGATTCAAATGCGCAGGTCAGGGCCCATCCCGTCAGCACTCGATGATGTTCACCGCGAGCCCGCCGCGCGCCGTCTCCTTGTACTTCACGCTCATGTCCGCGCCCGTCTCCTTCATGGTCTTGATGACCTTGTCCAGGGAGACCTTGTGGCTGCCGTCGCCGCGCAGCGCCATCTTCGCCGCCGTGACGGCCTTGACCGCGGCCATGCCGTTGCGCTCGATGCAGGGGATCTGGACGAGACCGCCGACCGGGTCGCAGGTCAGACCGAGGTTGTGCTCCATGCCGATCTCGGCGGCGTTCTCGACCTGCTCGGGGGTGCCGCCGAGAACCTCGGCGAGGGCGCCCGCGGCCATCGAGCAGGCGGAGCCGACCTCGCCCTGGCAGCCGACCTCGGCGCCGGAGATGGAGGCGTTCTCCTTGAAGAGCATGCCGATGGCTCCGGCGGCGAGGAGGAAGCGGACGACGCCGTCCGCCTTCTCCGCCTCGGTGGCGCCGCCGGCCGCGAAATTCATGTAGTAGTGCAGCACGGCCGGGATGATGCCCGCGGCGCCGTTGGTGGGCGCGGTGACGACGCGGCCGCCTGCCGCGTTCTCCTCGTTGACCGCCATCGCGTAGAGGGTGATCCACTCCATCGCGTGGGCCTGCGGGTCGCCCCCGGCGCGCAGCTGGCGGGCGGTGTTCGCGGCGCGGCGACGGACCTTGAGGCCGCCGGGCAGGATGCCCTCGCGGGACATGCCGCGCGAGACGCAGGCCTGCATGACGTGCCAGATGTCCAGCAGGCCCGAGCGGATCTCGTCCTCGGTGCGCCAGGCCTTCTCGTTCTCCAGCATCAGCGAGGAGATGGACAGGCCGGTGTCCTGGGAGAGCCGCAGCAGTTCGTCGCCGGTACGGAAGGGGTGCTTCAGCACGGTGTCGTCGAGGACGATCCGGTCCTCGCCGACTGCGTCCTCGTCCACGACGAAGCCGCCGCCGACCGAGTAGTAGGTCTTCTCCAGCAGCGTCGAGCCGTCCCGGTCGAAGGCGAAGAGCGTCATGCCGTTGGCGTGGTACGGGAGGGCCTTGCGGCGGTGCAGGATCAGCTGCTCGTCGGCGTCGAAGCCGATCTCGTGCATGCCGAGCAGGCTGATCCGGCCGGTGGTGCGGATGCGTTCTATCCGGTCGTCGGCGGACTCCACGTCGACGGTGCGGGGCGACTCGCCCTCCAGGCCGAGCAGGACCGCCTTGGGGGTGCCGTGGCCGTGACCGGTCGCGCCGAGGGAGCCGTACAGCTCCGCGCGTACGGAGGCGGTGTGGGCGATGAGGCCCTCGTTCTTCAGCCGGCGCGCGAACATACGGGCGGCGCGCATCGGGCCGACCGTATGGGAGCTGGACGGGCCGATGCCGATCGAGAACAGGTCGAAGACCGAGATGGCCACGGAAGACTCCTCAGGGTTGGTAGACGTCGTCGTCTGCCGGGTGATGCGGTACGGACCGGTCGGTCCGAAGAACAGCGGGGACAAGGGGTGGGGCACCGCGCTCACTGCCCAGTGTGCGCGGTGCCCCGCCCGAAAGGTGCCGAACTGTGTCCCGAATTACGTCCCGGACCACTTCGGGACGGTCTGTGCGCCGGACTACTTCAGGCCGGGGTACAGCGGGAACTTCTCGGCCAGCGCGACGACGCGGGCCTTCAGGGCCTCCGCGTCGTAGGCCGGCTTGAGGGCCGACGCGATGATGTCCGCGACCTCGGTGAAGTCCGCGGCCTGGAAACCGCGGGTGGCCAGGGCCGGCGTACCGATCCGCAGACCCGAGGTGACCATCGGAGGCCGCGGGTCGTTCGGGATGGCGTTCCGGTTGACCGTGATGCCCAGCTCGTGCAGCCGGTCCTCGGCCTGCTGGCCGTCCAGCTCGGAGTTGCGCAGGTCGACCAGGACCAGGTGGACGTCCGTACCGCCGGACAGCACGGAGACACCGACCTCGGTGACGTCCGGCTGGACCAGGCGCTCGGCGAGGATGCGGGCGCCGTCCAGGGTGCGCTGCTGGCGCTCCTTGAACTCCTCGGTCGCCGCGACCTTGAACGAGACCGCCTTGGCCGCGATCACGTGCTCCAGCGGACCACCCTGCTGGCCCGGGAAGACCGCCGAGTTGATCTTCTTGGCCAGCTCCTGCGTGGACAGGATGACACCACCGCGCGGACCGCCGAGGGTCTTGTGCGTGGTGGTCGTGACGACATGGGCGTACGGCACCGGGTTGGGGTGCAGACCCGCGGCCACCAGGCCCGCGAAGTGCGCCATGTCGACCATCAGGTACGCGCCGACCTCGTCCGCGATGCGGCGGAAGGCGGCGAAGTCCAGCTGGCGGGGGTACGCGGACCAGCCGGCCACGATCAGCTTCGGCTTGGACTC
The DNA here is from genome assembly GCF_043080425.1 of Streptomyces sp. NPDC015032. Classification (NCBI taxonomy): domain Bacteria; kingdom Bacillati; phylum Actinomycetota; class Actinomycetes; order Kitasatosporales; family Streptomycetaceae; genus Streptomyces; species Streptomyces sp. NPDC015032. The sequence goes on along the minus strand of NZ_JBIBVN010000024.1, from coordinate 123,083 downwards.
CTTGGCCAGGCGCTCGACCTCGACCATGTCCACGACACCGGTGTCGTCGACATGGTACGGGACCACGTTGTAGAGCTTGCCGGAGAAGTTGATCTTCATGCCGTGGGTCAGGTGACCGCCGTGGGCCAGGTTCAGGCCCATGATCGTGTCGCCCGGCTTCAGCAGCGCGAACATCGCGGCGGCGTTGGCCTGCGCACCGGAGTGCGGCTGGACGTTCGCGGCCTCGGCGCCGAACAGCGCCTTGATGCGGTCGATGGCGATCTGCTCGACGACGTCGACGTGCTCGCAGCCGCCGTAGTAGCGGCGGCCGGGGTAGCCCTCGGCGTACTTGTTGGTGAGGACGGAGCCCTGGGCCTCCATGACCGCGACCGGAGCGAAGTTCTCCGAGGCGATCATTTCGAGGGTGGACTGCTGACGGTGGAGCTCGGCGTCGACGGCGGCGGCGACGTCGGGGTCCAGCTCGTGGAGGGATGAGTTGAGAAGCGACATCAGGTGGTCCCTTGGGGTCTTTAGTTGCCGGAGAACTCGGTGTACTCGTCTGCGGAGAGCAGGTCCTTCGGCTCCTCCGCCATACGTACCTTGAACAGCCAGCCGCCCTCGAACGGAGCGGAGTTCACCAGCGACGGGTCGTCCACGACGTCCTGGTTCGCCTCGGTGACCTCACCGGTCACCGGCGAGTACAGGTCGCTCACCGACTTGGTCGACTCCAGCTCGCCACAGGTCTCGCCCGCGGTCACGGTGTCACCGACCTCGGGGAGCTGGGCGTAGACGACATCGCCGAGCGCGTTGGCGGCGAACTCGGTGATACCGATCGTGGCCACACCGTCCTCGACGGCCGACAGCCACTCGTGCTCCTTGCTGTAACGCAGCTGCTGGGGGTTGCTCATGACCTGAATTCTCCTGTACGCGGGGGAGTGCTGATGAACGGTGGTCTTACGGTGTGAGACGCGAATGCGTCACTTCTGACGCTTGTAGAACGGCAGAGCCACGACCTCGTACGGCTCGTGGCTGCCCCGGATGTCCACTCCGACGCCCGCGGTGCCGGGCGCGGCGTGTGCGGCGTCCACGTACGCGATGGCGATCGGCTTGCCCAGGGTGGGCGAGGGGGCGCCCGAGGTGACCTCGCCGACGACCTCGCTGCCGGTCCCGCCCACGGCGACAACGGGGTAGCCGGCGCGGGGCACGCGGCGGCCCTCGGCGATCAGTCCGACCAGCTTGCGGGGCGGGGCGGCCTCGGCGCGCTCGGCGGCGGCCCGCAGGGCCTCGCGGCCGACGAAGTCGCCCTCCTTCTCGAACTTCACGACCCGGCCGAGACCGGCGTCGAACGGGGTCAGCCCGGTGGTCAGCTCGTGCCCGTAGAGCGGCATGCCGGCCTCCAGGCGCAGCGTGTCGCGGCAGGAGAGCCCGCACGGGATCAGGCCGCGCGAGGCGCCCGCCTCGGTGAGGGCCTTCCACAGCTGCTCGGCGTGGACGGGGGCGACGAACAGCTCGAAGCCGTCCTCGCCGGTGTAGCCGGTACGGGCGATCAGTGCGGGGACACCGGCGACCGTGCCGGGCAGACCGGCGTAGTACTTCAGCCCGTCCAGGTCGGCATCGGTGACGGCGGCCAGGATGGCGGGGGACTCGGGGCCCTGGACGGCGAGCAGCGCGTACGCGTCGCGGTCGTCGCGCACCGCGGCGTCGAAGCCGCCGGCCCGCGCGGTCAGCGCGTCCAGCACGGTCTGGGCGTTCCCGGCGTTGGCCACGACCAGATATTCGGGGGCCGCGTCCTCTCCGAGGCGGTAGACGATCAGGTCGTCCAGGATGCCGCCGTCCTCGGCGCAGATCATCGTGTAGCGGGCGCGGCCCACGGCGACGGTGCCGATGTTGCCGACCAGCGCGAAGTTCAGGAAGGCCGCGGCCTCGGGGCCGGTGACGGTGATCTCGCCCATGTGCGACAGGTCGAAGAGACCGGCCCTGGTGCGGACCGCGTTGTGCTCGTCGCGCTCGCTGCCGTACCGCAGGGGCATGTCCCAGCCCGCGAAGTCGGTCATGGTCGCGCCCAGCGAACGGTGCAGGGCATCGAGGGCAGTGAGACGGGGGGCGGTGCTCATGGATGTGGCTCCCGGGGCATGACGACGAGGACAATCCCTCCCCATCTGTCATCGGAACCTGAGAGGTTCGCCGAGAGCCCCCGAAGGGTTCGGCTTGCACCTTGGGTGGGGCCGCGGAGCGGCCCGCTTTTCAGATCTGCCTCATCCACGCGGTACGGGGCCTGAGAGATTCAAGGGAGGAACTTGCTCCTTCGGCGCCCGGCACATGCAGTGACCGGAACTCTCCCGCGCGGATTCAAGCGGCCTTTATGGAGTTGGCCGGGTCATCATCGCACGCATCGCGCCGGAGTGGGGCCCCGGTCCCTCACAGGAATCAGCGGCGTGGACGGTTGTGCTGCATTACCTTTTCTTTACACTTCAGGGGCATGTGTGGGGTGACCCGACAGGGGGAGGGGCGATGACGCTGCAGCGGTACGCGACGACCACGGAGGCCGCGCACGGCGCGATGCCCGCACAACCGGGGGCACCGGCCACCGGTACGCCCCGTCCGCACACGCCCGTGGTGCGGGACCTCCGGGAGCGGGCCGGGCGCAGCCCGCGCAGCCTGCGCTTCGGCGCGGGCGACGTGGTGGTGGTCTCCGGGCTGCCCGGCAGCGGCAAATCGACGCTCATCCGGCGGGCGGTGACGACGGCCCACGCCATCGACTCCCAGGACACCCGGGACCACTGGGCGCGGATCGTGCCCCGGTTACTCCCGTATGCCGTCTACCGCCCCTTCGTCCGCGTCGCCCACTACCGGAGGCTGTGGCGGGTGCTGCGCTCCGGTGAGTCCGTCGTCGTCCACGACTGCGGAACCCAGGCATGGGTACGCGGCTGGCTGGCCCGTGCGGCGCGGCGCCGGGGCCGGGTGCTCCACCTCGTCCTGCTCGACGTCACGCCACGTACGGCGAGGGAGGGCCAGCGGGAGCGCGGGCGCGGCGTCTCCGGATACGCGTTCGCCCGGCACCGCAGGGCGGTGGGAAGGCTGCTGCGGGACGCCGGGACCGGCCTGTTGCCGCCCGGGTGCGCCTCGGCGGTGCTGCTGGACCGCGCGGCGGCGGGGCGGCTGGACCGGATCGCTTTCGCCGACGCACAGGGCCCGGGAGCCGGACGTTAACCTTCTGCCGGAAGGCTCGGGGAAGAAGGGGAAGCAGTGGACATTCCGGCGCAGGGCCAGTCCCATCCGCAGGGCGGATGGCCCGCCAATGAGCTCGAAGAGGTGCTGATGGCCTCGGTGGGCAGCCCGGAGGCGGGCGGACGGCTCGTCGAGGTGCTCGGGCGCAGCCAGGTCTGGGTGCCCCTGCCCAACGGCGGCGGACCCGACTCCCCCGACCTGGACCTGCCGACGCTGGAGATCGAGGGCGCCGCGTACGTTCCCGTGTTCAGCTCCGAGCAGCAGTTCCTCAGCTGTGTCGGTACCTCCATGTCCTTCACCGTCGCGCCCGCCCGCGAGTTCGCCCGCGGACTGCCCCCGCAGCTCGGTGTGGCGGTGAACCCGGGCGGCGCCGTCGGGATGCCGCTGCCGCCGCCCGCCGTGGCCGAGCTCTGCCGCGCCGGACGCACCCCGCTGGACGGACCGGCCGGCGGAGGCCGCGTCCGGCTGTACGAGCCGGACTGGAAGGAAGAGCCCGTCGACTTCCTCGCCGCGGCGGCCGGCGAGTTCGAGGAGAGCGGCGTCGTGCGCACCGCCCGCCGGACCCTGGCCAGCATCGAGGGCGGTGAGCCCGTCCTCTTCATCGGTGTCGAGCTCTCCACCTGGGAGGGCGCCGACCGCACCGCCCCGATGGACGCCCTCGGCCGTGCGCTCGGCCGCGTCGAGGTGCCCTGGCCGGTCAATCTGGTCCTGCTCGATGTGGCGCAGGATCCGGTCGGGGACTGGATGCGGGAGAAGCTCCGGCCGTTCTACCAGCGCGCGGGCGAGTAGCACCCGGGACGGCGCCCGCGGACGGCTCCGGAGTGGATCACTGCGCCGGCCCGAGGCGTCAAGTCGGTGTCAGGACCGGCGCATAAGCTGGTTTGATGGCTGGTGCCACGGCATCATGCCGCACCCGTGTGCCCGGGAGCGGCGGGCCGACACAGTGGATCGAAGAGGGGCGGGACCAGGTGAGTGCGTCAGGCACCGCGGCGGCCGGGCAGGTCGAGCACATGCTGCGCCAAGTGACGCCCGGGCGCTACGACGCGTACGAGGCGCTGCTGCAGGCCCTCGCGCACGACCGGATCTGGATGCTCCTCTGGCACGGCCAGGCCGGCTCGCCCGACGCCCAGTACGGGAACATGGAGGTCGACGGCCTCGGCTACGCCCCCTGTGTGACCTCCGCCCAGGAGCTCTCGGTCAGCGGCTGGAACCGGGCCCACGAGCTGGTCACCGGCCGCGACATCGCCCGCGCCCTCTTCCCGGACCGCTGGGGCATCTGGCTCAACCCGCATGCCCCGGGCGGCGGCGTGGGCATCCCCTGGCTGGACCTGCGCCGGATCGCCACCGGTCTCGACCGGATGCCCGCGGGTCCGCTCCGGCTCACCGAGCCCGCCATCGAGATCCCGCAGTTCTACGCCCTGCTCACGCAGAACGCCCATCGCACCCCCGCGATCCGCTCGCTGCGCCGTGCCTGGGTGCAGCCCGCGCTCGGCGTCCCGTATCTCGCCATCGGCCTCGATCTCTACGACACGAGCCAGACCTCGGTCGACGCGGTGCGCGCGATGATGCAGCAGTCGATCGGCGCGGTCCCGGACGGGCTGCCCGTCTCCACGGTCGCGATGTCCGACGAGTACGACCCCGTCGCGATGTGGCTGCGCGCCAACACCCGCCCGTTCTACGACCGCGAGGCCCACGCCCCGGCGGCCGGCTACGGCTACCCGCCGCAGGGCGCGTACTGAGCCTGCCCGCAGCGCAGCCGTAGATACCGGAGCCGCCCGGGAAGCAGCCGTCCGCCTCTCTGCGCCCGGAATGCAGGTGTACGTGCCAGGTGTGCCGGGAATGCATGCGTACGGTCCTGATTCCCGGAACGCGACGAACTGGTACGGCACCAACTCCCGGATCCCCGACCGCTTTGCCGACTCCTGCCGTGCGCGGCCGCGCTTCCGTGCGCTTCGTGGGCCCCTGTGCGGTTCCATGCCCCCATGTCCGGGATTTCCGTGCTGGGGATGGCTGATGGTGAATGCGGGGTGAATCTGTTCCCGTGCCCTCTTCCAGCTCAACTGACCAGTGTTCGGCGGGCGTTCACATCCGTCCGGATAACGGAACACCCCTGACCGCATCACGGTTAGGCATCCATTCGCCTGACGGTATGGCTACCTCGCGCAACAGCAATGAAGACTCCCGCACCAAGGGCGTCCTGCCGCCTCCGCGTACGACTGACTGATCCGCGCCGCCACGGCGGCCAGTTCGGCCCGGCCACCGCCGGTTGAGAGGGGTCCTTGCCACGATGACGGCACCATTGCACGAGCCGACCACGGAAGCGGACCCGATCGCGACCGGTGGTCCCGCGGCCGAGTCCGGGACGAAGAAGGTCGAGGGGCGCTCCCTCAAGCAGATCGCCTGGAACCGCCTCAAGCAGGACAAGGTCGCTCTGACGGGTGGCATCGTTGTCCTCGTCCTGATCGTGGTGGCGGTCTTCGCGCCCCTCATCGTGGGCCTGCTGGGGCACCCGCCGAACGACTTCCACCAGGACAAGCTCGACCCGCTGACCAATCTCCCCACCGGCTCCCTCGGCGGTATGAGCGGCGACTTCCTCTTCGGCGTCGAGCCCAACAAGGGGCGCGACGTCTTCAGCCGGATCGTCTACGGCGCCCGGATCTCGCTCCTCGTGGCGTTCCTGGCGGCCCTGGTCGCGGTGGCGCTCGGCACGCTCTTCGGGATCATCGCCGGATACTTCGGCGGCTGGGTGGACGCGGTGATCAGCCGGGTCATGGACGTGCTGCTGTCCTTCCCGCAGCTCCTGTTCATCATCTCCCTCGTCTCGGTCCTCCCCGACGATCTGCTCGGCCTCTCCGGCAGCGGGGTGCGCATCGCCGTACTCGTCGTCGTCATCGGCTTCTTCGGCTGGCCGTACGTGGGACGCATCGTCCGGGGCCAGACGCTCTCGCTGCGTGAGCGCGAGTACGTGGAGGCGGCGCGCAGCCTCGGCGGCGGACGGGCGCACATCCTCTTCCGCGAGCTGCTGCCGAACCTGGTGGCACCGATCACCGTCTACGCGACGCTCATGATCCCCACCAACATCCTCACCGAAGCGGCCCTCAGCTTCCTCGGCGCGGGTGTGCGGCCGCCCACGGCCTCCTGGGGCGGCATGCTGCGCGATGCCCTGGAGACGTACGAGCACGACCCGATGTTCATGGTCTTTCCCGGCGTGACGATCTTCATCACCGTGCTGGCCTTCAACCTCTTCGGGGACGGGCTGCGCGACGCCCTGGATCCCAAGGGGACCCGATAACCCACGACTTGCCCCTGCCGCACTGTCAGGTGGCTCTTCCCATGGTTCTCCGGCAAGCAAAGGCCTGGGACCGCGATCTCGGAGGTTACGAGAAAATGTCCACAGTTACCTCGAAGCGACGGCTCACCGCTGGTGCGGCCCTCGTGGTCGCGGCGCTGATGACCACCACCGCGTGCGGCGGCGATGACAGCGGCAACGGCGACGGCAACTCGAAGGCCGCCGGGTTCAACGCGGCGTTCAACAAGGTCGCCAACCCGTCCACCAAAAAGGGCGGAACGCTGAGGATGGTCGGCAAGCAGGACCTCGACTCCGCCGACCCCCAGCGTGCCTACTACGGCATGGCCTGGGACTTCATGCGCTTCTACACCCGCCAGCTGGTCACGTACGACACCAAGCCCGGTGCCGCCTCCACCAAGCTGGTCGGCGACCTCGCCACCGGTCCCGCGGTGATCTCGGACGACGGCAAGACGTACACGTACAAGCTGCGCCCCGGCATCACCTGGGAGGACGGCTCCAAGCTGACCTCCAAGGACGTCAAGTACGGCATCGAGCGCATCTGGGCGACGGACACCATCACCGGTGGGCCGCAGTACCTGAAGCAGACGCTGGACCCCAAGAGCGAGTACAAGGGCCCCTACAAGGACTCGTCGCCGGACAAGCTCGGCCTGAAGGCGATCGAGACGCCGGACGACAGCACCATCATCTTCAAGCTGCCCAAGCCCAACGGTGACTTCGAGCAGTTCCTCGCCATGCCGTCCGGCACGCCCGTGAAGGCGTCGGAGGACACCAAGGCGAAGTACACCCAGCGGCCGTTCTCCTCGGGCCCGTACAAGTTCGAGTCGTACAAGCCGGGCAAGAACATCGTCCTCGTCCGCAACGACAAGTGGCAGAAGTCCTCGGACCCGGTGCGCGCCGCCCTCCCGGACAAGATCACCGTGACGATCTCCGCCAACCTGGAGGAGAACGACAAGAAGCTGATGGAGGGCGACTACGACGTCGACCTCAACGGCACCGGCATGACCCAGTCCGGCCGCGTCACCGCCATTCAGAAGCACAAGGGCAGCGTCGACAACATGCTGACGTCCTTCGTCCGCTACGTCGCCCTCGTCCACACGGCCAAGCCGCTGGACGACGTCCACTGCCGCAAGGCCGTCTTCTACGCCACGGACTTCGCCGGCCTCCAGCAGACCCGCGGTGGTGAGATCGCCGGTGGCGAGATCGCCAACAGCACGCTGCCGACCTCCATCAAGGGCCACAGCGACTACGACCCGTACGGCATTCTCGCCCGCAAGGGCAAGCCGGACGCGGCCAAGGCCAAGGACGAGCTGAAGCAGTGCGGTCACCCCGACGGCTTCTCGACCAAGCTCACCGCCCGTAACAACAACCCGGGTGAGGTCGACGCGGCCGAGGCGTTCCAGGAGCAGCTCGGCAAGGTCGGCATCAAGGTCGAGGTCGACCCGATCGACGGTGCCGAGTCCTCCAGCATCACCGGTTCGCCGGCCGTCGTGAAGAAGCGCGGCTACGGCATGACGATGAGCGGCTGGGGCCCGGACTTCCCGTCCGGCCAGGGCTTCGGCCAGCCGCTGTGGGACAGCCGGTTCCTGTCGGACACCGGTAACTACAACGAGTCGCAGATCAAGGACCCGCAGATCGACAAGCTCTTCGACGACGCGATCGCGCAGACCGACCCGGTCAAGGCCGGCGAGGTCTACAAGGCTCTCGACAAGCGGATCCTCGACCAGGCCGACTGGATGCCCTTCCTCTACGAGAAGAACATCACCTGGCGCGGCGACCGGCTGACGAACGTCTACATGTCCGACGCCTACAGCGGCCGTTACGACTACGTCTCCCTCGGCGTCGTCAAGTAGTCGCTGCTGTAGCCAACAGCATTTGCAGTCAACCCGGTTGACTGCCCCACCGCCGCCGAAACCCGCCAGTCCGAAGGGCAGGTGATGGCCGGGGCGGTGGTCGGGAACCCTACGAGGTTCCCGGCCACCGCCGGGCCGCGCACAGTGCTTGCTTATCTCATCCGGCGCCTGTTCGCCGTAGTCATCATGGTGCTCGTCGTACTGCTCGCGACCTTCACCATCTTCTTCATGCTGCCCAAGTGGGCGGGTCAGGACGTCGCCGTCCTCTTCGCCGGCAAGGCCACGGGTGCCGAGCAGCTCGCGGGCATCCGGATCAAACTGGGTCTCGACGACCCCCTTCTCGTCCAGTTCTGGGACTTCGTCAAGGGCATCCCGATGGGGCGCGACTACGCGAACGGTGACGACGTCACCCACTGCGCCGCACCCTGTTTCGGCTATTCCTTCCGCACCGAGGTGCCGGTCTGGACCACCCTCAAGGACGCCCTGCCCGTCACCGGCGCACTCGCCGCCGGAGCCTGCGTCCTGTGGCTCCTCGGTGGTGTCGCCACCGGTGTGGTGTCCGCGCTCCGGCGCGGCAGCATCTGGGACCGCGCCGCGATGACCACCGCCCTCGGCGGTGTCTCGCTGCCGATCTTCTTCACCGGCATGGTCGCGATGGGCCTGTTCGTACACACCCTCGGCTGGGTGCACATCGCCGACAACCTCTCCACCGACGACGGCATCGGCACCTGGTTCCAGACACTGATCCTGCCGTGGATCGTGCTCGCCTTCCTGAACGCCGCGATGTACGCCCGGCTCACCAGAGCCACCATGCTCGAAGTGCTCGGCGAGGACTACATCCGCACCGCCCGCGCCAAGGGGCTGGGCGAGGGCACCGTCATCACCCGGCACGCCCTGCGGTCCGCGATGACGCCGATCCTCACCGTCTTCGGCCTCGACATCGGTGTGCTCCTCGGCGGCGCCGTGCTCACCGAATCCACGTTCAACCTGCCGGGGCTCGGGCTCGCGGCGGTCCAGGCCATCAGCAACAAGGACCTGCCGGTGATCCTCGGCGTCACCCTGTTCGCGGCTCTCGCGATCGCCGTCGCCAACCTCGTCGTCGACATTCTGTACGCCGTCATCGACCCGCGAGTGAGGCTGGGATGACCGAACTGCACAAGAGCGGTGCCGCGCTGGGCGAGCCCGCCCCGGCGGGCTCGCCCGCTCCCACCGCCTTCCTCGAAGTGCGCGACCTCAAGGTGCACTTCCCGACCGACGACGGGCTGGTCAAGTCCGTCGACGGGCTCAACTTCCAGCTGGAGAAGGGCAAGACCCTCGGCATCGTCGGCGAGTCCGGCTCCGGCAAGTCGGTCACGTCGCTGGGCATCATGGGCCTGCACACCGCGGGCCAGTACGGCAAGCGCAAGGCGCAGGTCTCCGGCGAGATCTGGCTGGACGGCAAGGAACTGCTGTCCGCGGACCCCGACGAGGTGCGCAGGCTGCGTGGCCGCGACATGGCCATGATCTTCCAGGACCCGCTGTCCGCGCTGCACCCGTACTACACGATCGGCAAGCAGATCGTGGAGGCGTACCGGGTCCATCACGACGTGGACAAGAAGACCGCCCGCAAGCGCGCGGTCGAGATGCTCGACCGGGTCGGCATCCCGCAGCCCGACAAGCGCGTCGACAGCTACCCGCACGAGTTCTCCGGCGGGATGCGCCAGCGCGCGATGATCGCCATGTCGCTGGTCAACAACCCCGAGCTGCTGATCGCCGACGAGCCGACGACCGCGCTGGACGTGACCGTCCAGGCGCAGATCCTCGACCTGATCCGGGATCTGCAGAAGGAGTTCGGCTCCGCGGTCATCATCATCACCCACGACCTGGGCGTCGTGGCCGAGCTCGCCGACGACATCCTGGTGATGTACGGCGGGCGCTGCGTCGAGCGCGGACCGGCCGAGAAGGTGTTCTACGAGCCCCGGCACCCCTACACCTGGGGTCTGCTGGGCTCGATGCCACGTCTCGACCGCGACCAGACCGACCGGCTCATCCCGGTCAAGGGTTCCCCGCCGTCGCTCATCAACATCCCGTCGGGCTGCGCCTTCAACCCGCGCTGCCCGTACGCGGACGTGCCCAAGGACGACGTGACCCGCACCGTACGGCCCGAGCTGCAGGAGGTCGGCAGCCGGCACTGGGCGGCCTGCCACATGTCGCAGGAGCAGCGGGAGCGTATCTGGACCGAAGAGATTGCGCCCAAGCTGTGAGCGAGGACAAGGCCGTGACGAGCGAGGACAAGGGCGTGGACGTTCCGGCGCAGAGGCCTGCCGGGGGCGGCGTGGCGGTCGCGGAGGCCGCGGAGGCCGCCTCCCGCGAGGTGCTGCTCAAGGTGACCGGGCTGCAGAAGCACTTCCCTCTCAAGAAGGGCATGCTGCAGCGCAGCGCCGGTGCGGTGAAGGCCGTCGACGGGATCGACTTCGAGGTGCGCGCGGGCGAGACCCTGGGCGTCGTCGGGGAGTCCGGCTGCGGAAAGTCGACGATGGGCCGGCTGATCACCCGGCTCCTCGAACCCACCGCGGGGAAGGTCGAGTTCGAGGGGAGGGACATCACGCACCTCGGCGTCGGCGCCATGCGCCCGATGCGCCGCGACATGCAGATGATCTTCCAGGACCCGTACTCCTCGCTGAACCCCCGGCACACGATCGGCACGATCGTGGGCGCCCCCTTCAAGCTGCAGGGCGTCACGCCCGAGGGCGGCGTCAAGAAGGAGGTGCAGCGGCTGCTGGAGGTGGTGGGACTCAATCCCGAGCACTACAACCGCTATCCGCACGAGTTCTCCGGCGGCCAGCGCCAGCGCATCGGGATCGCCCGCGCGCTCGCGCTCAACCCCAAGCTGGTCGTGGCGGACGAGCCGGTGTCGGCGCTGGACGTCTCCATCCAGGCGCAGGTGGTCAACCTGCTCGACGACCTCCAGGCCGAGCTGGGTCTGACGTACGTGATCATCGCCCATGACCTCTCGGTCGTCCGGCACGTCTCGGACCGGATCGCGGTGATGTACCTCGGCAAGATCGTGGAGCTGGCCGACCGCGAGTCGCTCTACAAGGCGCCGATGCATCCGTACACCAAGGCGCTGCTCTCGGCGGTGCCGATCCCGGACCCGAAGCGCCGTTCGGCCAAGAGCGAGCGCATCCTGCTGAAGGGCGACGTCCCGTCGCCGATCTCGCCGCCCAGCGGCTGCCGCTTCCACACCCGGTGCTGGAAGGCGACGGAGGTCTGCACGACGCAGGAACCGCCGATGGTCGCGCTGAAGACCGGGCACCGGGTGGCCTGCCACCATCCGGAGAACGCGCCGGACCAGGCGCCCGGCGAGACGGTGACGGCACAGGCGCGCCAGGCGGTCGAGATCGTCACGGTGCGGAAGTCCGAAGCCGACAAGCCCGAAGCCGCCGAGCCCGAAGCCGACAGGACCGCGACCGACGAGGCCGCGGCCGCCGGGACCGCGGTCGCTGCGACCGTGGCCAGTGAGAACGCGGCCGGTGAGAACGCGGCCGATGACGGCCCCGCACCGTCCGATACGCCGGAGGACAGCTCGAAGGAGTAGTACCGGCACAATTGCCCGGTGCTCAACGAACTGTTCACGCCCTCCGTCCAGCATGCGCTCGACATCGTCGGAATCTTCGTCTTCGCGATCTCCGGCGCACTGCTCGCCGTACGCAAGAACTTCGATGTCTTCGGCATCGCGGTACTCGCCGAGGTGACCGCGCTGGGCGGGGGGCTGTTCCGTGACATCGTCATCGGGGCGGTCCCGCCGGCGGCGTTCACGGACCTCGGCTACTTCACGACCCCGCTGCTCGCCGCCGGTCTGGTGTTCTTCCTGCATCCGCAGGTCGAGCGGATCCAGGTGGGCGTCAACGTCTTCGACGCGGCCGGCCTCGGGCTGTTCTGCGTCACGGGCACGGTCAAGGCGTACGACTACGGCCTCGGCCTCACCGCGTCGGCGGCCCTGGGCCTGGCCACCGCGGTCGGCGGCGGTGTGCTGCGCGACGTACTGGCCAACGAGGTGCCCTCACTGCTGCGCTGGGACCGCGATCTGTACGCCGTGCCCGCGATCGTCGGCGCCACGATGATCGTGCTCTGCATCCGCTTCGACGCGCTCAACGCGTTCACCAGCGGCACCGCGGTGATCATGGCCTTTGTGCTGCGGCTGCTCTCGATGCGTTACCACTGGCGGGCCCCGCGCGCCTACAACCGGCGGTCGGCGACGGCCGAGGAGTGAACCGGGCCACCGGATACGGCTTCGCAGCCCTGCGGACTGCGTACCCCGACACTTTCCGGCCATAAAAAAAGCTACCGCTCAGTAATAAAATCGGTGTACGGTGCTTCGCATGGCACAGGCAGCAGAGCAGGTGGCGCGGACCGCGCAGGCAACCATCGGGGACAGCGAGTTCGACCGCGACACCGCCGTCACCCTTCGCGAAGAAGGCGTCTACGACGCCGAGCTCTCCGCCGGATGGACGATCATCCACGCGGTCAATGGCGGCTATCTGCTGGCCATGCTCGGCCGAGCGCTCGGCGAGGCCCTGCCGCACCCGGACCCGTTCTCGGTCTCCGCGCACTACCTCACCGCGTCCGTCCCGGGGCCCGCGGTGATCCGCACCCAGACGGTCCGTACCGGCCGCACCCTCTCCACCGGCCAGGCCTCCCTCTTCCAGTACGCGCAGGACGGCACCGAGGTCGAACGCATCCGGGTCCTCGCCACCTACGGCGATCTGGACGCGCTGTCCGACGACGTCCGCACCTCGGCGAAGCCGCCGGCCATCCCGCCGTCGGCGCACTGCCTCGGTCCGGCCGACGGCCCGGCCCCGATCCCGGGCAGTTCCGCGATCACCGAGCGGCTCGACATCAAGCTCGACCCCGCGACGGTCGGCTGGGCCGTCGGCGCCCCCTCCGGCAAGGGTGAGATGCGCGGCTGGTTCGGCCTCGCGGACGGCCGCGACGCCGACCCGCTCTCGCTGCTGCTCACCGTCGACGCGCTGCCGCCCACCTCGTTCGAGCTGGGACTCAAGGGCTGGACGCCGACCATCGAACTCACCACCCACATCCGCTGCCGTCCCGCCCCCGGCCCCCTGCGTGTCTCGATCACCACCCGCAACCTCGCGGGCGGTTTCCTGGAGGAGGACGCGGACGTCTGGGACAGCGCGGACCGGCTGGTGGCCCAGTCCCGTCAGCTGGCGCGGGCTCCGCGCTCCTGAGGACCGTCCCGTGGTCCCCGGCAGGCGCTCGGGGGGAAGCTGGAGGGGCGGGCGCACGCGCGATGCGCGGGGCCGGGCAGCGATGCGCCCGGCATACGCCCCACCCCGGGCTCGTAGAATCGAGCTCACCATGGCTTACCTCGACCACGCCGCGACCACGCCGATGCTTCCGGAAGCGATCGAGGCGATGACCGCCCAGCTCGCCGTCACCGGTAACGCGTCCTCACTGCACGCCGCCGGGCGCCGGGCCCGCCGTACCGTCGAGGAGTCGAGAGAGACCCTCGCCGACGCCCTTGGCGCACGCCCCAGCGAGGTGGTCTTCACCGCCGGGGGCACCGAGGCGGACAACCTCGCGGTGAAGGGCCTGTACTGGGCCCGGCGCGCCGCCGACCCCCGTCGCACCCGGGTGCTGGCCAGTCCGGTCGAGCACCACGCGGTGCTGGACGCGGTCGACTGGCTCGCCGGACACGAGGGCGCGAACGTCGAATACCTCCCCGTCGATCAGTACGGGCGCGTCCACCCGGACGTACTGCGCGAAGCGATTCTCAAAAACCCCGACGACGTCGCGCTGGTCACCGTGATGTGGGCCAACAACGAAATCGGCACGATCGCGCCGGTGCGCGAACTGGCCTCCGTCGCCCGCGAGTTCGATGTTCCGATGCATGCCGACGCGGTGCAGGCGTTCGGGCAGCTCGAAGTCGACTTCGCCCGGTCCGGGCTGGCCGCGATGACGGTCAGCGCGCACAAGATCGGCGGACCGTTCGGCGTCGGCGCGCTGCTGCTCGGCCGCGAGTACGCCCCCGTGCCCGTGCTCCACGGTGGCGGCCAGGAGCGGCACGTCCGCTCGGGCACCCTCGACGTGCCCGCCATCACCGCCTTCGCCGTCGCGGGACGGCTGGCCGCGGACGGGCGCGAGGAATTCGCCCGCGAGATCGGAAGCCTCCGCGACGACCTCGTCGCGCGGGTGCTGGCGGCCGTGCCGGACGCCGTCCTCGGCGGGGACCCGGCCCCGGGCGGCCGGCTCCCCGCCAACGCCCACTTCACCTTCCCCGGCTGCGAGGGCGACTCCCTGCTCCTGCTGCTGGACGCCCAGGGCATCGAATGCTCCACCGGCTCCGCGTGCACCGCGGGCATCGCCCAGCCGAGCCACGTCCTGCTCGCCACCGGCACCGACCCGGACCTGGCCCGCGGCACCCTGCGCTTCTCGCTCGGCCACACAACCACCGAGCAGGACATCGACGAGGTGGCACGCGCGATCGGACCGGCGGTGGAGCGGGCACGGACGGCCGGGCTCAGCTGACCGGCGCGGGCATCGCGTCCCACCGGGCATCGCGTCCCACCGGGCGACGGTGTCCGGCCGGGTGATCACGCCTTGCCGGGTGACGGCGTGCGCCGAGCGGCCGCGTCCCGCCGGCGACCGCGGCCGTCGGCGGTTCTGTGGTCAGGAGGTCCGCGCCGCCCGGACCAGCTTCAGATACCGGTCCCAATCCCAGTGCTTCCCCGGGTCGGTGTGGTCCGTGCCCGGCACCTCCGCGTGCCCGAGGATGTGCTCCCGGTCCACCGGTATCCCGTACCGCCCGCAGATCGCTGCCGTCAGCCGCGCCGACGCCTCGTACATCGCCGCTGTGAAGTCCTGCGGACGGTCCACGAAGCCCTCGTGCTCGATGCCGACACTGCGTTCGTTGTACGACCTGTTCCCCGCGTGGAACGCCACGTCCAGCTCACGGATCATCTGCGTCACATGGCCGTCCTTGCGCACCACGTAGTGCGCCGCCGCGCCATGTCCCGGGTCCTGGAAGACCTCTATTGCGCTCCGGTAGCCGCCCTGGGTGACATGGATGACTATCCGGTCGACCGGATAGTCGGCGGGGCGGTCGGCCCGCCGCCAGTTCGCCGGGGATGCCGATATCCACTCGGCACGGGCGTAATCCACCTCGCCCGGCTTTCGGGGCTTGTCCACCCCCGGCAGCCGCCACCAGGCGCGCTCCAGCTTCTCCCGCGCCAGCACCGCGGTACCCGCGGCCGTGACGGCCGCGCCGATCAGCAGCGCGCGCCGACTGATGCCACGCCCGGACCCCTCGGCGCCCGCCGTCCCCTTGCTCCCCATGTGATCCACAACGCATAGCCGCGAGCGTTCGGTTCCCGGCGCCCCGTACTCTGGTGGAGTTATGACTCAGACTTCCCAGCGTCCCCTCCGTGTGCTCGCCGCCATGTCCGGCGGTGTCGATTCCGCTGTCGCCGCGGCCCGCGCCGCCGAGGCGGGTCACGACGTGACCGGTGTGCACCTCGCCCTCTCCGCGAACCCGCAGTCCTTCCGTACCGGAGCACGCGGCTGCTGCACGATCGAGGACTCCCGCGACGCGCGCCGCGCCGCGGACGTCATCGGCATCCCGTTCTACGTCTGGGACCTGGCGGAACGCTTCCGCGAGGACGTCGTGGACGACTTCATCGCCGAGTACGAGGCCGGGCGCACCCCCAACCCGTGCCTGCGCTGCAACGAGAAGATCAAGTTCGCCGCGCTGCTCGACAAGGCCCTCGCGCTCGGCTTCGACGCCGTGTGCACCGGCCACTACGCCACTGTCGTGCTGAACGAGGACGGCAGCCGTGAGCTGCACCGCGCCTCCGACATGGCCAAGGACCAGTCGTACGTCCTCGGCGTCCTGGACGAGAAGCAGCTCGCCCACGCGATGTTCCCGCTCGGCGACACCCTCACCACCAAGGACGAGATCCGCGCCGAGGCCGAGCGGCGGGGCCTGGCCGTCGCCAAGAAGCCCGACAGCCACGACATCTGCTTCATCGCCGACGGCGACACCCAGGGCTTCCTGGCGAGCCGGCTCGGCGCGGCCGAGGGCGACATCGTCGACGAGTCGGGCACGAAGGTCGGCACCCACGAGGGCGCCTTCGGCTTCACCATCGGCCAGCGCAAGGGCCTGCGCATCGGACACCCCGCCCCCGACGGCAAGCCGCGCTACGTCCTGGACATCTCCCCGGTGAACAACACGGTGACGGTCGGCCCGGTCGAGTCCCTCGACGTCACCGCGCTCACCGCCATCAGGCCCCGCTGGTGCGGCACCGCCCCGGTCGGATCCGGCACGTACACCGCCCAGCTCCGGGCCCATGGCGGCGAGACCCAGGTGACGGCCGAACTGGTCGACGGCACCCTGAACGTCTCGTTCACCGAGCCGGTGCGGGGCGTGGCCCCCGGCCAGGCGGTCGTGCTCTACGACGGCACCCGCGTGGTCGGCTCGGCGACGATCGCGACGACGGTGCGCAGTGAGACGGCGGCGGCTTCCGGCTGACCGCCGGAGGCTGGCCGGTACAGAGCCCATTCCAACCCGACGGAGTGGGCGGGCGGTTGGTGGACGGCACCAAGCGAAGCTCCTGGTAGACGGGTTCACGATATCGGCGGTCCACCGGGAGTGCTCACGAACCTGGGCTCGACGAACAGCGCCAGGTAGTCCCGCCGTGCCCCGGCCACCGATGAACGCGCACACCAGAGGCTCGCCCACACCTTTCTCTGGGGGTGCCGCTCTGGCTCCGATCTGCTTCCGCCTGGCCATCGCCGCCTGAGCCCGTGGGTCACTCACTGGCGCTACGCTGTGAGGAGTTGACGCAGCGCCAGTGGAGTGGACGGGGGACCACGTGACGCAGGACGACGCGGCGCAGGACGAGGGCCGGATGGACGTGGACTCCATAGTCCGGGCGGCTACGGAGGTTGCGAAGGTCGCTGAGGAACGCGGCACGCCTATTAACCACTACATCGCCGCTGGCAACATGGCCATCAACCTTGGTCGGATTGAGGGTGACCAGCACGCATCCGACCAGGATCTGTCAGGTGGGGCCGAACCCGCTGCGGCTGCATCCGCACGGCCGGAGTCGTTGGCGGAGCAGCGGCAGAAGTTCCACTTTGAGTTTCTGAACCACTCGCTCAAGCAAGCCGAGTGGACGTTCCGCCTCAGCGTTTGGTTTATGACGGGCGGTGCTCTTGTGATCCTTGCGGGGGCGATCCTGGCGCTCGTGTATGCCGGGAACCCAGATGTCAGCTTCCTGCCATACGTTACGGCCCTGACGGGCGCGCTGATCACAGTTGGGGGCGGAGCGTTGGCGTTGCATTCGAAGCGCACGATGGCCAACCTCACGAAGCAGGCGGAGCACAACGAAGGCAAGGTCGATGTTGATCACAAGCTCGAAATGGCCACGATCTTCATTGACCGCGTGGACGACCCGGAGCGCAAGGACCGGCTCAACTCGGCCGCAGCGATGAAGGCGCTCGACATGCAGTCGAGTCCAGAGGTTATGGTCGACCGCCTCCTGCCTGGGCAGGAGCCCCGGCAGCTCGGTGATATCGAGCCGGGCGGTTCCCCCCGCTGAACAGCACGAGGCCCCCGGAGATACCCCGGGGGTCTCTTGCGTACTCGCTGGGCCTGGGAGGCCGGGGCGGGGTCTCGTGCGCTCCGTGGTGCCACCGGAGGCAGGGACGACCTACGCGGAGGGCTGGGACTGCGATCCCTCCGGTTGTTCTTCCTCAGTGCGCTCATGCTTCAGGTCACGCCAGGCGATCCGAGCACGACGTGCCGAAGCGAAAACGTCGGGCAGCTGGTCGAGGAACCCCCGGATGGCGAAGAGCAGGATCGACAGCACACCAAAGAATGCGAGGATGCCGAGCGTCACGGCCGCGTCCAACAGTCTCAGTACCTTTCAGACAGGTGACCGAGCCGGGTCTCTTGCGCAGGGCATTCGTCAGCTCGGCCACGGTGAAGTGGCTCGAACCGAGAAGCCCCACGCTCGACGCAACGCTGGGTGTCTCAGTGGCCGAGGCGGGTGCGCTCGGCAATACAGTGGTTGGTGCGCTAAGTCCGTGGCGAGTCGAATGCTCCTCAAGCGACTTTGCGAGCCGACATCGATTGGATGTGACCGGCAGGTATCCAACCCGCCTGTCTCATCCCGGTCTCGCGCCTCCTGGAACGCCCTGCACCATCTGGATGCAGATCACAAGAAGCGAAGCAAAGGGCTTCGACTGCGTGCGAGAGCTTGCAACCTCCCACACGCAGAACTGATGGTAGGTCAAGCGCCATCGGTCGCGCAGCTCCACCTGGCACAAGTGAGCCCCGTCTCAGTCGGATTGACTGGACGGGGCTCAGGTGCCGGAGACCGGGGCGACCTACGCGGCGATGGGCGGCTCCTCGTCATCCGCCGGGGGCGGCAGCTCCTCGTTAATCCGAAGCGGAAGCTCGGGCGCCTTGGTGTTTCTCGATCAGCTGAGAACGATCCCGTCGGCCTTCACTCCGAGCACCAGCGCACGGAGTGCGGCCCGGTTCGTCGTGACGACGCGTTCCGGGCTCTCGCTCTCGCGGATCGCGATGTCTGTGCCCTCTGCTGCGGCAACCTCGACGCAGTTGTTGCCGCCGCCTGCGCAGAACGAAGAGCGTTGCCAGTAGCGTTCGGGCATGTCTTGACCTCTCACAGCTCGCGGGCGATTGACCGGATGAGTCCTCGCGAATCTTCGGGAGAGAGCGCGGAGCCTTCCATCAGGTCCAAAAGGGAACGATAGTTCCCCAGTGGCGTCGGGGCATCAAGGAATTGGCCGCCGAACGAGGTGTCGAGTTGGACCGTGTCAAGTTGTGGGACGGAACCCTCGGCGTAGAGGACCGACTGTCCGGCGCCGTGGAAGGCGCCCGCGCTGAACGGGATGACCAGCAGCGTCACGTGATCCAACTCGGATACGTCCGCCAGATGGTTGAGCTGTCGGCGGGACACGTCCCGGCCGCCGAACTCAAGCCGCAACGCGGCCTCGTGGATGATGCCGAGGTACGGCGTTGGGTTCTCTCCGCTGACGACGGCCTGGCGATCCATGCGGTGGGCTACCCGGAGTTCCACTTCCAGTCGGGGCAGTTGCGGCACCGCGAAGTCGAAGATCGCCCGCGCGTGCTCCTCGATCTGGAAGAGGCCCGGCAGGTGGACGGTCTGTGCTGTCCGGATGCGCGTAGCGAAGTGCTCGATCTCGGAGACGTCGAGATGGCCGTCGGGGAGCTTGCCCCGGTACTCGTCCCACCAGTGTCGCGCTCGTCGGCGCCCTGCCATCAAGGCGAGTGCGTCGACCAACGCTGAGTCCGGACATCCGTAGTGACAGGCGATCTGACGGACGCGTAACTCGCTGAGTCCGGTGCGGGCGGCCTCAATGTTGGAGATCATTGTGCGGTCCGCGCCGAGCATTGCGGCCGCCTCCTGAATCGAGATGCCGGCCTGTTCGCGCATGCGCCGGACCTCAACGGCCAGGCGACGTTGACGGCCAGTGGGTGCATTTCGTGGAGCCATGAGTCCTCTCTCGGGCGCACACAGTCTTGCAGGGGTCCGTGGAGCGGTCCAGCGACCCAGAGGCGACTCACTCGTTCGTGAAAAAATGCTCACATGTGAGTCGAAGTGCCTTAGCTTGTGACCTGCGCCGCCAATGTCACCGGAGGTTGCGGAAGCGCACCGATCTACCCCGCCCACCCGGGAACGGCGGATCCCGGACGGGCATTGCCACCGACACCACGGCAGCCAACCATCCATGGCGCACGTCCACTTGAGACCACTCGCACGCACCCAGGAGGTGCCCGTGAGGAACGAACCCACCCCCTACGCCCCGTACGCCCACCACCCCGTCCCCATTCCCTTCGCCGAACCCTGGAGTTACGAACTCGCCTTCCCCTGCGACCCGCGCAGCCCCCGCATCGCCCGCACCACCCTCCGCGCCATCCTCGGCGCACATGAGCTGGTCGAACTCAGCTACCGCGCCGAGCTGTTGACGTCCGAGCTCACCACCAACTCCGTA
Organism: Streptomyces sp. NPDC015032; assembly: GCF_043080425.1. Taxonomy (NCBI): domain Bacteria; kingdom Bacillati; phylum Actinomycetota; class Actinomycetes; order Kitasatosporales; family Streptomycetaceae; genus Streptomyces; species Streptomyces sp. NPDC015032. The sequence goes on along the minus strand of NZ_JBIBVN010000024.1, from coordinate 102,674 downwards.
CGGCACACCAAGGGCCCGGCCGCCGTTCGGCTCCAGTGGCGGCACCCGGTGCTCCGGATCAGCGTCCGGGACATGAGCCCGGACCTGCCCAAGCCGTATGCGCCGCCCGCCGACCCTCACGCCGAAGCCGGGCGGGGCATGGCCATCCTCGAACTCGTCGCCGACCGCTGGGGCGGATGCGCCATAGGGGAAGGGGAATTGGGATCGGGTGGCAAGACCATCTGGTTCGAGCTGGCGCTCACCACCTGACCGCGACCGCGCGCTGTCCAGCGCGGGGCTCCTCCAGGCGGTCGCCCGCACCAACCGCCCGTACCGGGGGAAGCGTTGGGGGCAGGTCGTCGACTTCATCGGGATCGGCCCGGAACTCGCCCGCTCGCTCGGAGAGTACGAAAAGGCACACCTCCGCGAACTGTACGGCTACGACACGTCCGTGGCCCGTCGCCGGTACCTCGACGGGGGTGACGACTTCAGCCCGCGCCGCTACGGTGCCAAGATCCGGCAGGTGATGGCACGGCACCTGAAGGTGTCGGGGATCGAGCAGCGGATCCCGCCCGTCGACCTCACCGCCGCGGACTTCATGGAACGAGTCAACGCCAACAGCGACCCGCGTGCCCGCGTCTCCTACATGACCGGTTCGGTCAAGGTACGCATCGTCGCGGAGATCGGCTCCGACCGGGCCCGCTACACCCGCTTCAGCCGGCGTCTCGACGAGATCCTCCAGGAGATGCGGGACGACTTCGAGCAGGCCGCTGCTGAGCTCACCCAGCTCGTCGGCGACATGAACACGAACGAGGCCGAGGGCGCCGGTGCCGGCAGCGGACTCGACCCGTTGACCGAGCGGCCGGTCCACGGACTGCTCGTACAGGAGCTGGAGGAAGATGCACTGACCCCGCCGGGCGCCGACCTGATCGCAGCCGCTCGTGCCCTCACCGTGGAGATCGCCGGCCACGTGCGCTCACCGGACATCGTGCACCTGACGGACACCAGGGACCGGGTCCGCAAGCAACTTCGTGTCAGTCTGGAGACACACGTCTCTCTGGACTGGGAGGACACCGGCCCGCTTGCCGGGCTCCTGGTGGAACTGGCCGTCGAGCGCCGTGACGGACTTCCTGCGGTACGGGGAGCAAAACGGGCGCTGAGCGAGGGGCGCCCCAGGGAAACCGTGTTGTCGGATGGTAGGAACGCCCCGTGAGTACTCCCGTCCACCAGGCGATCGCGGCGCTCCCCGTGCCGGGGGAGTGGACGTGGCAGGTCGTCGTACGGCCCCGGCGGCGCACCCTCGGCATCGAGGTCGCCGACGGCGGGGACATCCTGTTTGCCGTGCCGCCGGACGCCGACCCGGCCGCGGTCGCGCAGGCCGTGCGGACACGGCTGCCGCGGCTGGCGCGCGAGGTCCGGCGCAGGCGGACCAGACCGGACGAGCCGGTCAAGGAACTCGTCGGCGGTACCGGCTTTGCCTACCTGGGCCGACGTCACCGGCTGAAGCTGCTGTCGTCGGCAGAAGCGGGCCGGGTGCGACTGCACCGGGGGTGGCTGGAGCTGCCACGATCACGCACGGTCGACGAAGGCGCACGCCAGATCGCCCAGTGGTACGAGGCTTGCGGCACCCGATGGCTCTCCGGGCGACTGCCCTCGTACGCGTCCCGCTTCGCGACGACGGTGCGGCGGGAGACCGCGGCCGCCGGCTGACCGGCCCCGCCGCGGCCCCGGCCGACTGCCGGGACCGGGACCGTCGGCGGATCAGCGCGGGATCCTGGTCCATTTCTCGTCCTGCGCGCCGTTGCAGGGCCACTGGATCAGCTGAGTGCCCTTCGTGGCGGCTGAACCGAGTCCGAGGCACTTACCGGAATAGACGTTCCGCAACTCGTGGGTGGCGGAGTCGTACCACCACTTCTCGTCGACCGCCCCGCTGCAGGTGTACTGGATCACTCCCGCCCCGTCGGCGAGGCTCGAAGCCACTCCCATGCACTTGCCCGAGTACTCGTTCTGCACGAAATACGCGAGGTTCCCGTTCGAGTCCTTCGTCTCCTCGAACAGCCAGCGTTCGTCCCGGGCATTCGTGCAGCCCCACTGGATGACAGGATCGCCGTTGTCGATCTTGTTTCCGCCGCCCGCGCACAACTTGCTGTATTCGTTGCTCAGATAGACGGTCCCGTCGGCGTTTCTCGGCAGCAGTGAGAAGATGACCCGCTTTCCGGTGAGTTCGTTCGTTCCCCACAGGCGCCCGGAGGACGGTGAGTACGACAGGTTCTGCGTGAGGCTGGGCGAGCGGGTCAGGACCGTCGGGGCGTGACCCGGCAGAGCCTCGTAGATGCACGAGTATCCGTCACGGGTATCGGGGTCGCCCATGTATCCCGTGGGGCACTGGGCCGACAGGTAGTAGTGCCGGCCGTCCGTGGCGACGCCCTGCAACTGGTCGACCGGTGCGGCGTAGGCGGCTGCCGCGGTGACCGTGCCCGAACTGTCGCTCCGGGGCAGGCCGGTGGCCCCGTCCAGGGGCCAGCGGATCACGTTCGCGGTGCGTCCGTCACCGAGCCCCAGGTATTCGCCCGAGACCAGATGGTCGGTGGTGCCGCTGCGGTCCAGGCTCAGTGAACTGAGGCAGGCCCGTTCGCCGGGGCAGGCGCGCGGGTGGTCCGCGGAGGTTCCGATGAGATAGCGGCCCACCATGGGCAGGGCCCACTGGTGATGCCGGGCCGAGGAGACCCCGTCGACGATGCCGGTTCTGTCGACCGAGGTGGTGCCCATCTTCCACATGTGCTCGAAGTCGTACACCTGCAGTTCGCCGCCGTTGGCCACGAACAGCTTGTTGCCGTACCAGACCACGCCGTCCGCGTGGACCCTCGTCACCGGCTCGAACTGCGCGTTCCCGTAGTGGGGCGACGGCTGCACGAGCATGACGTGACCGTAGGTCCGTGAGCTCCCCGTCGACTCGACGACAGAGATCCGGGCGAGCTTGTCGCGGTCCACGTCCGGGTCGGCGCTTTTACCGTGGCCGTAGTACCAGGAGGCCACGTAGAGATGATGGCCGTCCACGGTCCCACCGGCGTAGGCGTCGTGCGAGGCCGTCAGCCCCTGCGGGTGCCATCCGCCCGCCGGGTCGTAGGCGCTGGTGTTGTCGTCCCCCTCGTCCCAGCAGAAGCCGTTGTACTTGAAGACGCCGTTGAGTCCGGTCGAGTGGCACAGGGCGCGCCCCGTGTGCTGCCGGGACTGGGCAACGTCCAACGGCGTCACCTTGCTTACGGCCCCGGACGCCTCCACATTGCGGATGATGTCGCCGTATTCCTCGAAGGTGGTTTTCCCGCCGGTCGTCGTCTCGGCGTCGATGTGCATCCGGAAGCCGCGGGCGTCGGCCTCCGCGAACGTCCCCGCCGCGGCGGCCGGTTGCACTCCGAGGAGAGTGACCGCCGCAGTGGACAGTGCGACGAGCGCGGCCCACGCCGAACGAAATTTCCTTGATCCCCTGTTGGTTCTCACCAGCTTCACCCTACTGCCCGCGCAGCGTGGCTGATCAGCGACGATCCGTGTCCCCGGCCGGCGACCCGCAGGAACGGGGACGCCCCGCCCGGTCGCGTCCGACCCCTGTACGGACGTGACCGGGCGGGGTGGACCGTGGGCTCAGGAGGCCTGACGCGCGTACATGTCGCGGGTGAAGAACTCGGTCAGGACGGGGGCGATCGCCTGGGGTGCCAGCTCGCGTGTCTGACCGGTCAGGGTGCGGTGGCGGGCGCGGGGGAGCGCGTCCGCAAGGGCGCGGGTCGACAGCCGGGCGCGGGCGGGGCTGGAACCGCCGCAGACCACCAGCGTGCGCGCCGTGACGGACGCGAACCGCTCGGCCGGGATCGAGCCGTCGCCGAGCAGCGCGTCGTCGTACGTGAGGGTGTGCGCCATCGACACCAGATCGCGCCACAGCGGTGCGCGCCGCATCCGGGCGATCATGTCGGCCGGGACGCCGGTCACGGACAGGAACAGCTCCACGGCCCCGGCGCGGTCCCCGGTGGACAGCATCCGGTGCAGCCGGGCCGTGCAGCACGCCTTGAACTGCAGACCGGAGGGCCCCGGGGTGTACGGCGGCTCGTATACCGCGATCAGGTCGACGGGGAGCCCGGCTGCCTGGGCCTCCAGGGCCAGTGCCCCACCGGTCTCCAGGCCGAACACCGAGGCTCTGCCGTCCACCGCGGCGACCAGCGTGGCCAGGTCGTCGATCTCGCGTTCCCTCGCGTACGGCCCGCTGTCGCCGCTGGAGCCGCGGCCGCGCCTGTCGTAGGTGACGACGTGGAAATCCGGTGCGAGGAGGCTCGCCAGGGGAGCCGCGGCCGCCGCCGTGCTCAGTGCTCCGCCGACCAGGATTAACGGCGGTCCGTCGCCCTGGCGCCGGTACGCGATCAGGGTGCCGTCGCGCGAGAGAATCTTGTCCATGTGAGGGTGGACAGCGGCGGCGCCGAAAAGTCATCGCTCCGGCCGAGAATTTTTTGAGATTCTTCAATTCCGCAGGTCTGATGGGTGTGTGACGGTCAGTCGGCGACGGCCTCGGTGGCGTAGAAGCAGAAGTGATCCTTGATCGCCGCGACTTCGGGCTTGGGCTCCGGATACGCCCAGACGAGATCGGCGGCGTCCGGCAGCGACCAGTAGGAGGCATCGCCCTTGAACGGGCAGTGGGTGTGGGTGTCCGAAGGTGTCAGCAGTTCCGTACGGACGTCCTCGGGCGGCAGGTAGTAACGGACCGGACAACCCGTCTCGCGCAGGACGAGCGGGCGCCGGCTCTCGGCGAGCACCTGTCCGTCGCGCACCACACGTACGTGCTCGGTTCCGGGTTCGACCGTGATGCGGTGTCCTCGTGTGGAAGTCATGTCAGGTTCAGCCATGCCACGGGTCGATTTCTTCCCCTTTCCTCGCCGGCATGGGCCGGATTTCCGTCCGGCCGTCCGCGTGTGTCGGTGGTGGCCTCTACGGTGGCTGCATGAACATCTGCGTCTTCCTCTCCGCCGCCGACCTCGACGACCGCTATACCCGGCCCGCCCGCGAATTCGCCGAACTGCTGGGCCGGGGCGGCCACACCCTGGTCTGGGGAGGGTCGGAGAGCGGTCTGATGAAGGTCGTCGCCGACGGCGTGCAGGAATCGGGTGGACGACTGGTCGGGGTGTCGGTCGACTTCCTGGCCGCCAAGGCACGTACCAACGCGGACGAGATGGTGATCGCGCGCGATCTCGCCGAGCGCAAGGCGCTGCTCCTGGAGAAGGCCGACGCGATCGTGATCATGGTGGGCGGTACCGGGACGCTCGACGAGGCGACCGAGATCCTGGAGCTGAAGAAGCACGGCAAGCACGACAAGCCGGTGGTCCTGCTCAACACCGCGGGCTTCTACGACGGGCTGCGCCAGCAGTTCCAGCGCATGGAGGACGAGGGCTTCCTGCCCGTTCCGCTGACTGACCTGGTGTTCTTCGCCAAGGACGGCGTGGGGGCGCTGGCCTACCTGGAGGAGTGGTCCGGCCTCCGCTGACGCGGCGGCGGGCGGTGATCGGGCAGGGTGCGATCATGGCGGCATGTCCACTCATGTCATCACCGGCGCCGGTTCCGGCATCGGCGCAGTCGTCACCCGTCGTCTCCTGGAGCGTGGTGACGAGACCGTGCTGCTGGCCCGTGACGCGGGCCGCGCGAAGGAACTGGCCGAGCTCCACCCCGGCGCCCGCACGCTCGTCGGCGACCTCTCCAACCCGGACCGCCTCTCCTGGGCGTTCGCCCAGCAGGCGATGCCCGAGCGGGTCGACACGTTGCTGCACATCGCGGGCGTCGTCGAGCTCGGCAGGGTCGGCGACCTGACGCCCAAGGCGTGGCACTTCCAGCTCAACACCAACCTGATCGCGCCGGCCGAGCTGACCCGGCTCCTCCTGCCGCAACTGCGGGTCGCCCAGGGGCAGGTCCTCTTCGTGAACTCGGGCGCCGGCCTCGCGGCGCACGCCGAGTGGAGCGCGTACGCCGCAAGCAAGCACGGCCTGAAGGCACTGGCCGACTCGCTGCGTCACGAGGAGCACGAGAACGGCGTCCGCGTGACCTCCGTCTACCCGGGGCGCACCGCCAGCCCCATGCAGGCCAAGGTCCACCAGCAGGAGGCCAAGGAGTACGACGCCTCCCGCCTGATCGACCCGGAGTCGGTGGCCACCACGATCCTGATGGCCATCGACCTGCCGCGCGACGCCGAGGTCAACGACCTCACGGTGCGTCCCGGGCGCTGACCGCCACGGGCGTGGGCCGTCCCCGGCCGGGACGACGACGGTCGCACGCGCCGGGCCCGGTCTCGCGGGCCGTCCGGTGCCCCCGTGCATCCGGCCTCGTCCGGGCGGGGAAGATCCCGCCTCCGGGCGGTCCCGTGCCGTGCGGCGCACCGCACCGGCCGCGGTGCACTGTCCGGCACCGGCCCGCGGGGACGGCCCTTAGGCTTCCCGTGTGAGCGAGAAGAACAAGTTCAGGGGTTGCCCGGCCACCGGGATCGGTTCCATGCCCGGGGGAGACGCACGGGAGGCGGCGAAGACCGTCACGGGGTCCTTCGGGGGCGGCGAGGGCCTGCCGTATCTGGCGGAACTCCCGGCCCGCGGGCCCGGTGCGGACATGATCGGGCGGACCGTCGGGCTGCTCGTCGACCTGTACGGCCATGTCGAGCCCAGCGGCTGGCGGATCAGCGACCGGCCAGGACGGGACACCCGCCGGGCCCGGTCCTGGCTCGGTGAGGACCTGGATGCGCTGGAGGAGTTCACCCAGGGGTACGGGGGGCCGCTCAAGGTCCAGGCCGTGGGCCCCTGGACGCTGGCCGCCGCTCTGGAACGGCGGGGCGGCGAGGCCGCGCTCGGCGACCCGGGGGCCTGCCGCGATCTGGCGGCCTCGCTGGCGGAGGGGCTCCGGGCCCACCTCGCGGAGGTACGGCACAGGGTGCCCGGTGCCGACGTGATCCTCCAGCTCGACGAACCGTCGCTGACCGGCGTGCTGCGCGGGCGGATCAGGACGGCGAGCGGCTACCGCACCTACCGGGCCGTGGACCGGCAGACCGTCGAGGGCATCCTGCGGGACGTGCTGGCCGCGGCCGGGGACGGGGCGACCGTCGTGCACACCTGCGCGCCCGAGGTGCCGTTCGCGCTGCTGCGCCGGGCCGGGGTCGACGGTATCTCGTTCGATTTCTCGTTGCTCACCGAGCGTGAGGAGGAGGCGATCGGGGAAGCGGTCGAGGGCGGCACCCAGCTCTTCCTCGGGGTGGTGCCGGGCACCGACCCGGCCTCGGGCGGATTGTCGGACCCGGGCGGTAGCGTCATGGGTGTCAGGACGCTGTGGCGCAGGCTGGGGCTGAATCCGGGGACTCTGACGGAGTCCGTGGTGATCACCCCGTCGTGCGGGCTCGCGGGTGCCTCGCCCGCGTATGCGCGCGCCGCGCTCGCCCACTGCGCCCGGGCCGCGAGATCGCTCGCAGACAACCCTGAGTAACGGGGTATTGGGTAACGGGAGGACGAGACGATGGCCGGCGAACAGCAGACGGCAGTGCCCGTACAGGCGCAGGAGCAGCACGCGCTCCTCGCCGAGCAGATCGAGGAGCACCGCTTCCGGTATTACGTGAACGACCAGCCGGTCGTGAGCGACGCCGAGTTCGACCGGCTGATGCGCGAGCTGGAGGCCCTGGAGAAGACGTATCCGCAGCTGCGCACGCCGGATTCGCCGACGCAGAAGGTCGCGGGGCCTTACCAGACGGAATTCACCTCCGTCGAGCACCGCGAGCGGATGCTCTCGCTGGACAACGCCTTCGACGACCTGGAGCTGGCGGCCTGGGGCGAGCGGATCGCCAAGGACGTCGGCACGACCGGCTACCACTTCCTGTGCGAGCTGAAGGTCGACGGTCTCGCGGTCAACCTCACCTATGAGCACGGGCGGCTGACCCGGGCCGCGACCCGCGGTGACGGCCGCACCGGCGAGGACATCACCCCCAATGTCCGTACGATCGCCGAGATCCCGCACCGGCTGAAGGGGGACCGGATTCCGGCGCTGGTCGAGATCCGCGGCGAGGTCTTCTTCCCGATGGAAGCCTTCGACGGGCTCAACGCCCGCCTCATCGAGGCGGGGGACAAGCCGTTCGCCAATCCGCGCAACGCGGCGGCGGGTTCACTGCGCCAGAAGGACCCGAAGGTCACCGCCACGCGCCCGCTGCACATGGTGGTGCACGGCATCGGCGCCCGCGAGGGTTTCGACATCGACGGCCTCTCGCACGCCTACGAGCTGCTGCATGCCTGGGGTCTGCCCACCGCCAGGCACAACAAGGTGGTGGACTCCCTCGACGGGGTACGGGAGTTCATCGCGTACTACGGCGAGAACCGGCACTCCGTCGAGCACGAGATCGACGGCGTCGTCGTCAAGCTCGACGAGGTCCCGCTCCAGGGCCGGCTGGGCTCCACCTCGCGCGCCCCGCGCTGGGCGATCGCCTGGAAGTACCCGCCGGAGGAGGTCAACACCAAACTGGTGAACATCCGCGTCGGCGTCGGACGCACCGGCCGGGTCACCCCGTACGCCCAGGTCGAGCCGGTCGAGGTGGCGGGCTCCGAGGTCGAGTTCGCCACGCTGCACAACCAGAACGTGGTGAAGGCCAAGGGCGTCCTCATCGGGGACACGGTGGTACTCCGCAAGGCGGGCGACGTGATCCCGGAGATTCTCGGCCCGGTCGTCGATCTGCGCGATGGCACCGAGCGGGCATTCGTGATGCCGACGCACTGCCCCGAGTGCGGTACGGAGCTGAAGCCCATGAAAGAGGCGGATGTCGATGTCCGCTGTCCCAATGCCCGCTCCTGCCCTGCCCAGTTGCGGGAGCGCCTCGCCTATCTCGCGGGCCGAAAGTGCCTGGACATCGACCACTTCGGCTTCGTCGCCGCCGCGGCCCTGACCAAGCCGCTGGAGCCCGCCGAGCCGCCGCTGCGCGATGAGGGCGATCTCTTCGGGCTGACCGTCGAGCAGCTTCTGCCGATCCGCGCCTATGTCCGGGACCAGGACAGCGGGCTGCCCAAGCGGGACCCGAAGACCGGCGAGGAGAAGACCGCCTGGGTCTTCGCCAACCAGCAGGGCGAGCCGAAGAAGAACGCACTCGCCATGCTCGACGCCATCGCCGCGGCCAAGGAGGCGCCGCTCGCCCGGATCCTGACCGGGCTGTCCATCCGGCACGTGGGACCGATCGCGGCCGCCGAGCTGGCCCGTCAGTTCCGCTCCATGGACCGGATCGACGAGGCGACCGAGCAGGAGCTGGTCGAGGCCGACGGGGTCGGGGACATCATTGCCGCATCGGTGAAGCAGTGGCTCGCCGAGGACTGGCACCGGGAGATCCTGCGCAAGTGGCGGGAGGCCGGGGTCCGGATGGCCGACGAGGAGGCGGGGGAGGACACGGGGCCGCGCCCGCTCGAAGGGCTCATCGTCGTCGTCACCGGCACACTGGCCGGCCACACCAGGGACGGCGCGAAAGAGGCGCTCCAGAGCCGGGGGGCCAAGGTGACGGGATCCGTCTCGAAGAAGACCTCCTTCGTGGTCGTCGGCGACAACCCCGGCTCGAAGTACGACAAGGCGATGCAGCTGAAGGTGCCCGTGCTGGACGAGGACGGTTTCGCCGTGCTGCTCGAACAGGGGCCGGACGCCGCACGCGAGACGGCCGTCCCCGTCGAAGAAGCGGCGGGATAGGGCGAATTCTCGTCAACTGGCGGGCAAACCGGTCGGAACGGAGCGTATGGCCGATCGAGGATGGTCGAAAAAGACCGGCTGGTTGGTAAATAGCGAACGAGAAAGTGTAGAAAGGGCGTAGCGGGACGGACGGGGCAAGACGTTCCGTCAGGTGGTCGGATTCACCTGGTCGGCGCCTACCAGACGCTGACGGACGGTTGGTTCGCATTCAGGCAAGAGCCGCAGAGCGCTGCCCGTAGAGGCCTTCTGCGGCCTACTGTTGAGATGTGCACCCGCCGTGCCGGCCACGGGGTGGGAAACGGGGCGTGGTGGCATGGAACTGAGCATTCGGGTGACATCGGCACCGCCGGCTGTGAGAGGGACGGAATGAAACCGACCGAGAGCGCCGCACCGGTGTCGCGGCTGCAGGGTTTCGTCGGCCTCGCGCCCGGGGTGGGTGTCGTCGTCGTGGTGATCGCCGTTGTTCAGCTCGCGACCGGTTTCTACCGGACCGTGAGCGAAGGTCACGCACTCTTCCCCGACGGCGAAGCCGGCTGGTCCCTCGCCGTTCTCACCGGAATCGTCGTCGGTCATCTGGTCGCGCTCGGCCGCGACCGCTGGTGGGGCGGCACCGGTTCCGGGGCCGCACTCACCCTCGCCGTGCTGCTCCTCTACGGCTGGGTGCCCGCCGGTCTGGTCAGCCTGGTCGTGGTCGTTCTCGTCGGTGTGGCCCGCAGGCACCGCTGGTGGCAGGGGCTGCTGCACGGCGCGGTGGACATCCTGGGGATAGGTGCGGCGGCCCTGGTGCTCGCCGCGTTCGGCGAGGTGCAGACCGTCGAATCGCCCTGGCAGCCACTCGGTTGGGGCATCGCAGCCGTACCCGAAGTCCTCCTGGCCGCCTCCACCTATCTCCTGGTCACCCGGGGCCTGCTGTGGTACGTACGGACACCCCAGGGCGGCGGCCTGCCGACCGTCGCCCGTACCGCCCTGCTGCGCCAGGGCCTCGTCGCGGTCGCCCTGCTCGGCATCGCACCGCTGATCTGCGTCGTCGCGACGACCATGCCCGTGCTCCTGCCGCTCTTCGCGGTCCCGCTGATCACCCTGGACTCCACCATCTGGATCGCCCGCGCCCGGGCCGAGGAGCAGCTGCGCGACCCGCTGACCGGGCTGCCCAACCGGCAGTGGCTGCTGGAACGCACCTGGACGGCCCTGGAGGACGCCGAGTCCAGCGGCGTCAGATCCGCTCTCGTCCTGATCGACCTCGACCGTTTCCGGGCGGTCAATGACACCCTCGGCCATCTGGCGGGGGACCGGCTGCTGCTGCAGATAGCGGAACGCCTCAGACTCGCCCTCCCCCGGGGAGCAGAGGCCGCGCGGCTCGGCGGTGACGAGTTCGCCGTGCTCCTGCCGACCGCGGACTCCACCACCAGCGCCCAGCGCGTCGCCCGCCATCTGGTCGCCGAGCTCTCCTCCCCGCTGGACCTGGACGGCCTGACCCTGGTCCTGGAGGCGAGCGCCGGAGTCGCCGTCTACCCGGACCACGCACTGGACGCCGAAGGGCTGCTCAGGCGCGCGGATGTGGCGATGTACCAGGCCAAGCGCGACCGTACGGGCGTGGAGGTGTACGAGTCGAAGCGGGACAGCAACACCCCGGACCGGCTCGGGCTCCTCGGAGACCTGCGGCGCGCGCTGGACGCCGGTGAGGTGGAGCTCCACTACCAGCCGAAGGTCCGCTTCGACGGTCAGGTGGCCGGCCTCGAAGCACTGGTGCGCTGGGTGCATCCGGAGCGCGGGCGGGTCCCCCCGGACGAGTTCATCGCCATCGCCGAGTCGTCCGGCCTGATGCCGCACCTCACGGAATACGTCCTGGAGACGGCGCTGGCCCAGGTCGCCCGGTGGCGGGCGCAAGGTCTGTTCGTACCGGTCGCCGTCAACGTCTCGCCGCGCGACGTCCACACCCCCGGATTCGCGGGCGGCGTCGCGGCCCGGCTGGCCCGGCACGGCGTCCCGGCCGGGGCCCTGCAACTGGAGATAACCGAGCACGTGCTGCTGGAGGATCCGCAGCGCGCCGCCGACACCCTCGCCGGGCTCACCGGGCACGGCGTGAAGATGTCCCTCGACGACTTCGGCACGGGGTACTCCTCGCTGGTCCATCTGCGCCGGCTGCCGGTCAGCGAGCTGAAGATCGACCGCTCGTTCGTGGCCCGGCTGGCCGTCGACAACGAGGACGCCGAGATCGTCCGCTGCACCATCGACCTGGCCCACTCGCTCGGACTCCTGGTCGTGGCGGAAGGCGTCGAGGACGACGAGACCTGGGAGCGGCTGCGGGATCTGCGCTGCGACGCGGTGCAGGGCTGGCTGGTGGCCGCGGCGATGCCGCCGCAGGAGACGACGGCCTGGCTGCGGGCGCGGGGCGAGCACGGGTGGCGGCGGCCCGCGGAGCTGGCGGCCGCGGCGGCCGCCGCGGCCGCAGCCGGCGCGAACGGGACCGCCGAGCTGGAGCACGGGCCCACGGGCCGCGCGGTGAAGCCGGGCCCGGCGACGGGCTGAGCGGCCGGGCGGGACGGCCGGAGGCGCCCGGCGGCCGCCTCGTTCCTCAGGAGCCGGCCGGGCCGCAAAACGCTCCGGCCGGACGGCACCGCCAGGGACTTCCGTCCGGATCGGGCCGGCCCCCGCGAGCCCGGCGTGATCCGAACGCGAGGCCCCCGGCCCCGCCCGGGTGCGAATGAGGCGGGGCTGACCAGGGTGTTCGCCCCGGTGGCGGGAGCGGCCGCGGCCGACACCATAGGATTGGGCCAAAACCACACACCAACCCCTGAGGATCGCTGCATGCCTGGCATCACGCGCGAGGAGGTCGCCCACCTCGCCCGGCTGGCGCGTCTGGAGCTGAAGGGCGAAGAGCTCGATCACTTCGCCGGACAGCTCGACGACATCATCGGCGCGGTCGCCCGCGTCTCCGAGGTCGCCGACCAAGACGTACCGCCGACCTCCCACCCGCTGCCGCTGACCAACGTCATGCGCGCGGACGAGGTCCGTCCGTCGCTCACCCCCGAGCAGGCGCTCTCCGGCGCCCCGGCCCAGGAGCAGCAGCGTTTCAAGGTGCCGCAGATCCTGGGGGAGGACTAAGAAGTCATGACGGACAACAGCACCATCATCAAGCTCACCGCCGCCGAGATCGCCGCGAAGATCGCTTCCGGCGAGCTCACGGCCGTCGAGGTCACCGAGGCGCACCTGGCCCGGATCGACGCGGTCGACGAGAAGGTCCACGCCTTCCTGCACGTCGACCGCGAGGGCGCGCTCGCGCAGGCCCGTGCCGTCGACGCGAAGAAGGCGGCGGGCGAGAAGCTCGGCCCGCTGGCCGGCGTCCCGCTCGCGCTGAAGGACATCTTCACCACGCAGGACATGCCGACCACCGTCGGTTCGAAGATCCTGGAGGGCTGGGTTCCGCCGTACGACGCGACCCTGACCAGGAAGCTGAAGGCCGCCGACGTCGTCATCCTCGGCAAGACCAACATGGACGAGTTCGCCATGGGGTCCTCCACCGAGAACAGCGCCTACGGCCCGACCGGCAACCCGTGGGACCTCACCCGCATCCCGGGCGGCTCCGGCGGTGGCTCCTCGGCCGCCCTCGCGTCGTACGAGGCCCCGCTCGCCATCGGCACCGACACGGGCGGTTCCATCCGCCAGCCCGCGGCCGTCACCGGCACCGTCGGCGTCAAGCCCACCTACGGCGGCGTCTCCCGGTACGGCATGGTGGCGTTCTCCAGCTCCCTGGACCAGGGCGGTCCCTGCGCCCGTACCGTCCTGGACGCGGCCCTGCTGCACGAGGTGATCGCCGGGCACGACCCGATGGACTCGACGTCCATCGACGCCCCGGTCCCGCCGGTCGTCGAGGCCGCCCGGAGCGGCAGCGTCGAGGGCATGCGCATCGGAGTCGTCAAGCAGTTCGCCGGTGAGGGCTACCAGGCCGGTGTCGTCCAGCGCTTCAACGAGTCGGTCGAGCTGCTGAAGTCGCTCGGCGCCACGATCGTCGAGCTGGACTGCCCGTCCTTCGACCTGGCCCTGTCGGCGTACTACCTGATCGCGCCGTCCGAGTGCTCCTCCAACCTGGCCCGCTTCGACGCCATGCGTTACGGCCTGCGCGTCGGCGACGACGGCACGAGGTCCGCCGAGGACGTCACCGCGCTCACCCGCGAGGCAGGCTTCGGCGACGAGGTCAAGCGCCGCGTCATACTCGGTACGTACGCCCTCAGCTCCGGCTACTACGACGCGTACTACGGCTCGGCGCAGAAGGTCCGCACCCTCATCACCCGGGACTTCGAGAAGGCCTTCGGGCAGGACGGCGGTGTCGATGTGATCGTCTCCCCGACGACGCCCACCACCGCCTTCCCGATCGGCGAGCGCGCCGACGACCCGATGGCGATGTACCTCGCGGACCTGTGCACCATTCCGGCCAACCTCGCCGGCAATGCCGCCATGTCGCTGCCCTGCGGCCTGGCCCCGGAGGACGGCCTGCCGGTCGGACTGCAGATCATCGCCCCCGCCATGAAGGACGACCGGCTGTACAAGGTCGGAGCAGCCGTCGAGGCCGCCTTCGTGGAAAAGTGGGGACACCCGCTGCTGGAGGAGGCTCCGTCACTGTGAGCGCACTGACCAAGGCCAAGGGCTTCAAGAAGTCCAAGGCCGGTACGTACCTGTCCATCGGCACCACCGCCTTCGGGGCGCTCGGCGTCATCAAGCAGGCCAGGAAGGCCCGCTTTGAACACGACACGCTCCGACTGATCGACGCCGTCGTCTCCGCCGCCGCCATCGCCACCGGTGTCGCCCTGCTGGTGCGCGAGCTCAAGCGCATCGGCGATGACGACGTACTGCTGGGCTGAGAGGGAAGTTTCACCGTGACTGTCACCGACCTGGTGTCGTACGAGGACGCGCTCGCGTCCTACGACCCCGTCATGGGCCTGGAGGTCCATGTCGAGCTCGGCACCAAGACCAAGATGTTCTGCGGCTGCTCGACCGAGCTCAAGCAGCACGCCAACTCCCAGACCTGCCCGGTCTGCCTCGGCCTGCCCGGCGCGCTGCCGGTCGTGAACGAGATCGGCGTCGAGTCCGCCGTCAAGATCGGTCTCGCGCTGAACTGCGAGATCGCCGAGTGGTGCCGCTTCGCCCGGAAGAACTACTTCTATCCGGACATGCCGAAGAACTTCCAGACCTCCCAGTACGACGAGCCGATCGCCTACAACGGCTATCTGGACGTCCAGCTGGAGGACGGGGAGATCTTCCGGGTGCAGATCGAGCGCGCCCACATGGAGGAGGACACCGGCAAGTCGACCCACGTCGGCGGTGCCACCGGCCGTATCCAGGGCGCGTCCCACTCCCTGCTCGACTACAACCGCGCGGGCATCCCGCTCATCGAGATCGTCACCAAGCCGATCGAGGGCGCGGGCGCCCGCGCCCCCGAGGTCGCCAAGGCGTACGTCGCCGAGCTCCGCGAGCTGATCAAGGCGCTCGGTGTCTCGGAGGCCCGGATGGAGATGGGCCAGATGCGCTGCGACGTCAACCTGTCGCTGCGCCCCAACGGCACCGAGACGTTCGGTACGCGCTCCGAGACGAAGAACGTGAACTCGCTGCGTTCCGTCGAGCGCGCCGCCCGCTTCGAGATCCAGCGCCACGCCGCGGTGCTGAGCTCGGGCGGCACGATCGTGCAGGAGACCCGGCACTTCCACGAGGAGGACGGCTCGACCACGGCCGGCCGCATCAAGGACAACGCCGAGGACTACCGCTACTTCCCCGAGCCCGACCTGGTGCCGGTCGCCCCGGCCCGTGCGTGGGTCGAGGAACTCCGGGGCGGCCTCCCCGAGCTGCCGCGGCTGCGTCGTAAGCGGCTGAAGGAGGAGTGGGGTGTCTCCGAGCACGACATGCAGTCCATCCTCAACGCGGGCGCGGTCGACCTGATCGTCGCCACGACCGACGCGGGCGCCCCCTCGGACCAGGCCCGCAAGTGGTGGATGGGCGAGCTGGCCCGTAACGCCAACGAGACCGGCCGCGGCCTCGACGAGCTGCCGATCACCCCGGCGCAGGTCGCCAGGGTGGCCGAGCTCGTCGCCTCGGGCGATCTCAACGACAAGCTGGCGCGCCAGGTGATCGAGGGCGTCCTCGCGGGCGAGGGCGACCCGGACACCGTCGTCGAGAAGCGCGGCCTGAAGGTCGTCTCCGACGAGGGCGCGCTGGGCGCGGCCGTGGATGAGGCCATCGCCGCCAACGCGGCCATCGCGGACAAGATCCGCGGCGGCAAGGTCGCGGCCGCGGGCGCGCTCGTCGGCGCGGTCATGAAGGCCACCCGCGGCCAGGCAGACGCGGCCCGGGTGCGTGAGCTGATCCTGGAGAAGCTCGGCGTCGAGGGCTGATCCCGCCCCCTGCGCGGGCGGTCTCTGTACGTCGCCGAAGGGGCGGTGCATCCGTGAACCGGGTGTACCGCCCCTTCGCCCGTCCGGAGAGCCGCAGGGACTGGAGAGCCGCAGGGACTTCGGAGACGTGCCGGCCGACGACAGCACGGCGAGGCGCGGCCTGCTGCCGGTCGTCGGCTTCCTCGCGGCGATCCTGGTGCCGGCCCGGCTCCGTGCGGACGGGCTGCCGACCGGACCGGCGATACCGGACGTGGCGAGCCTGGCGCTGCGGGGTGCGCTGCGGCTGACCGGGGCGCGTCCCGGTCCCGGGAGCGCGGTTGGACTTTCCCGGCCGACCTGCTGGACGTTCACCGGCGAGCCGTACGAAATCCTTCCCGGCGCCACCTGGCTTGATTAGTTTCCCGGCTGTACGACCGGACTCGGGAGGCTCACTTGACCACGGACATTTCACGGCGGCGACTCTTCGCGCTCGGCGGCGGTGCGCTCGGCGCCGCGGCGGCGGGGTCGCTGCTGCCGCCCTCGCTGCAGGCCGCGATGGCCGCGCAGCCGGCGCACTCGGCGGGGTCCGGTGGCGGCGACGGGCTCGGGGCCATCAAGCACGTGGTGATCCTGATGCAGGAGAATCGTTCCTTCGATCATTACTTCGGGATGCTCCGGGGCGTACGCGGCTTCGGCGACCGCAACGCCGTCGAGCTCCCCTCCGGCAAGCCGGTCTTCGAGCAGCCTGCCGCGGCGGGCACTTCCGTGCTGCCGTTCCCGGTGCGCGGCGCCGCCGAGACGCAGCAGAAGGACCTCCAGTACATCGGCGACCTCGACCACTCCTGGAGCGGTGGCGGCAAGGCGTGGGCCGGGGGGTGGATGAACGGCTGGGTGACCGCGAAGACGGCGGCCACGATGGCGTACTACGACCGCCGTGACATCCCGCTGCACTACGAACTGGCCGACACCTTCACGGTCTGCGACGCCTACCACTCCTCCATCCACACCTCGACCAGCCCCAACCGCAACCACCTGTGGAGCGGGAAAACGGGCAACGAGCCGAACGGCAAGCGGGCCGTCGGGAACGACGCGTACGACGAGGGCACGCACCCCGGCTACGACTGGGGCACGTACGCGGAGCGGCTGGAGAAGGCCGGGCGCAGCTGGCGTACGTACACCGAGTGGGAGAACTTCACCGACAACCAGATCGAGTTCTTCGCCACCTTCAAGGCGATCGCCCGCAAGGCACTGGCCAGGACCGGCGGCCATACGTTCATGGAGTCGTTCTACTCGGCGGTGCGGGACGCGGACGCCACCGAGCGGGAGCGGCTGTTCGGTCTGCTCGAAGAGGGGGTCGCCACCCTGGACAAGGCCGAACGCAGCCTCTTCGAACGTGCGTTGCGCCGGGTGGAGACCGGAACGCTGGCCGACGAGTTCGCGAAGGACGTGGCGGCGGGGACGCTGCCCGAGGTCTCCTACCTGGTGCCGTCGGCCGTCGACTCCGAGCACCCGAGTGAATCCTCGCCGATCCACAGCGCGACGATCGTCTACAAGATCCTCGACGCGCTGGGCAAGCACCCCGACGTGTGGCGGCACACCGCCGTCCTCATCAACTACGACGAGAACGACGGCTTCTTCGACCACGTGCCGCCGCCGGTCGCGCCGCCCGAGGTCACCGAGGAGCAGTGGGAGGGCAAGCCCACCGGTCTCGGGATGCGGGTGCCGCTGCTCGTCGTGTCGCCGTGGACCGTCGGCGGCTATGTCTGTTCCGAGGTCTTCGACCACACCTCCGTGATCCGCTTCCTGGAACGCTGGACCGGGGTGAAGGAGCCGAACATCAGCGACTGGCGGCGCACCGTCACCGGCGATCTGACCTCCGCCTTCGACTTCACGCGCGGACGGCGCCGGCCCGAGGTGGAGCAGCCCGGCGCCATCCCGCCGTTCAGCGGGCGCTGGGCGCCCAAACCGCCGCTCGTGCAGCACATGCCCGTACAGGAGCCCGGGGCTCGCCCGGCCCGCGCGCTGCCGTACCAGCCGGACGCCCGGGCGACGCTGGTGGACGGGGCGGTCAAGGTGGCTCTCAGCAATACGGGACGCTCGTCCGCGCACTTCGCGCTCTATCCGTACGCGGGGGAGTTCCCCGTTCCGCAGCACCGGGACGTCAGGGGCACGGCGCAATGGACGGTGCCCGTTGCCGGTGCGGCGTACCGGTTCACGGTGACGGGTCCGAACGGCTTCCGGCGCGAGTTCGCCGGGCCCGCGAAGGGCGGCGCCTCGGCCGGGGCGGAGGTCGCCTCGCGGATCGACGCGCACGAGCGGGACCTGCACCTCACCCTGCGTAACACGGGACGGACGACGCTCACCTTCACCGTGCGGCCACTGGGATACGTCGACGACGCGGACCTGCGGGACTGGACCCGTACGGTCAAGGTCAAGCCGGGACGCAGCCGCACGGTCGTGCACTCGGCGGCCGACGCGCACGGCTGGTACGACCTGGCCGTCACCGTCGACGGGGACGATGTCTTCCGGCGCCGGCTGATGGGGCACATCGAGAACGGCCGGGCGAGCGTCTCCGGCTGACCGCGCGGGTCCGGGTGGCGGGGCGGCCGTACGCCGTGGAGCGGCGCCCTGCCGGAAGCCGTGGAGAGTCCGCAAGCCCCTGCGGGTGCGGGCGGTCGTCGCGAGTCCGGGAGGAAGCCACCACGAGTCCGGAAGCCTCTGTGAGTATGGCCACGAAAGGGGCAAAGGATCACCAACCTTTGCCACAGTGGCAGTTCTCAGGTCATGCGCTCTTTGCGGGTAATTCATGTTTTGTCCCGCTAAGGAACCACGAACCAGCAGGGAGCATTTCCGTTGGCTGCCATTGCCCGCTGGTGCATCACGCACCGTCTCGCCGCCGTTCTCATCTGGCTCCTCGCCCTCGGCGGCACAGCCACCGCGGCGGGCTTCGCGGGCTCCGCGTACTCCAACAACTACGACGTGCCCGGTACGGAGGCCGGCCGGGCCGCCGAGCTCCTCAAGAGCAATTTCACGAACCTGGGCGGTGACGCCGACACCATCGTCTGGCACACCGACGACTCCACCGTGCGGGCCGCCGATGTCCGCCAGACGATGACCCGCACGCTGCACGCGGTGGAGGAGCTCCCCGGTGTCGGCGCCGTCACCGGCCCGTACGGGGCGTCCGGCGCCGGGCAGATCAGCGAGGACGGACACACCGCCTACGCCACGATCACCTTCGACCGGCAGACCGAGGACATCCCGGCGCAGCAGGCCCAGGCCGTCGTCGACACCGCGAAGGCGGCCGCCGGCGACCACCTCCAGGTGGAACTGGGCGGCTCGGCCATCGCCCTCACCGAAGCGCCGTCCGCCCACTTCAGCGAGGTCATCGGGGTCGTCGTGGCAGCGGTCGTCCTGTTCCTCGCCTTCGGCTCGCTCGCCGCCAGCATGCTGCCCATCGCCACCGCCCTGGTCTCCGTCGGCACGGCCTACGCGGGCATCGCCCTGCTGGGCCATGCCATGACCGTGGCCGACTTCGCCCCCATGCTGGGCATGCTGATAGGGCTCGGCGTCGGCATCGACTACGCACTGTTCATCGTCACCCGGCACCGCAGCGGACTGCGCAGAGGCATGACGGTCACCGAGGCGGCGCAGAACGCCGTCGTGACGACCGGGCGGTCCGTCGTCTTCGCCGGAGCCACCGTCTGTATCGCGCTGCTCGGCATGCTGATCCTGCGGCTCGGCTTCCTCAACGGCGTGGCGATCGCCGCCTCGCTCACGGTCGTCCTGACCGTGGCCGCGTCCGTGACCCTGCTGCCCGCCCTGCTGTCCTTCATCGGTATGCGGGCGCTGAGCCGACGCGAGCGCAGAAGCCTCGCCGAGCACGGGCCGCGCCCCGAACTGCCCACCGGCTTCGCCGCCCGCTGGTCCGCCTTCGTCGAGCGCCACCCCAAGCTGCTCGGATCGCTCGCCGCCGTGGTGATGCTGGTGCTCGCGCTGCCCACGTTCTCCCTGCACCTGGGCACCGCCGACCAGGGCAACAACCCCTCCTCGTCGACCACCCGGCAGGCGTACGACCTGCTGGCCGACGGTTTCGGGCCGGGCGTCAACGGCCCGCTGACGATTGCCGCACAGCTCGACGGCGCGGACGACCGACTCGCGATGGACGGCCTTCCGGCCACGCTGCGGACCACCGACGGCGTGGCCTCGGTCGGCCCGGTCACCTACAACAGCAGCGGCAGCGCGGCCTTCGTCACCGTCGTACCGACATCGTCGCCGCAGTCGCAGGAGACCAGCGCGCTCGTCGACCATCTGCGTACGGACGTCCTCCCGCGGGCCGAGGCGAACACCTCGCTCCAGGCCCATGTGGGCGGGGTGACGGCCGGCTACGACGATTTCGGCCGGGTCATCATCGGCAAGCTCCCGCTCTTCATCGGCGTCGTCATAGGGCTCGGCTGTCTGCTTCTGCTGCTGGCCTTCCGGTCGATCGTCATCCCGCTGAAGGCGGCCGCGATGAATGTGGCCGCCGTCGCCGCCTCGTTCGGCGTCGTCGTCGCGATCTTCCAGTGGGGATGGGGGAGCGAACTCCTGGGGCTGGGCAGCTCCGGACCCATCGAGCCGTTCCTGCCGGTGATCATGGTGTCCGTGCTCTTCGGGCTCTCCATGGACTACCAGGTGTTCCTGGTGGGGCGGATGTACGAGGAGTGGCGGGAGACCGGTGACAACAGGCGGGCGGTCCGGGTCGGCCTCGCCGAGACCGGCCGTGTGATCAACTCCGCGGCCGTGATCATGATTTCGGTCTTCCTCGCGTTCGTCCTCAGCGGGGACCGGGTCATCGCCATGTTCGGCATCGCGCTGGCGGCCGCCGTGGCACTCGACGCGTTCGTCCTGCGTACGCTGCTGGTCCCCGCCCTGATGCATCTGCTGGGCGGCGCGAACTGGTGGCTGCCGGGCTGGCTGGAGCGGTGGCTGCCGCGGATCAGCATCGAGCCTCCCGAGCGCCCGGCGCCGCATGCGAAAATCCCGCAGACAGCACGACCGGTGGAAGTTCCGCGGACGGCGCACGCGGCGGAAGAGGTTCGAGAAGGAGCATGATGTTCGCGATATCCCTGGGCGACGACGGAGCGGAACTGCGGCCGCTGGAGATCTGGCAGGCGGAGGAGTTCCTCGCCCACATGGACCGGGCCCGTGAGCTCGTCGACCCCTGGATCCCCTTCGCCTCCTTCGCCACCGACCTGGACTCGGCGCGCGCCCTGCTCCGGCGCTACGCGGAGAAGCAGGCGGCCGACACGGGGCGGCTCTACGGTATCTGGCTGGACGGCACGCTCGTCGGGGGAGTCCTGTTCCGGATCTTCGACGCGGAGTCGGGCAACTGCGAGGTCGGCTGCTGGCTGGAACCCGCGGCGGAGGGGCGCGGCCTGATCATCCGGGCGGCACGGAAGCTGATCGACTGGGCGGTCTACGAGCGCGGCATGCACCGCGTGGAGTGGGACGCCTCCGCCGCGAACACCCGCAGCGTCGCCGTGGCCAAGCGGCTCGGCATGACGCGCGACGGGGTGCTCCGCGAGAACTACCTGTACCGCGGCGAGCGGCACGACTCGGAGATCTGGTCCGTGCTGGCCCCGGAGTGGCGGGCACGGAACGCCTGAGGACCCTCTTGACGTGCCCGGTCGTGGACACCGGTCGGCCGGGCGCGTTAAGAGGGTTCTCATCTGCCCCGCCTAGCGTGCGGGACATGAACTCCAAGACCCCTACAAACCCCACCTCTCCCACCGGCCCCGCCGCTTCCGGCGCCGAGGAGGCCGCGGCCGAGGGCGCGGCCGTCGGCCTCGACAAGGGGGCTACCGAAGCGGAGAAGGAGTTCGCACCGGCTGACGCCGACGGAGCGGGCTCCGCTCCGGACGGCGTACTCGCAACAGCCGGTTCCGCGGACTCCGGTTCCGGTGAGGCCCGTTCCGAGGACTCCGGCTCCGATGACGCCGACGCCGACGCCGACGCCGACGCCGATGCCGACGCCGATGCCGACGACCTCGACGTCGAGGACTCCGGCAAGAAGCCCTCCGGTCTCGGCGCGGCCGCCGCGGCCGTCGCCGCCGCCGGTCTCGGTGTCGTCGCGCTCAGCGGATCCTGGACCGGCAAGATCGTCGCCGAGCGGCAGGCCCTGATCGGACAGATCAAGACCTCGTCCGGCGGCGGCACCGCGGCCCAGCAGATCTCCGAGATCTACGGGAATGCCTGGCACTCCACGGCAGTGGTCAACGGCCTCTTCGCGCTGCTCGCCCTGCTGGTCGGCATCTTCGCCCTGGTCCGCCCGGCCTTCGGTACACCCACCCCGGACCCGCAGCCCGGCTGGGTGCGTGCCGTCGCGACCGCCGGCATCGCGCTCGGCGTCCTCGGCATGGTGATCTCCATCGGCATGTACTTCGACCTCATCGTGCCCCTGCCGACCATGGCCGCCCCCCAGTGAGTACGCGCCGCCCCACCACCGTCTAAGGCATCCTCCGGCGCGATCCCGGCCCGTATGCGGCGGGGCCCGCGCCCGGCTAAGGCCCCCCGCCCCGCAAAGATGCGGAACTCGCCCGATGTGACGGCACCCCCTGGGGGACGACAGTGGGGGCACGGCAGAAGCACTGCCGCCCCCAAGGCCCCGACGGGCCGTCGTCCTCCGGGAGAATCACATGTACACGTTCGAACTCCACAAGCTGCACGAGGCCGAACTGCGGCGCTGGGCCGAGCAGGAGCGGCTTGCCGCGGAGGCCCGCCGCGCTCGCCGGGGTGCGCGCAGGGCCGCCCGCGATGCCGCGAGCAAGGAGGCCGAGGGGCCGGTGGGTACGGACCGGAACCGGTTCGTCCACGCCGCGTAGAGGCCATGCGAGGCCGCGCGATGCCGGACGGCCCGATTCCGGGGCCGGCACCGCCGGACCCGTGTGCGATGCTCGGCGGCGTGGAGACCAGGTCCGTCAGTCCCGTGTTCGTCGGCCGCGTAGATGAATTCGCCTCGCTCGTCGACGCGCTCGCCCGCGCCGCCGGCGAGGGCACGAGCCGGGCCGACGGTTCCAGCGGCGAGCCACAGGCGCTGCTCATCGGTGGCGAGGCGGGCGTCGGCAAGACCCGGCTGGTCGAGGAGTTCCTCGCGGCGGCGGTTCGGCGCGAGGCCGTCGTCGCCGTCGGCGGCTGCGTCGAGGTCGGCGCCGACGGCCTGCCCTACGCCCCCTTCTCCACCGCCCTGCGCGCCCTGCGCCGCACCCTGCCCGACGAGATGGCCACCGCCTGCGCCGGGCAGGAGGGCGAGCTGGCCCGGCTGCTCCCCGAACTCGGCGAGGCCGACCGGGACGCGGCCGACGAGCACAGCACCGCCCGTCTCTTCGAACTCACCGCCAGGCTCCTGGAGCGCATCTCCGCACAGCGGGCGGTCGTCCTCGTCCTGGAGGACCTGCACTGGGCCGACGCCTCCACCCGCCATCTCCTCGCCTACCTCTTCCGTACCGTGCGCAGCGGCCGCCTCGTCGTGATCGGCACCTACCGCTCCGACGACATCCACCGCCGCCACCCCCTGCGCCCCCTCCTCGCGGAACTGGACCGGCTCCGCACCGTACGCCGGATCGAACTCGCCCGCTTCACCCGCGCCGAGGTCCGCCGCCAGCTCACCGGCATCCTCGCCGCCACCCCCGAGGCCGCCCTCGTGGACGAGATCTTCGACCGGTCCGACGGCAACGCCTTCTTCGTCGAGGAACTCGCCCGCAGCCTGGAGAGCGGCGACCATTCCCGGCTTTCCGACTCGCTGCGTGACCTCCTGCTCGTCCGTGTCGAAGCGCTGCCCGAGGACGCCCAGAAGATCGCCCGGATCGTCGCCGAGGGCGGCTCCGCCGTCGAGTACGAACTGCTGGCCGCGGTGGCCCGGCTCGCCGAGGACGAACTCATCGAGGCCCTGCGGGCGGCCGTCGGCGCCAACCTGCTGCTCACCACCCCGGAGGGCAACGGCTACCGCTTCCGGCACTCCCTGGTCCGCGAGGCGGTCAGCGACGATCTGCTGCCGGGCGAGCGCTCCCGCCTCAACCGCCGCTACGCGGAAGCCCTGGAGATCGATCCCACGCTGGTCCGCGCCGGTGAGCGCGCCACCCGGCTCGCCAGTTACTGGTACGGCGCACGCAATGCGGCCAAGGCCCTGCCCGCCGTGCTGAAGGCGTCGGTCGAGGCCCGCCGCCGTTACGCGTTCACCGAACAACTCCGCCTGCTGGAACGGGCGATGGAGCTGTGGGACGACGCCCCCGACGACGTACGCCGCACCCTGCGCCCCATCGACTACGCCGAAAGCTACCCCGCCTGCGGCCGCGATCCCGACACCACTGCGCTGCGCTATCTCGACCTGATGGCCGAAGCCGCCGTCGCCGCCCGGTCCGGCGGCGAACGCGAACGGGCCCTGGCCATCGCCAAGAAGGCCCTGCGCATCCTGGACGGCGAGGACGACCCGCTGCGCGCCGCCTGGTTCTGGGTGCAGCGCTCCCGGCTGATGCAGGACCTCGCCCGGGGCGACGGCCGGCCGGAACTGGCCAACGCCCAGGAGCTGGTCCGCGGGCTGCCCCCGTCCGCCGTGCACGCCGATGTCCTGATGAGCGTGGCGGGATGGGGCGCCCTGCACCGTCCGGGCGCCGAGACGCTGCAAGCGGTCGACCGGGCCGTGGAGTACGCCAGGCTCGTCGGTGACGAGTCCATCGAGCTGCACGCCAGGCTCACCCGTGGCTGGCTCACCGCCGACGCGGGCGGCGTGGACGAAGGCATCGCCGAGATGTACGCGGTCCGCGACCGGGCCGATGAACTCCATCTGGTCGGCGTCATGAGCCGGGCCGGCATCAACCTCCCCTCCACGCTCGAAACCATGGGCCGCTCGCTGGAGGCCGTGGCCGCCGCGGACCATGCCCTCGAGATCAGCCGCAGCCACAGCATCGTCGACATGGAGGCATGGGTCCGCTGCAACCAGGCGACCTCGCTCTTCTCCCTCGGTCACTGGGACGAGAGCCGGGCCACCATCGACGCGGCGGCGCGTGCCGCCCGGTCCGGCAAGGCGCAGGGGCTCGTCGCCTCACGCCGCACCGAACTGGCCCTCGCCCAGGGTGACCTGGCCGAGGCCGAGCTCCAACTCGCCCTGACCGTCCGGTATTTCGGCTCGCGCGATCCGCAGCCCCAACATCTCATCAACCCGGTACGCCATGCCCTTGTCCTCGCCGCGCAGCAGGGCAGGCTCGCCGAGGCGCGGGCCGCGTTCGAGGGCCAGTCGGAACAGGGCTTCCCGCCCGGCACCCAGCGGTACGCCCTGCCGCTGCTCCATGCCGCCGCCACTGTCGAGGCCGACGCCCGGGGGCTGCCCGCCGCCGACCGCGGCCGCCCCGCGATCCTCGCCGCCATCCGCACCCACCTCAAGCGGCTGCCGACGCTCATCCCCATCTGGGCCGCCTACGGTCTCCTGGTCGACGCCGAACTGTCCCGGGCCGAGGGGCTCGACACCCCCGGCCACTGGTCCCGCGCCGCCACCGCCTTCGCTGCCCTGCACCGCCCGTACGAGCTCGCACAGATCCGGCACCGTTGGGCCGAGGCACTCCTCATCGCGACGGGCGACCGGTCCGCGGCCACCACCCTGCTGCGCGACGCCCATCGCACCGCCGGGCGGCTCGGCGCGCATCCGCTGACCGAGACCATCGAGCTGCTGGCCGGCCGTGCCCGCATCGTCCTTCTCGCGCCGGACCGGGCCCCGGCCCACGGCCCCGCCCACGAGACACCGGACGCCGTCACCGTTCCCGCCGAGGACGGCACCACCGACGGGGCCGCGGACCGGGAGCGGACCGGGGACCATCCGAGCGAGGCCGCCGCGGCGGCCGTGGAGTCCTTCGGGCTGACCCGACGTGAACAGGATGTGCACCGGCTGGTCGCCGCCGGTCACACCAACCGCAGGATCGCCGAGGAGCTCTACATCTCGCCCAAGACCGCGAGTGTGCACGTCTCCAACATCCTCGCCAAGCTCGGCGTCTCCAGCCGCGGCGAGGCGGCCGCGCTGGCCCACCGGCTCCGCCTCTACCCGGCCCGGAACACTCCCTGACAGGGCAGCCGGCGACCGGCCGCCCCCGGCCCCTCAAGGCCGCCGGTCCGGCGGTGGCACGCGGCCCGTCCCGCGGTCAGTTCTGTGGTCCGTCCTCCGGGGCGGTTTGCGGCCCGCCCTTCCGGCCGGACCGCGCACCGTGCTCCCCAACGCCCTCCGGCCCGTCCGGCGAACCCGGCCCGGATGCCTCCCCGGGGGCGCCGGTGACCTCGCCCCGGCCGGCTATCGCGCCCGGCTCCGCCGCCCGGCCGCCGACGGAGCCGGGCGCGCTGCCGGTGCCGGCGACGTCGTCGCCGGCACCGGGCGCCCTGACGGTCACCTTTCCGGAGGCGAGGTCTATCGGCCCGCGCCCCGGGTCGCCGATGCCGAGATCCACCCGGGTCAGCTCCAGCCGCTTCTGCTCCTCGGCGGCATGCTTACGGCCCGGCGCGAAGAGTTCCTCGAAGAAGTTGAACACCGGCCGCACGCCCTTTCACCTGCTGTAGCCGCTACCGCACCTGGAGCACCAGGATCCTGTCGTCTCCCGGCTTCGGGGTGCCACGGGTGTCCGTATTGCTCGTGACGAGCCAGAGCCTGTTGCCGCCTGCGGCGAGCACGGTACGCAGACGGCCGTACTTTCCTTCCAGGAACGCTTGCGGGGCCGCCACCAGTTCCCCATCTGCCTTGCCGGACAGCGGAATCCGCCAGAGCCGCTTTCCGCGCAGGCCCGCCATCCAGATCGAACCCTCGGCGAAGGCGATCCCGCTCGGGGACGCCTCGGACGGCTTCCACTGTGCCACGGGATCGATGAAACCCTTCCTTCCCGCCTTGCCCTCGACCTCCGGCCAGCCGTAGTTCCCACCCGGCACGATCCGGTTCAGCTCGTCCCAGGTGTCCTGCCCGAATTCGGACGCCCACAGCTGCTTCTGCGCGTCCCAGGCCAGCCCCTCGACATTGCGGTGCCCGTACGAATACACGACGGAGTCGGCCTCCGGGTTGCCGTGCAGCGGCCGTCCGTCCGGGGTCATCCGCAGGATCTTTCCGGCCAGCGACTTCTTGTCCTGCGCGAGCCCGCGGTCCCCCGTCTCCCCGGTGCCCGCGTACAGCATGTGGTCCGGGCCGAAGGCGATCCGCCCGCCGTTGTGGATCGAGCCCTTCGGGATGCCCCGCAGAATCGTGTCCGGTGCACCCAGCAGCCGGCCGGGCGTCGTGCCGTTCTCGTCGTACTGCATGCGCGCGATGCGATTGTCGGACGCGGTCGTGAAGTACGCGTACACCAGATGGTCCGAGCCGTACGTGGGCGAGACCGCGATGCCCAGCAGCCCGCCCTCCCCGCCGGGCGACACCCCGGGCACGGTGCCCAGCAGGGTCTTCTTCCCGCTCTTCCCGTCGATTCTTGTGATCGTGCCCTTGTCGCGCGAGGAGACCAGCAGGTCGCCGCCGGGCAGCTCCGCCAGCCCCCACGGCGAGTCGAGACCCTCGGTGAGCGTGGAGACCACCTCGGCCGAGCCCTTCGCGGGTGGCGGGGTGACCGACGGGGACGGGGCGGTGGGGGAGGGGCGGGACGGCGGCAGGCCGCCGACGCCCGCCGTGCCGCCGGAACCGCTTCCCGGGGAACAGCCCGCGGTCAGCAGCAACGCGCCCGCCGCCAGCGCGGCCACCGTCCCCCGGTGCACGCCTCCACCCCGACGCCGCCCCCGGCGCTCCCGAGGCCCCGCGGGGCCTCGTACCGATCCGAACAGAACACCGCGCACAGCACCGATCCCTTCGACGGCCATCCGACTACTGTCTCTTACACCGGGCGGCCGCCCCGAGTTCCCGTACCCGCCGATTTCCCCGGCCGGTGACCACGAAGGCGGGACGCGGCCGGGGGATCAGTTCCATGACCCCTGCGCCGCGGGGAGCCGGGCGATCTCCAGCAGATCCTGCGCGGTCAGTGTCAGCCCGGCCGCTCCGGCGTTCTCCACCGCCCACCGCTCCCGCTTGGTTCCCGGCACCGGCACCACATGCGGTCCCTGCCGCAGCACCCAGGCCAGCGCCACCTGCGCCGCGGTCGCCCCGTGCCGCTCGGCGATCCGCCGCAACCCGACCACCACGGGCTGGTTCGCCGCCATCATCTCGGCCGTGAACCGCGGATGCCTGGCCCGCAGGTCCTCCGGCTCGAAGCCCTGCCCCGGTGTCAGCGTGCCCGTCAGATAGCCGTTCCCCAGGGGCATCGCCGCCAGCAGACCCACCCCCCGCGCCGAGCACCACGGGAGCAACGACTCCAGCGCCTGCGGCGACCAGACCGACAGTTCGGCCTGTACCGCGCTCACCGGGAAGACCTGCTGCACCCGATCCAGCTGACGGATCGTTTCGTCATACATTCGGGCACCCGTGCGGCGCGAGGCCCGTGCCCCGATCGCACAGAGCCCGAGCGCTCGCACCTTTCCGGCGGTCACCAGCTCCGCCATCGCGCCCCAGGTCTCCTCGACCGGCACTTCGGGATCGGCCCGGTGGAGCTGGTACAGATCGATCACATCGGTCTGCAGCCGCCGGAGCGAGGCGTCACAGGCCCGCCGTACATATCCGGGGCGGCCATTGGCGACGATGTGCTGATCGCCCACCAGCAGCCCGCACTTGGTGGAGAGGAAGGCATCGGACCGGCGGCCCTTCAGCGCCCGGCCCACCAGCAGCTCATTGGTGAAGGGGCCGTACATGTCGGCCGTGTCGAGCAGTTGGACGCCCGCGTCGAGCGCGGCGTGCACCGTACGCAACGCACGGTCACCGCGCTGCTGCGACGCGCTGTACGCCCAGTTCATCGGCATGCAGCCGAGACCGACCGCCCCCACGGCGAGCGCCGCCGCACCGAGACTCCTGCGCTCCAACTCCCCCAACCCTTCCTGGGCCCCGCCGCCGAACCGCCGTCTGCCGTGCGGCGTCCGGCACGTTCGCTCGCGGCGATACCGAAAGAACCCACGTAGCTCCGCTGCACCTCTCCGGCGCCTTGCGATCGCACGCGCCGGACGCCGCACGGCCGCCCGGCGGGCGACGGCGGCAGTCGACGACGGGACCCGGCCCCCGTCGCGGGACCGCAACGCACCCAAAGTAACCTCTGCCGATCATCGTCCCGCGCGCAGCCTCCCGGCGAGGTCGTTAGCCTCCTGACCATGACTTCGACGAAGACTCCCGACGTATGGCTGCCGATTCCCGCCGACGAGATCGAAGGACTCCCCGAGGGGCTCGTCTACCGCTTCTGGGACGGGGGGCCGGACTTCCCCGCCGACCCGGCCGACTGCGCGTTCTACGTGGTGCCGTACATGAAGGGTTCCGAGGTCTCGGTCCGTCCGCTCGCCGGCATGGCACGGGTCCAGGTCGTGCAGACGCTCACCGCGGGCATCGATCATGTCGAGCCGGGCCTCGGCCTGTTGCCCGACGGGGTACGGCTGTGCAATGCCAAGGGGGTCCACGAGGCGTCGACCGCCGAGCTCGCCCTCGCCCTGATCCTCGCCTCGCTGCGTGGTTTCCCCGGCTTCGTCCGCGGCCAGGACAAGGAGGAATGGCGGGCCGGTTTCTACCCCGCGCTCGCCGACAAGTCCGTGCTGATCGTGGGGTACGGATCGATCGGTGCCGCCATCGAGGACCGGCTCGCGCCCTTCGAGTGCGCGCGGGTGGCGCGCGTCGCCCGCTCCGCGCGGACAACGGCACGCGGCCCCGTACACGCACTCGACGACCTGCCCGCACTCCTGCCCGACGCCGACGTCGTCGTGCTGTCCACCCCGCTGAACCCGTCCACACAAGGGCTGGTGGGGGCGGAGTTCCTCGCCGCGATGCCGGACGGAGCGCTGCTCGTGAACGTCGCACGGGGCGGTGTCGTCGACACCGGGTCGCTGCTGCTCGAACTCGGGTCCGGCCGGCTGCGCGCCGCTCTCGACGTCACCGACCCGGAACCGCTGCCCGCCGGCCATCCCCTCTGGCATGCTCCGAACGTCCTGATCACTCCTCATGTGGGCGGCAGTACCTCGGCGTTCCTGCCGCGCGCCAAGCGCCTGATGGCCGGGCAGCTGGGCCGGTTCGCCGCGGGGGAGCCGCTGCACAACGTCGTACGCACCACCGGCTGACCACGCTACGGGTCCGTCCGGTTGCGCACCGTACCGACAATTACCTTGATCGTCACGCAGAGTAGATAAGCTATGTCCCTCCGTGACTGGTCTGGTGTATCGTCCCGAAAGGGGCGCTGCGCCGGAGGAAGGGACGGCGCCGGGGAGGACGCAACGCGCGAGGGGGCGACGGGTGATGCACGGCCTATGGGTGAACGATCCGACACCGCGGGGCAGTCGACGGCGAATCGGGCCCGCCCGGGAATTCCCGTCCCCCGCACGGCAAGGGGGTCCCCCCTGTTCCGGCGGGGCCGGGGACCCGGGGAGGTGCGCGCCCGGCATCGCGGCGCGGGCGGTGGCCCCGGACCGGGCACCGGCGGGGCGCCGGGCGCGGGCGCACCCGGCGCCGGGTGCGCCACGGTGAGCGCGTCGGCCGGAGTCCTCGGTGCGCTCCTCTCCCGGCGGTCGCCCCTCGGTGGCGCCTCCTCGCTGGTGTCGCAGGTCCTGCTCGGCCTCATCTGCGGCGGGTACGCGGTCGGGGCCGCCCTCGGCTGGGGTTCGAAGGAACTGGCGCTGTTCATAGGGGATTTCGGCCTCAGCGCCGCCGCGATGGTCGCGGCCGTCTCCTGCTTCCTCTACGCACGGGCCCGCGGTGACCGGTGCCGGCCCGCCTGGCTGCTGTTCTCGCTCTCCTCGCTCATGGCCGCCGCGGGCAATGCCGTCTGGGGCTGGTACGAGGTCCTGCTGAGGATCGAGGTACCCAGCCCCTCCCTCGCCGACGTCTTCTTCCTCTGCTTCGCGCCGCCCGCCATCGTCGGGCTGCTCGTCCTCGCCAAACGTCCGGTCACGCGGGCCGGCTGGGTCTGTCTCGCGCTGGACTCCTGGCTGATCGGCGGATCTCTCCTCACGCTCTCCTGGAGCCTCGCCCTCGCCCACACCGCCCACCTCGCGGACGCCGAGGGGGAGAGTGTGGCCCGCGCGGCGCTCTCGCTCGCCTACCCGCTGCTCGACATCGTGCTGGTCTCCATGGTGCTGGCCCTGCACTTCCGGCGGGCCCACGTCAACCGCTCCGCGGTGAACACCGCCATCGCGGCCCTCGCCCTGACGGTCCTGTGCGACGCCCTGTTCACCTCCCCGCTGCTGCGCCAGACCTATCACTCCGGCCAGTTGCTGGACGCGGGCTGGTTCGCCGGTTCCCTGCTCCTCGCGTACGCGCCCTGGGGTGCGAACGCCGGACCGGACCCCGCCTTCCCGCCCCGGGGGACACCGCGGCCGGCCAGCCGTCCCATCGCGGGGTCGCTGGCCGCACTGACGCCGTATCTCGCCGGCGCCGTCTGCACTCTCGGCATCCTCTACAACGTCATCGACGGCCGCCGAGTGGACCGCGTGGTGGTCTTCACCGGCTGCACGGTGGTGCTCGCCCTGGTCGTCCGCCAGGCCATCATGCTCGTCGACAACATCGCCCTCACCCAGGAACTGGCGCAGAAGGAGAACCACTTCCGCTCCCTGGTGCAGGGCTCCAGCGACGTCATCATGATCGCCGCCCCCACCGGTGTTCTGCGCTACGTCAGCCCCGCCGCCGCAGGCGTGTACGGGTGCGACGCCGAAGACCTCGTCGGCGCCGAGCTCTCCTCGATCATCCACCCCGACGACCTGGGGCAGGTGGTCCACGAGGTGCGCCGGTTCCTGGCCGCCCCGCCGGCCGAGGAGCCCACCACCCGGATCGAGTGCCGGTTCCGATCCGGTACGGGCGACTGGCTCAACGTCGAATCCACGGTCAACCGCCACCAGGGCGGGCTGATCCTCAACAGCCGCGATGTGACCGAGCGGGTGCGGCTGCAGGCCCAGTTGCAGCACAACGCCGAGCACGACCCGCTCACCGACCTGCCCAACCGGGCCCTGTTCACCCAGCGGGTCCGCCAGGCCCTCGGCGGCCGCCGCTCCGGCGACCCCGGCACCGCCGTGCTCTTCATCGACCTCGACGGCTTCAAGGCCGTGAACGACCGCCTCGGCCACCAGGCGGGCGACGAGCTCCTCATCCAGGCCGCCCGTCGCCTCCACGAATCCGTACGCGCCGGGGACACCGCCGCCCGCCTCGGCGGGGACGAATTCGCGGCCATCATCCTCGGCGACGGCACCCGCGACCAGTCCGCCCGGGAATGCCAGGTCCACGAGATCGCCGACCGGCTGCGCCTCACCCTCTCCCAGCCCTACCGCGTCGGCGTCGGCGAGGTCCGGGTCGCCGCGTCCATCGGGGTCGCCTTCGCCGAGCCCGGCATCAGCCCCAGCGACCTCATGCGCAACGCCGACCTCGCCATGTACCGCGCCAAGGCGGGCGGCAAGGACCGTGTCGAGCTGTACGCCCCGCAGATGCAGGCCGAGGTCGTACGCCGCTCCGAGTTGGCGGCCCGGCTGCGCAGCGCGCTGCGCGACGGCGAGTTCGCCCTGCTCCACCAGCCCGTCGTGCATCTCTCCAGCGGCGCCGTCGTCGCCGTCGCCGCCCAGGCCCGCTGGCGCTCCGCCCAGGGCATCCTGTTCACCCCGGCCGAATTTCTCCGCGTCGCCGATGACAGCGACCGCACCGCCGAGCTCGGCCGCTGGCTCCTCGAAGAGGCCGTCGAGCAGGCCGCCGACCGGGCCAGGGCCGGGCATCCGGTCTCCGTCACCGTCCGGCTCCCCGCCCGCAGGCTCCTCGACAAGGGCATGCCCTTCGGCTCCGTCGAGGCGCTGCTCACCCGCCACAGCCTGCCCTCCGGAGCCCTGATGATCGAGGTCTCGGAAAGCGACCCCCGCATCTCCTTCGACGAACTCGAACAGCGTCTCGTCGCGCTGCGCCGCCTCGGCGTCCGCATCGCGCTCGACGGCTTCGGCAGTGGCTATGCCGCGATCAACGCCCTGCGCCGGCTCCCCATTGACGTACTGAAACTGGACCGTGGTCTCGTCGAGGGGGTCGTGGAATCCGCCCGGCTGCACAAGATCACCAGCGGCCTCCTGCGCATCGCCTGCGACCTCGGCATGCAGTCCGTAGCCGATGGGGTCGACGTGCCGGAGCAGGTCCTCGCGCTGCGCGCGATGGGCTGTACGCACGGCCAGGGGATGGCTTTCTCCGGGCCGCTCGACGAGTACCGGCTGCGCAGGGCCCTGGCCCGCGGCGAGTTTCCGGTGCCCGGCAGCGCCACCGCCCAGCCGGTCCTGGCAGGCGGCTCGATCCCGCTCCTCAGTGGCTCACATGCTGAG
The DNA here is from genome assembly GCF_043080425.1 of Streptomyces sp. NPDC015032. NCBI lineage: Bacteria > Bacillati > Actinomycetota > Actinomycetes > Kitasatosporales > Streptomycetaceae > Streptomyces > Streptomyces sp. NPDC015032. The sequence goes on along the minus strand of NZ_JBIBVN010000024.1, from coordinate 69,237 downwards.
ACTCCCGTCCCACCCACTTGACACCGCGTGTGCGTCGGAGAGAGGGTCATTGCCATGCGCACCCGAATTCTCGTACTTGGAAAGCGCGTCGGCTGAAGCCGGGTCCTCGTTGAGACCCTGCAGACCACACCGACGCGCTCCCCTCGCTTGCCTCATGGCACGAGGGGTTTTTTGTTGCACCGGCACCAGGCAAAACGTCGCAAAGTACCCGCAAGAAACCCGCAAAAACCCTCAGCTTCGAGAAGAGAATGCCGATGACCGAGCAGGCCACCGGGGCCCACCATCCCCAGCCGCGGGCCCGTAACGGCGGATCGCCCGCCGCCACCGTTGAGCACGTCACGGGCGCGCAGTCCCTCATCCGGTCTCTTGAGGAGGTGGGGGCCGACACGGTATTCGGCATTCCCGGCGGTGCGATCCTGCCGGCATACGACCCGATGATGGACTCCACCCGGGTCCGCCATGTGCTGGTCCGCCACGAGCAGGGCGCCGGACACGCCGCCACCGGGTACGCACAGGCGACCGGCAAGGTCGGCGTCTGCATGGCCACCTCGGGCCCCGGCGCCACCAACCTGGTGACGCCGATCGCCGACGCCCACATGGACTCGGTCCCGCTGGTCGCGATCACCGGGCAGGTCGCCTCCAAGGCGATCGGGACGGACGCCTTCCAGGAAGCCGACATCTGCGGTATCACCATGCCGGTCACCAAGCACAACTTCCTGGTCACCAAGGCCGAGGACATCCCGCACACGATCGCCGAGGCCTTCCACATCGCCTCCACCGGCCGTCCGGGTCCCGTCCTCGTCGACATCGCCAAGGACGCCCTCCAGGCGCAGACCACGTTCAGCTGGCCGCCCGCCCTGGACCTGCCCGGCTACCGCCCGGTCACCAAGCCGCACGCCAAGCAGATCCGCGAAGCCGCCAGGCTGATCACCCAGGCCAGCCGCCCGGTGCTGTACGTCGGCGGCGGCGTCATCAAGGCGGGGGCCACCGCCGAACTGAAGGTCCTCGCAGAGCTCACCGGAGCGCCCGTCACCACCACGCTGATGGCGCTCGGCGCATTCCCCGACAGCCACCCGCAGCACGTCGGGATGCCGGGCATGCACGGTGCGGTCACCGCTGTCACCGCGCTGCAGAAGGCCGACCTGATCGTCGCCCTCGGAGCCCGTTTCGACGACCGCGTCACCGGCAGGCTGGACAGCTTCGCCCCGTACGCCAAGATCGTCCACGCCGACATCGACCCGGCCGAGATCGGCAAGAACCGTGAAGCCGACGTGCCGATCGTGGGCGACGCCCGCGAGGTCCTGGCCGATCTGGTCCAGGCCGTCCAGGCCGAGCACAACGACGGTCACGTCGGTGACTATGCCGCCTGGTGGAAGGACCTCGACCGCTGGCGCGAGACCTATCCGCTCGGCTACGACCTGCCCGAGGACGGCAGCCTCTCGCCGCAGCAGGTCATCCAGCGCATCGGCGAGCTCGCCCCCGAGGGCACGATCTTCGCGGCGGGCGTCGGCCAGCACCAGATGTGGGCCTCGCACTTCATCCAGTACGAGCAGCCCGCCACCTGGCTGAACTCCGGCGGCGCCGGAACGATGGGATACGCGGTCCCGGCCGCGATGGGTGCCAAGGCCGGTATGCCGGACCGTACGGTCTGGGCGATCGACGGCGACGGCTGCTTCCAGATGACGAATCAGGAACTCACCACCTGCGCGCTCAACAACATCCCGATCAAGGTCGCCATCATCAATAACGGCGCGCTCGGGATGGTCCGCCAGTGGCAGACCCTGTTCTACAACCAGCGGTACTCCAACACCGTGCTGCACTCCGGTGCCGACACCGAGGGCGTCCCGGCGAAGGGCACCCGCGTCCCGGACTTCGTCAAGCTGTCCGAGGCCATGGGCTGCTACGCGATCCGCTGCGAGGACCCGGCCGATCTGGACAAGGTCATCGAAGAGGCCAACTCCATCAACGACCGCCCCGTCGTGATCGACTTCATCGTCCACGAGGACGCCATGGTGTGGCCCATGGTCGCCGCCGGCACCTCCAACGACGAGGTCATGGCCGCCCGCGGGGTCCGCCCCGATTTCGGCGACAACGAAGACGACTGAGAGACAGAGAGAGACCGACTCCATGTCCACCAAGCACACGCTCTCCGTCCTGGTCGAGAACAAGCCCGGTGTCCTCGCCCGGATCACCGCGCTGTTCTCCCGCCGCGGCTTCAATATCGACTCGCTCGCGGTCGGTACCACCGAACACCCCGACATCTCCCGCATCACCATCGTCGTGAGTGTCGAGGACCTGCCCCTGGAGCAGGTGACCAAGCAGCTCAATAAACTGGTCAACGTCCTGAAGATCGTCGAACTCGAGCCGTCCGCTGCGATCCAGCGCGAGCTCGTCCTGGTGAAGGTCCGCGCCGACAACGAGACCCGCTCCCAGATCGTCGAGATCGTCCAGCTGTTCCGCGCCAAGACCGTGGACGTCTCCCCGGAGGCCGTCACGATCGAGGCGACCGGTGGCGCCGACAAGCTGGAGGCCATGCTCAAGATGCTGGAGCAGTACGGCATCAAGGAACTGGTCCAGTCCGGCACGATCGCCATAGGGCGCGGCGCGCGCTCGATCACCGACCGTTCGCTGCGCGCCCTCGACCGTACCGCCTAGGCACCGTCGCCTCGCCGCTCGCATGGCGAGACCCGAAAACGTATCTGACGCACCCCGCCGTACGGTGGGACGCAACACCTGCACACCAAGGAGAGACCCAGTGGCCGAGCTGTTCTACGACGACGATGCCGACCTGTCCATCATCCAGGGCCGCAAGGTCGCGGTCATCGGCTACGGCAGCCAGGGCCACGCCCACGCGCTGTCGCTGCGTGACTCGGGTGTCGACGTCCGGGTCGGTCTGCACGAGGGCTCCAAGTCCAAGGCCAAGGCCGAGGAGCAGGGCCTGCGCGTGGTGACCCCGTCCGAGGCCGCCGCCGAGGCCGACGTCATCATGATCCTGGTTCCGGACCCGATCCAGGCCCAGGTCTACGAGGAGTCCATCAAGGACAACCTCAAGGACGGCGACGCACTGTTCTTCGGTCACGGCCTGAACATCCGCTTCGGCTTCATCAAGCCGCCGGCCGGCGTCGACGTCTGCATGGTCGCCCCGAAGGGCCCGGGCCACCTGGTCCGCCGTCAGTACGAGGAGGGCCGCGGCGTTCCGTGCATCGTGGCCGTCGAGCAGGACGCCTCGGGCAACGGCCTGGCGCTCGCCCTGTCGTACGCGAAGGGCATCGGCGGCACCCGGGCCGGCGTCATCAAGACGACCTTCACCGAGGAGACCGAGACCGACCTGTTCGGTGAGCAGGCCGTTCTCTGCGGTGGCACCGCCGCCCTGGTCAAGGCCGGTTTCGAGACCCTCACCGAGGCCGGCTACCAGCCGGAGATCGCGTACTTCGAGTGCCTGCACGAGCTGAAGCTCATCGTGGACCTCATGTACGAGGGCGGCCTGGAGAAGATGCGCTGGTCCATCTCGGAGACCGCCGAGTGGGGCGACTACGTCACCGGCCCGCGGATCATCACGGACGCCACCAAGGCCGAGATGAAGAAGATCCTCGCGGAGATCCAGGACGGCACCTTCGCCAAGACCTGGATGGCCGAGTACCACAACGGTCTGCCCAAGTACAACGAGTACAAGAAGGCGGACAGCGACCACCTCCTGGAGACCACCGGCCGTGAGCTGCGCAAGCTCATGAGCTGGGTCAACGACGAGGACGCGTAACACCGGCGCCCCGGGGGCGGGTCCACGGACCCGCACCCGGGGCGTTTCCCTGCTTCACCGCCGGAAGAGGCGGCGTCGTACGTGTGTACAAGTCGTCCACCCCCGTGTGAGTGATCCTTCCATCGGGGCGCAGAAAGCCTCCTGGCGCATGACTACACTTCTCCACACATACACGCGTCAGGCCCACAGTGTCGTGCGTCTTCCACGCGGCAAGCCCCTCCACCGCCTGCGGCCGTCGGGACGGCCGTCCGCACTGGACCTGTGAGGACTCACGTGAGCTCGAAACCTGTCGTACTCATCGCTGAAGAGCTGTCGCCCGCCACGGTTGACGCGCTGGGCCCGGATTTCGACATCCGGCACTGCAACGGCGCGGACCGCGCCGAGCTCCTCCCCGCGATCGCCGATGTCGACGCCATCCTGGTGCGCTCCGCCACCAAGATCGACGCCGAGGCCGTCGCCGCCGCGAAGAAGCTGAAGGTCGTCGCCCGCGCGGGCGTCGGCCTGGACAACGTCGACGTCTCCGTCGCCACCAAGGCCGGCGTGATGGTCGTCAACGCGCCGACCTCCAACATCGTGACCGCCGCCGAGCTGGCCTGCGGTCTGCTGATCGCCACCGCGCGCAACATCCCGCAGGCCAACACCGCCCTCAAGAACGGCGAGTGGAAGCGCTCGAAGTACACCGGCGTCGAGCTGAGCGAGAAGATTCTCGGCGTCGTCGGCCTCGGCCGGATCGGCGTCCTGGTCGCGCAGCGCATGTCGGCCTTCGGCATGAAGATCGTCGCGTACGACCCCTATGTGCAGCCCGCGCGCGCGGCCCAGATGGGCGTCAAGCTCCTCACGCTGGACGAGCTGCTGGAGGTCGCCGACTTCATCACCGTGCACCTGCCCAAGACCCCCGAGACGCTCGGTCTGATCGGCGACGAGGCGCTGCACAAGGTGAAGCCCTCCGTGCGCATCGTCAACGCCGCGCGCGGTGGCATCGTCGACGAGGTGGCGCTCGCCTCCGCCCTCAAGGAGGGCCGGGTCGCCGGTGCCGGTCTCGACGTGTACGCGAAGGAGCCCTGCACGGACTCCCCGCTGTTCGAGTTCGACCAGGTCGTCTGCACCCCGCACCTCGGCGCCTCCACCGACGAGGCCCAGGAGAAGGCCGGCATCGCGGTCGCCAGGTCCGTCCGGCTGGCCCTCGCCGGTGAGCTCGTGCCGGATGCGGTCAACGTCCAGGGCGGCGTGATCGCCGAGGACGTGCGTCCGGGCCTGCCGCTCGCCGAGAAGCTCGGCCGGATCTTCACCGCGCTCGCGGGCGAGGTCGCGGTCCGCCTCGATGTCGAGGTCTACGGCGAGATCACCCAGCACGACGTCAAGGTGCTCGAACTCTCCGCGCTCAAGGGCGTCTTCGAGGACGTCGTCGACGAGACCGTGTCGTATGTGAACGCCCCGCTCTTCGCGCAGGAGCGTGGCGTCGAGGTCCGCCTCACCACCAGCTCCGAGTCGCCGGACCACCGCAATGTGGTCACCGTCCGCGGCACGCTCTCGGGCGGCGAGGAGATCTCGGTCTCCGGCACGCTGGCCGGGCCCAAGAACCTCCAGAAGATCGTGGCCGTCGGTGAGTACGACGTGGACCTGGCGCTGGCCGACCACATGGTGGTGCTGCGGTACGAGGACCGTCCCGGTGTCGTCGGCACGGTCGGCCGGATCCTCGGCGAGGCCGGACTGAACATCGCGGGCATGCAGGTCTCGCGCTCGGGCGCGGGCGGCGAGGCGCTGGTCGTCCTCACCGTCGACGACGACGTCCCGGCGTCGGTGCTCAGCGAGATGTCCGTGGAGATCGGCGCCACTTCGGCCCGTACGGTGAACCTGACCGACTGACGGCCCGACGGCCCCGTGTACCCGGTGTCTAGACGTGCGTCTTACACGAACGTCTGCATGCCGGGTACGCTGCTTTCATGGGACATCGTGAGGATCTGCTCGAAGGCGCCAAGCGCTGCCTCCTGGAGAAGGGGTACGCCCGGACGACGGCACGCGACATCGTCGCCGCCTCCGGTACGAACCTCGCCTCCATCGGCTACCACTACGGCTCCAAGGAGGCCCTGCTCAACCTCGCCTTCCTCAAGGTGACGGAGGAGTGGGGCGATGTGCTCACCGAGCAGCCGGAGGAGACCGCGGCCGGCGGCGACGGTCCCCGGCCGCCGCTGGAGCAGTTCCACGACACCTGGGAGCGGGTGATCGGCAGCTATGAGCGGACCCGGCCCGTCTGGCAGCTCCAGATGGAGATCATCTCCCGGATCGACCAGGACCCGGAGCTGCGGAAGGCTCTCGCGGGCCCGCAGCGCGAGGGCCGTGACGGGCTCGCCGAGAACATGCTCGGCATCGATCCGGAGACGGACCCGGAGAAGGCGCGGGTGGCCGGGCTGTTCTGCCAGGCGCTGCTCGCGGGCGTGATGGTGCAGTGGCTGATGGACAGCGAATCGGCTCCGTCCGCACAGGATCTGACGGATGGTCTGAAGGTGGTGCTGGAGGGGCGGGTGGGATAGCAGGCGGCGACCGCGGCCTGGCGGACTCCGTGGGCCGGCCCCGATGACGGCACATCATGGGGCCCACACGGGGTTGATGTTGGGCCCGGAGACCCATGACGCGGACAAGCCCCGACCCTAGGGTGAGTGACTGTCATGTCACTCACTGACACCGGGGGTCGGGGCACGTATGTCTGCTATCGGTGGCATACCGGTTCCGGGGGGTCCGGCGCCGGCGGGCGCGCGGCGGCGGGAGCTGCCGCGTCCGCTCAACACGGTGCGGGTGCTGCTCCTCGTGCTGTTCGGCGCGACGGTCCTGGGTGCGCTCGGCCTCTTCGGCTCGGCACTCTCGGTGGACGCCATGGGTGCCGAAGTCATCGGCATCCTGCTGTACGCCTCCGCGCCGGGAGTCCTCGGCCTGTGGCTGGCGCGGCACGTACGGACCGGCGGCAAGCGGGTCTGGTGGGGACTGGTCGCCGTCCAGGTGTGGCTGGTCCTCGGCGGGGTCGCCAACATCGGGGACGGGTCGGCACATGGCTTCACGCAGCTGCTGCTGCCGGTCCTGATCCTGGTGTTCCTCACCCGGTCGCAGAGCCGGGCGTGGTTCCTGCTGCCGCCGGGGGAACGGGGCGAGCGGCCGAAATTCTCGCTTCCGCACATGATCACCTGGCGCCGGGACCGGGGGCAGACGGCGCTGGAGTACCTGGGCCTGGTGCTGATCGTGGTCGCGCTGATCGCGGCCATGGCGCTGAGCGGTGCCGGCGGCCGGATCACCGCGGAGCTCCAGTCGGCGATCTGCTCGCTGAGCGGCTATTCGTGCCCCGCGTCCGGCGACGGTCCGGGCCGGGTCGAGGCGGGCCACGGCCAGGACGGCGGCGCCACGAGCGGGGGAGCCGACGGCGGAGCGGCCGCGGGCAGCGCCGCGGGTGCGGACGGCGGCGCGACGGTCACGGGCGGTACCGGCTCGAAGGACGGTACGAACGGCGGCCCGGCCGGCGGCGACGCGAGCGGCGGGAACGCGAGCGGCGGGAACGGGAACGCGGCCGGCGGGAACGCGAGCGGTGGCGATGCGGCCGGGGGTCCCTCCGGCGGTGCGGGCGCGAGCGGCGGCACCGGAGGCCCCGACGACGGCCGTCCGGGCAGCGGGGTGGACACCTATCCCGAGAACGGCGAGGAGCCCGAGGCCGACTATGACGTCCCCGGGTCCGACAAGGACGACGCCGGGAACGGCGACGGCGGCAACGGGACCGAGGAAGAGGACTGCAGCGGCTGGGGTTTCTTCGGCTGTGCCTGGGACCGCACGGCCCAGGTCGGCAAGGGGCTCGTCGTCGACGGTCTCTGGGGCGACATCACCGGGATCATCGACCTGGTCAAGCCCGAGACGTGGTCCGGCCTCGCGGACTACGGCAAGCAGCTCGGCGAGCAGTGGATGCAGGACTCCAAGGGCGCCGGTGACAAGTGGAACGACGGCGACTACCTCGGCGCGGTCTGGGACTGGAGCAAGGCGTCGTTCAACACCGTGGTGGAGGTCGGCGACACCGTCTTCGTCGGCGACGACGTCCGCGAGCGCTGGAACAACGGCGAGAAGACCCGTGCCGTCACCGATGTCGTCTGGAACATCGGTTCCTTCCTCATCCCCGGCTACGACGTGGCGAAGGTCGTCGGCAAGGTCGGCAGACTCGGCAAGCTGGGCAAGGTCGCCGAGAAGGTGGCGGAGGCCGCCGGGGACGCCGGTGCCGCGGCCCGCCGCGCCCGCAAGGCCGCCGAACTCGGCGACCTCGACGGAGTCCGCAAGGCCGCCAAGGAGGCCGACGACGCCGCGGACGCGGCGGAGGACGCGGCGCGCCGGACCGGCTGCGTCATCGCCGCCGGGCCGCTCCTGGTGCGGACCGGCGGCGGAACCGTCGCGGGAGTCGGCGGCTCCGGCACCGGAGTACTGGCCTTGGGCTCGGTCGGCCGGGTGGTCCTCGCGGACGGCGGGTGCGATGAGGCGGCCAAGGCCAAGGCCGCGGAGGCACGCGCTCAGGAACGGGCGGCCCACCTGGAGCAGAAGCGCCTGGAGGAGCCGGAGCGCGCCCGCAAGGCCGAACTGGAGAAGAAGAAGTACCCGGAGCCGACGCGCAACGACACCTCCGACCCGCGCAACTACAACCCGCCGTCCTGGGCCGAGGACCTCAAGGACCGCACCCTCGGCGACGCGGACCTGGGCGACGGCTACTGGGCGAGCCGCGACCGCAACCCCGCACCCAACTGGAAGAACGAGTCCTGGCTGCGGTACCAGGAGCAGATCACCGGCACCAACCGGGGGCAGGAGTACGTCGTACCGCACCCCAAGGAGGGCAAGCCGGCCGTGGAGTACGACGGCTGGGACTCGGGCAGGCAGACCTTCCTGGAGGCCAAGAACGGCTACCGCAGCTATCTATCCCAGACCGAGCAGGGCGCTCTCACCAAGTCCGGCAAGGACAAGTTCGTCGCCGAGGCGCGGGCCCAGGTGGAGGCGTCCGGCGGCCGGGCGGTGGAGTGGCACTTCTCCGACCCCGAGGTGGCCAAGGCGGCCCGCCAGGCGTTCCGGGACGAGCAGCTGCCGATCAAGGTCGTCCACAGCAAGCCGAACGTGAACGACAGCACCAGGAAACCGGGTGCCGTCGACGAGTAGCCTGCACGCGGTGGCGCCCGGCCCGCTCCCGGGCGCCACGCCCGACGGACGAAGCTCGACGGAGGAAAGTGCATGCGACGTGTAGTGCGGGGCTTCTGGGGGCCCCGGCCGGAGTCGGCCGAAGCGCTCGCCGGACGCTGGAAGCGGATGCTGGACGGGCTCACGGAACTGCTCCCCGGAGCGACGCCGACGGGCGGCGCGGCCGCCACCTGGCAGCAGGTCCACGGCTCCGGCCCGGCGACCGGCCTGGCGGCGGACGAGGGGGCGCTGCTCGGCGCCCTGCGGGAGGCGCAGGCGGCCGAGGACTGGTCCGATCTCACCGGCACGGCGCTGCGGCTGGTCCACACGGGTGGGCCCGGCTGGCAGACCGAGATCAGCGGACTGGCCGGGGGCGCCCCGGAGTTCCTGCTCCAGTCGCTCGTGGTCACGCTTCGCGCGCCGGACGGGGCCGAGGTCCCGGAGGCCGGGCTCCTCGCCGTCCTCGCCCGGGTGTGGGAGCCGGACTTCGGCGATGTGAGCGACGACGACGTGCTCGACGCGCTGGAGGACGACGCCGGATTCTCCATCGGGGATCCCGTGGTGGGCCGGGTCGGATACCTCTCCCCGCGCCGTGCGGCCCTCGTCCCGGACAGTCTGAAGGCGGCCCGTGAGGAACTGCCCGGCGGCGGGGTGCTCCTGCGCGTCGCGGCTCCCGGGGCGAGCGAAGAGGTGGTGACGGCGTACGAGCGGCTCCGCGAGGCCGGCGCGCTCGATCCGCTGCCCCGCCCGATGGACCGGGCGGTGCTGTGAGCTCCCGTGCCGGGGAGCCCTTCACCACGGCCCGCGCACTGGCCGACATCGAGGAACTGCTGGCGGGGCCCGTACCGGCGACCGGGCCCACCGCGGCCGAGGGAGATCCGGAGACGGGGGAGTGGACCGCGACCGGCGGCGAGGGCTTCCGCGTGATCCCGCTCTGGGAGGGCGACCCGCTGACCGGGGTGTACGCCCCCGAGTGGAACGACGCGGAGGAGGCGGCCGGGGCCCATCTTGCCGCCCTCGTCGGCGAACTGGACCACAGATGGGGCCCGCACCGTGCGGTGCCGCTGCACCTTCCGCTGCTGCGGCGGCAGGAGGGTGCTCCCGTCGAGCCGCTGTTCGGCGCACTGTTCGACCAGGACCTTCCTGGCGAGCTGTCCGTCTGGGGTCCGGTGGGCGCCACCGGACGCTGGGTCGGGGTGAGTGTGGGACACAGCGACGGCGACGCGCCGCTGGTGCTGGCGGCCCTCGTCAGCGACCGGCCGGTCACCGCTCCGGACGAGCGCTGAAGGCCGCCCCGTCGGCGTGGCCGCGTCCGGCCCGCCCCGGAACGGCCCCGGCGTCGGCACAGCGGCGGCGCCAGGTCAGAGCCGCGCGGCCTTGAGCGCCATGTGCAGCAGCAGCCGGTCCTCGCCGTCGTTCAGATCGAGGCCGGTGAGCTGCTGGACCCGGGAGAGCCGGTAGTAGAGCGTCTGGCGGTGGATGCCGAGCGCGGCGGCCGTCCGGGACGCCTGGCCCGCGCAGTCGAGGAACACCTCGGCGGTGCGGGCCAGATCCTTGTGCGGCGGGGTGAGCAGAGCGCGCACCGCGCGGTCCGCGGCCGCTTCCGCGGGAAGTGCCGTCAGCAGCCGGTACGGGCCGATCGCCGACCACTCGGCGACCGGACCGAAGCGGGACTCGGCCGACGCCGCACGGGCGGCGGCCGATGCCTCGTGCCAGGCCGCGGCCAGGTCCGCCAGACCCCGGCGGGGCGCCGCGACGCCGGCCGTGGCACCCGGGCCCGCCGCGGAACGCAGCCGGTCCGCGGCGGCCAGCGCCGGGTCGAGGACATCGGTGGAGCGCAGCCGGACCAGTGCGGCCAGCGACGCGGCCCCGGCGGCGCCCGGTGCCGGTGCCGGGGCCGAGGTCAGTGCCGCCGCCGACGACACCGTACGGACCGATGGCGGATCGTCGGTCCACGGCGTCACGCACACCAGCGTGTGCAGCCCCTCCGCGTCCCGGCCCAGCGCCTCGTGCAGCGCGGCCACCGCCATGTCGCGCTGCCAGCCCTGCCCGGCGGTGAGGACCGCACCGAACTCCCGGGACAGATCCGTCCCGGCCCGCGCCTCGTCGGAGAGCAGCCCGCCGATCCGGGCCGCCACCTCCATCGCCGCGTCCAGCTGTTCCCCGGTCGGCCCGGGGTCCGCGTCGAGCAGCCACACGTAACCGAGCACGACACCCCGATGGCGTACCGGCAGACAGATCCGGCCCCGGAACACCCCGGCCTCCGGGGCGGCCGGAATGCGGACCGGGCCGGTCGCACGGGCGATGCCGAAGCCCTCGAACCAGGCGCGGACGGCGGGCGTGGAGCGCCTCGTCAGGATCGAGCGGGTGCGGACCGGGTCCATCGCCGTGTCGTCGTCGCTGTCGTGGGCGCCGAAGGCGACCAGGCCGAAATCCCGGTTCTCCAGCGTCGCGGGGGCGCCGAGCAGCCCCGAGATCTCGTCGACCAGCTCCTGGTAATCGCCCTTCACCCGGCCATTCTCGCACCCCTTCAGACATATGTCTGAGATCCCGGGAACGGATGCGTGACAGCTGTCGATGGCACACGATCGGAGGGATCCTTAGATTTCACGGTGGTTCTCCGTGCTGTACCGCTCTGTTACCCCGCTGCCGGTACGGCTCTCGTCCGTACTTTCCGTGGAGGTGCCCCGTGCTGGGTCCCGTGATTCTCGCCGCGTCCCGCAGCGACCGGATGCGTCGTTTCATATCGGCCGCGCCTGGCACCAAGCAGGTCGTCGACCGGTTCATCGCCGGTGAGACCGTCGACCAGGTCGTCCCGGTCATCGAGGACGCCGCCGGGAAGGGCCTGGAAGTCACCCTCGACGTGGTGGGCGAGGACATCACCACCCCCGAGCAGGCCGCCGCCGCCCGCGACGCCTACCTGGAACTGGTCGACCGCCTCAAGGAGCTCGGCCTGGGCACCAAGGCCGAGATGTCCGTCAAGCTCTCCATGTTCGGCCAGTCGCTGGACATCGAAGGAGGCGAGCCCGAAGGGCTCTCGGCCAAGGGCGGTGGCGGGTGGCGGGCGGGACACGAGCTGGCGCTCGCCAATGTCCGCCCGGTCGTCGAGGCCGCCGCCGCGATCGGCACCACGGTCACGCTGGACGCCGAGGACCACACCACCCTCGACTCGATGTTCGCCATCCACGAGGAGCTGCGGAAGGACTTCCCGCAGACCGGCTGTGTGATCCAGGCGTACCTGTTCCGCACCGAGGAGGACGCCCGCCGCCTGGCCGCCGCCGGCAGCCGCGTCCGCATCGTGAAGGGCGCCTACAAGGAGCCCGCCTCCGTCGCGTACCAGGACAAGGCCGAGATCGACAAGGCGTACGTCCGCATCCTGAAGACCCTGATGGAGGGCGAGGGCTACCCGATGATCGGGTCGCACGACCCGCGCCTGATCGCCATCGCCCAGGAGCTGGCCCGCAAGGCCGGGCGCAAACTGGACGAGTACGAGTTCCAGATGCTCTACGGCATCCGCAGCGACGAGCACCTCCGGCTCGCGGCCGAGGGCCACCGGATGCGCGTCTACACCGCGTACGGCACCGACTGGTACGGCTACTTCATGCGCCGCCTCGCGGAGAAGCCGGCGAACCTGCTGTTCTTCGGCCGCTCCATCCTCACCAAGGGCTGACCTGCCCGGCTGACCCCCACCCCCCCGACACAAGGAGACAAGGCACTCATGGACGCTGTGACCCAGGTCCCCGCGCCGGTCAACGAGCCGGTGCACTCCTACGCCCCGGGTTCCCCGGAGCGTGCCCGCCTGGAGGCGAAGCTCAAGGAGCTCGGCCAGAACCCGATCGACCTTCCGATGACCATCGGCGGCGAGAAGCGGATGGGCGGCGGCGAGCGCTTCGACGTCGTGCAGCCGCACAACCACAAGGCCGTCATCGGTACCTTCGCCAACGCCACGCAGAAGGACGCGCAGGACGCCGTCGACGCCGCGCTGGCCGCCGCCCCGGCCTGGCGCGCGATGTCCTTCGACGACCGCGCCGCGATCATCCTGCGCGCCGCCGAGCTCCTGTCCGGCCCCTGGCGCGAGACGCTGGCCGCGTCCACGATGCTCGGCCAGTCGAAGACCGCCCAGCAGGCCGAGATCGACACCCCCTGCGAGCTCGTCGACTTCTGGCGCTTCAACGTGCACTACGCGCGCCAGATCCTGGCCGAGCAGCCCCCGGCCAACTCGCCGGGCGTGTGGAACCGCATGGACCACCGCCCGCTGGAGGGCTTCGTCTACGCGATCACGCCGTTCAACTTCACGGCGATCGCGGGCAACCTGCCCACCGCCCCCGCCCTCATGGGCAACGTCGTGGTGTGGAAGCCGTCCCCGACGCAGACGCACGCCGCCGTGCTGCTGATGCAGCTCCTGGAAGAGGCCGGTCTGCCCAAGGGCGTCATCAACCTGGTGACGGGCGACGGCATCGCCGTCTCCGAGGTGGCCCTGAACCACCGCGACCTGGCCGGTATCCACTTCACCGGCTCGACCCCCACCTTCCAGCACCTGTGGAAGACGGTCGGCAACAACATCGCCAACTACCGCACCTACCCGCGGCTCGTCGGCGAGACCGGCGGCAAGGACTTCGTCGTCGCCCACCCGTCGGCCGACCACGCCGTCCTGAAGACCGCGCTGACCCGTGGCTCCTTCGAGTTCCAGGGCCAGAAGTGCTCGGCCTCCTCCCGCGCGTACATCCCGGCCTCCATCTGGAACTCCGGTTTCAAGGAGAAGTTCGCGGCCGAGGTCGACTCCATCACCATGGGTGACGTCACCGACCTGTCGAACTTCATCGGCGCCGTCATCGACGAGCGCTCGTTCGCCAAGAACAAGGCTGCGATCGACCGTGCCGAGGCCGACCCGTCCTGCACGATCATCGCGGGCGGCACGTACGACGACTCGGTGGGCTACTTCGTCCGTCCGACCGTCATCGAGTGCACCGACGCCTCGAACGAGGTCTTCACGACCGAGTACTTCGGCCCGATCCTCGCCGTGCACGTCTACGAGGACGACAAGTACGACGAGATGCTGGAGCAGATGGAGTCGGTCTCCGACTACGCGCTGACCGGTTCCGTCATCGCGGGCGACCGTGCCGCGGCCGCGCACACCATGGAGAAGCTGCGGTACGCCGCGGGCAACTTCTACATCAACGACAAGTCGACCGGTGCCGTCGTCGGCCAGCAGCCCTTCGGCGGCGGCCGTGCCTCGGGCACCAACGACAAGGCGGGCGCCCCGCAGAACCTGCAGCGCTGGACCCTGACCCGGGCCATCAAGGAGACGCTGGTCCCGCCGACCGACTACACCTACCCCCACCAGGGCTGACCCCCCGGGGCGCCGCACCCCGGCGCCCCGCCACGACTGCCGCCTCCCGCCCGGTTCCCCTGCCGGCCGGGAGGCGGTTTCCATGTCCGCCGGGTCAGATCTCCACGAGCACCTGGCTCATCGACTTCCGTACCAGGTCCGGCACCTGGCAGTCGTCGGCCGGATAACACGATCGGCGACAGCCCGGCCGCGTAGAGGCCGTTCATGGTTCCAACTCTCGTGCGGCACACATGATTTCGACACGTGACAGGTACTCGGATGGGGGGCTGACTACCTGGTGGGCGCGGGGTACTGGGAGGCTGGAGGGCATGACTGGGCCGATCCTGCACACCGAGCACACCTACCAGCTGGCCCCGGCCGCCCTCGGCGAGATCCGCACCCTCCTGGACACCGCCTTCGAGGGCGACTTCGGCGACGACGACTGGGACCACGCCCTCGGCGGCGTCCACGCGTACGTACGGGACGGCAGCGGGTTCCTGGCGCACGGCAGTGTCGTCCAGCGCCGGGTGGTCCACGAGGGCCGCTCGTACCGGATCGGCTACGTGGAGGCCGTGGCCGTCCGCGCCGACCGCCGCCGGGAGGGGCTCGGCGGGCGGGTGATGGCCGCGCTGGAACAGGTGATCGACGGGGCGTACGCCTTCGGGGCCCTGTCCGCCTCGGCCGAAGGGGCCGCGATGTACACCGGACGCGGCTGGCAGGTGTGGCCGGGGCGGATCGCGGTCCAGGGGGCGCACGGGGTGGAGCGGCTGCCGGACGAGGAGGGCGGCACCTATGTCCGCGGCGCGGCCGGCCGCGCGCCGATGCCCACGTCCGGGACGCTGATCTTCGACTGGCGGGACGGGGACGTGCTCTGACCGGATCCCGTCGGCCGGACAGTCCCGGGGCCCGTCCGGCCGATGAGGGGCGGCTCTCAGCCGGCGGTGCGGATGAGCTGTCACTCGAAGGAGCGCCGGGCGTGGCCGGGATCACCACGCTCGGGCCGGAGCGTCCGACGCGTTCGATCGGCTATGTCACCACCCCTGAGCAGGCACGATCGCTCGGCGTGCGGGCTCTGATCCGGGAACTGAGGGCGGGCGGTCGTAAACCTCCGTCTCAGATAGTAGGAAGTCCGAGTAATTGTGGAGACAGACCGGCCGAGCTGTCCTAGCTTTGTAGGAGCCGAACGTCTCGCTCGATCCAGCGACTGGCGGTCGTGAGTCGCGCCCCCGTGCAGGCAATCCCTGCGGCGCCCGCTCCCCGCCCTTCCGGCACCTCGAAATCCCGATCTCGACATCACCCTCACGTTTTTTCGATCTCGAAATCCTCGCGATCTCAAGGAGTCGATCCACCATGGCCGAGACGACTGTCCGCCGAGTCCGTCACACCCACCGCCCGACCGAGTCGGAGCGCCGGAACGCCGCCGCCGCCCTGCAGCGGGCCCTCGACCGCAGGGACAACGGCGGCTCCACGGGCCACTGAGACCGGTTGCGGCCGGGGCAGGTCGCGTATGTGCTGCTCGGCCATGCTCGTACGGCCTGCGAGCTTCTCGGGGATTCCGAAACAGGGGATGCCCCTGGAGCAGAACATCCACCTGCCGTGCGACTCCGTCCCACCGAGTAGGTGAGCGGTACACGTACAGCTTGCCGCGTGTCCGTATGGTGGACGTGACGTGTCATGGGGTGGGACGCGCAGTAAGGTGCGGACATGTCTCGCAGCATCAATCTCGCAGTGATCCCCGGTGACGGTATCGGCCAGGAGGTCGTGGCCCAGGGCCTCAAGGTCCTCAACGCTGTTCTCCCGCAGGATGTGAAGCTGGAGACCAGGGAGTACGACCTCGGCGCCCGGCGCTGGCACCGTACCGGCGAAACCCTCCCGGACGCGGAGCTCGAAGCCCTCAAGGGCCACGACGCCATCCTGCTCGGCGCGATCGGTGACCCCTCCGTGCCGTCCGGCGTCCTGGAGCGCGGCCTCCTGCTGAAGCTGCGGTTCGCCTTCGACCACTTCATCAACCTGCGGCCGTCGAAGCTGTTCCCGAACACCTCGACCCCGCTGGCCGGCCGCCCGGACATCGACTTCGTCGTGGTCCGCGAGGGCACCGAGGGCCCGTACACCGGCAACGGCGGTTCGCTGCGCACCGGTACGCCGGCCGAGGTCGCCACCGAGGTCAGCGTCAACACCGCGTACGGCGTCGAGCGCGTCGTCCGTGACGCCTTCGAGCGGGCGAACTCCCGCCCGCGCAAGAAGCTGACGCTGGTTCACAAGAACAACGTCCTGGTGTACGCGGGCCACATGTGGAAGAACATCTTCGACAAGGTCGCGACCGAGTACCCCGAGGTCACCACCGACTATCTGCACGTCGACGCCGCGACGATCTTCTTCGTCACCCAGCCGGAGCGCTTCGACGTCATCGTCACCGACAACCTCTTCGGTGACATCCTCACCGACCTCGCCGCTGCCGTGACCGGCGGCATCGGCCTGGCCGCCTCCGGCAACATCAACCCGACGGGCACCTTCCCGTCGATGTTCGAGCCGGTCCACGGTTCCGCCCCCGACATCGCGGGCCAGGGCAAGGCCGACCCGACCGCCACGGTCCTCTCCGTCGCCCTCCTGCTGCGCCACCTCGGCTACGAGTCCCAGGCCGTGCGCATCGAGGACGCCGTCTCCGCCGACCTCGCGGAGCGCGACGGGACGACGACCCGTACGACCGACCAGATCGGTGACGCGCTCGCGGTACGCGTAGCGAGCTGACCCGACGACTCCGTTTCGAAGCCGCCGGGTCGCAATCGCACCCGGCGGCTTCTCCTGTGCGGCCTCGGGTGCCACCATCGACCACTGGACCGCATTCGCGTCATTTCGTGCACAGCCACCCGGGAGCGATAATCGAACGGGGCCGTGGCTCGCACTGAAGCTCGGACGTCCTAGTACCTGTCTGGCAGGAGCGGCGCGAGCGCGGTCCAACACACACAACCGGTGAAGGACATGCACTCATGACGACGCCCACGATCGAGCTCAAGCCCTCCTCGAACCCGCTGTCCGACGCGGAGCGCGAGGCGATTCTGGTCAAGCCCGGATTCGGCCGCTACTTCACCGATCACATGGTGACGATCCGGTGGACCGAGGGCCGCGGCTGGCACGACGGCCAACTCGTCCCCTACGGCCCCCTCTCCCTCGACCCCGCGACCACGGTCCTGCATTACGCGCAGGAGATCTTCGAGGGCCTCAAGGCGTACCGCCGGCCCGATGGCAGCGTTGCCACGTTCCGCCCGGACGCGAACGCCAAGCGCTTCCAGGCGTCGGCGCACCGGCTGGGCATGCCGGAACTGCCCGTCGAGACGTTCATCGAGGCGTGCGATGTGCTGGTCCAGCAGGACAGGGCGTGGGTTCCGGCGCACGGCGGCGAGGAGTCGCTCTACCTGCGCCCGTTCATGATCGCGACCGAGGTCGGTCTCGGCGTGAAGCCCGCCAACGAGTACCTCTTCGTCGTCATCGCCTCGCCCGCCGGCGCCTACTTCCCCGGTGGCGTCAAGCCGGTCTCCATCTGGCTCTCCGAGGACCGCGTCCGCGCCGTCCCCGGCGGCATGGGCGATGCCAAGACCGGCGGCAACTACGCGGCCTCCCTGCTCGCCCAGGCCGAGGCCGCGGCGAAGGGCTGCGACCAGGTCGCCTACCTCGATGCGGTCGAGCACAAGTGGGTAGAGGAGCTCGGCGGGATGAACCTGTACTTCGTGTACGGGAACAAGATCATCACTCCGGCCCTGACCGGCTCCCTGCTCGCCGGCGTCACCCGTGACTCGCTGCTCAAGGTCGCCCGCGACCTCGGATACGAGTCCGAGGAGGGCCGTGTCTCCATCGACCAGTGGCGTGCCGACACCGAGAACGGCACCCTCACCGAGGTCTTCGCCTGCGGTACCGCCGCCGTCATCACCCCCGTCGGCACCGTCAAGTCCGCGGGCGGCGAGTGGGTCCAGAGCGAGGGCGTGCCCGGTGAGGTCACGATGAAGCTGCGCGAGCGGCTGCTGGACATCCAGCGCGGCACCGCCGAGGACGCCCACGGCTGGATGCACCCGCTCGGCTAGTGCCCCTCCGGGCAGACATTGCGGGTCGCGGCACCAGGACCCGGTCCGACCCGTTCCACGTACGCGCGAAGGCCGCGCCCGGTTCTGCCGGGCGCGGCCTTCGCCGTGTGCCCGGATGTCGTGTGCCCGGACCCTCCGCAGTATTGGAGTGCTGCTCAAAAGTGACGGAGTCATCCTTCCGTATGCCTTTGATCCATGGTTAGAGTGCTGCTCTAAACAGGAGGTGTTCGGGCGTGCGACTGACCCCGACGGAACGTGACCGGCTGCTCCTCTTCGGCGCCGCCGAACTGGCCCGGGCCCGCCGCGCCCGGGGACTGAGGCTCAATGTCCCCGAGGCGACCGCCCTGATCGCGGACACGGTCTGCGAGGCCGCCCGCGACGGGCGCAGGCTCGCCGAGGCCATCGAGGCCGCGCGCTCCGTGCTCGGCCCCGACGACGTCCTTCCGGGGGTCGCCGATGTCGTCACCGAGGTCCATGTGGAGGCCGTCTTCGACGACGGTTCGCGGCTCGCCGTGGTCTCCCGGCCGCTGGGCGGCGGGCTGGGCGACGACGCGCCCGGAGCCGTCGTCCCCGGCCCCGCCACCCCCGAACCCGAGCCCGCGGCGCGGCTGACCGTCCGCAATACCGCGACCGTGCCGGTCTCCGTCACCTCGCACTTCCACTTCTTCGAGGCCAACCCGCGGCTCGACTTCGACCGGTCGGCCGCGTACGGGATGCGGCTCTGCGTCCCCGCCGGGTCCTCCGTCCGCTTCGGGCCCGGGGAGTCCGTGGACGTGGGGCTGGTGCCGATCGGCGGCGACCGGATCGCCATCGGGTTCGCCGGTCTGGTCGACGGTCCGCTCGACGCCCCCGGCGCACGCGAAGAGGCCCTGCGGCGCGCGGCGGCCTGCGGATACCTGGGAGCCGGGCGATGAGCATCGATCGTCACGAGTACGCCTGCGTGCACGGCCCGCGCGCCGGGGACCGGGTCCGGCTCGGCGACTCCGGGCTGACCGTCCGCGTCGAGTCCGACGCGCAGCGGTACGGCGAGGAGTTCCTCGCAGGCTTCGGCAAGACCGCTCGCGACGGGCTGCATCTCAAGGCCGCGGCCGTCCGCGACACCTGTGATGTCGTCATCAGCAATGTGCTGGTCATCGACGCCGTGCAGGGCATCCGCAAGGTGTCGATCGGGATCCGCGAGGGCCGGATCGCGGCGATCGGGCGGGCCGGGAACCCGGACACCCTCGACGGCGTCGATGTCGTCGTCGGCACGGGCACCACCATCGTCTCCGGCGAGGGCATGATCGCGACGGCGGGCGCCGTCGACACCCATGTCCATCTGCTCTCGCCCCGGATCATGGAGGCCTCGCTCGCCTCCGGCGTCACCACGGTCATCGGCCAGGAGTTCGGCCCCGTCTGGGGCGTCGGGGTCAACTCGCCCTGGGCGCTGCGCCACGCCTTCAACGCCTTCGACGCCTGGCCCGTCAACATCGGCTTCCTGGGCCGCGGTTCGTCCTCCCACCCGGCGCCGCTGGTCGAGGCGCTCGCGGAGGGCGGGGCCTGCGGCTTCAAGGTCCACGAGGACATGGGCGCCCATACCCGCGCCCTGGACACCGCCCTGCGCGTCGCCGAGGAGCACGATGTCCAGGTCGCCCTGCACAGCGACGGGCTGAACGAGTGCCTGTCGGTCGAGGACACCCTGCGCGTCCTCGAAGGCCGCACGATCCACGCCTTCCACATCGAGGGCTGCGGCGGCGGGCATGTCCCCAACGTCCTGAAGATGGCCGGGGTCGAGAACGTCATCGGCTCGTCCACCAACCCGACGCTGCCCTTCGGCCGGGACGCCGTCGCCGAGCACTACGGGATGATCGTCTCCGTACACGACCTCAAGACGGACCTGCCGGGCGACGCCGCCATGGCCCGCGACCGCATCCGCGCCGGAACGATGGGCGCCGAGGACGTCCTGCACGACCTGGGTGCCATCGGCATCACCTCGTCCGACGCGCAGGGCATGGGACGCGCCGGTGAGACGGTGCGCCGCACCTTCGCCATGGCCGGGAAGATGAAGGCGGAGCTCGGCCCGATGGACGGCGACGGCCCCGCGGACGACAACGCCCGGGTGCTGCGCTACATCGCCAAGCTCACCATCAACCCCGCCATCGCCCACGGCCTCGCGCACGAGATCGGCTCCATCGAGACCGGCAAGCTCGCCGACATCGTGCTGTGGCGGCCCGAGTTCTTCGGCGCGAAACCACAGCTCGTACTGAAGGCCGGCTTCCCGGCGTACGGGGTCACGGGCGACCCGAACGCCGCCACCGACACCTGCGAACCCCTGGTCCTCGGACCGCAGTTCGGGGCGTACGGAGCCACTGCCGCCGATCTCTCCGTGGCCTTCGTCTCCCAGGCGGCGACCCAGCTCGGGGCGGACCTGATGCCCACGCGCCGGCGCCGCGTCGGAGTACGCGGCACCCGCGGCATCGGTCCCGGCGACCTCGTCCACAACTCCCGTACCGGAGAGGTCGCCGTGGACGCCCGCAGCGGCCTGGTCACCCTGGACGGCGACCCGTTGCGTTCCGAGCCCGCCGACTCCGTCTCCCTCAACCGCCTCTACTTCCTCTGACGCCTCATCCGACACGTATCGCCTCACCCGACACGTATCACCTGATCCGACACGCCTTCAGGAACACCTCATGACCTTCCGCATGCCGCCCGAGTGGGCCCCGCACGAACGCACCTGGATGGCCTGGCCGGGCCCCAACCCCACCTTCGACACCGACGCCGAACTGGACGGGGCCCGCGACGCCTGGGCCGCCGTCGCCCGCGCCGTCCGCCGCTTCGAACCCGTCACGATGGTCGTCGGACCCGGCCAGGAGGACAGCGCCCGCCGACTCCTCGGCCCGGACATCGAACTGGCCGTCCGCCCGCTCGACGACGCCTGGATGCGGGACATCGGGCCGACCTTCGTCACCGACGGCAACCAACTGGCCGCCGTCGACTGGACGTTCAACGGCTGGGGCGCGCAGAGCTGGGCCCGCTGGGAGCACGACCAGCACATCGCCCGCTCCGTCGCCGAGCTCGCCGCCGTCCCCGTGCACAGCTCCGCCCTGGTCAACGAGGGCGGCGCCATCCACGTCGACGGCGAGGGCACCGTCCTGCTCACCGAGACCGTCCAGCTCGGCGAGGAGCGCAACCCCGGGCTGACCCGCGAACAGGCCGAGGCCGAGATCCACGCCAGGCTCGGCACCGAGAAGGCCATCTGGCTGCCCCGCGGACTGGCCGGCGACTACGGCACGTACGGCACGCTCGGCCATGTCGACATCGTCGCCGCCTTCGCCCGCCCCGGCACCGTCGTCGCCCACGTCCAGCCGGACCCGGCCCACCCCGACCACGAGATCACCCGCGAGACGCTCCGCGTCCTGCGTGCCGCCACCGACGCCAGGGGCCGCTCCCTGGACGTCGTGGAGGTCCCCGCGCCCACCGTGCTGAAGGCCGACGGCGAGTGGGTCGACTACTCCTACATCAACCACTACCTCTGCAACGACGGCGTGATCCTCTGCGCCTTCGACGACTCGCGCGACAAGGAAGCGGCGGCGATCTTCGGCGAGCTCTTCCCCGACCGTACGGTGACCCTCGTCGACGCCCGTACGATCTTTGCCGGCGGTGGAGGCATCCACTGCATCACCCAGCAGCAGCCGAAGGTCTGAACCGTGCCCCCCGCTCCACGCCGACGCAACACCGCCCCGCCCCGCGAGGAACTCCTGGCCGCCGCCATGGCCACCATCGCCGAACGCGGCCTCGACGGCCTCACCATGGCCGGGCTGGGCCGTGAGGTCGGCATGAGCAGCGGGCACCTCCTCTACTACTTCCGCACCAAGGACGAACTGCTGCTCCAGACCCTGGAATGGAGCGAGGGGCGGCTCGGCGCGGAACGGCGCGCCCTGCTGTCGGGGCGGACGGCGGTCCGCGAACGGCTCGACGCGTACATCGGTCTGTACCTCCCCGACGGCGACCACGACCCGCACTGGACGCTCTGGCTGGAGGTCTGGAACCGCTCGCGGAACGCCGACGACGACGCGCGCGCCCGGCAGGCCGCGATCGAGGGCGCCTGGCACCGCGACCTGGTGGCGCTGCTGGCGGAGGGCACCTCGTGCGGCGAGTTCCGTACCGTCGACGCCGAGCGGTTCGCGACTCGGCTGCGGGCCCTGCTCGACGGGTTCAGCGTCCATGTCGCCGTCGGCATCCCGGGTATGGGCCGGGAGCAAGCCCTCGTCCGGGTCGGGGAGTTCATCGACGACTCGCTCACCGCCGCGGAGCGCACCGGCGGTCCGGGAACGAGGCGAACGAAACGCACGTAAGTACGCGTGATCGTTGCCCGTTGCGCTCTTGTTGTGCTCCCGGCTGTTCGGGCACGGTGACGGACCATGGGACGAGAGCAGTGGAAGAAAATCTGGGTCGGCTCGGCCGGCAACATGGTCGAGTGGTTCGACTGGTTCGTGTACGCGACCTTCGCGGTCTACTTCGCGGACTCGTTCTTCCCCGAAGGCAATGAGACCGCCAATCTCATGAACACCATGGGCATCTTCGCCGTCGGCTTCTTCATGAGGCCGGTCGGCGGCTGGATGCTCGGCCGGATCGGTGACCGCCGGGGCCGCAAGGCCGCGCTCACCCTCACCGTCACCCTCATGTCGGCCTCCGCGGTCCTCATCGCCATCGCGCCGACGTACGACGTGGCGGGATACGGCGGCGTCGCCGTCCTGCTGCTGGCCAGGCTGCTCCAGGGCCTGTCCGTCGGCGGCGAGTACGCCGCCAGCGCCACCTATCTGACCGAGGCGTCCGCACCTCACCGGCGTGGCTTCGCCTCCAGCTTCCAGTACGTGTCCATGACCGCGGGACAGCTCATCGGCCTGGGCCTCCAGATCGTCCTGCAGCGCAACATGTCCGACGCGGCCCTGCACAGCTGGGGCTGGCGCATCCCGTTCATCGTCGGCGCGCTCGGTGCCGCGGTCGTCTTCTACCTGCGCCGCTCGATGCTGGAGACCGAGGTCTACGCGGAGTCCGGTGCCGCCGAGCAGGAGGACCGTGGCACGCTGACGGCGCTGTGGCGGCACAAGCGCGAGGCGTTCCTGGTGATGGCCCTGACCATGGGCGGGACCGTCGCCTACTACACGTACACGACCTACCTCACCAAGTTCCTCTCCAAGAGCGCCGGCATGGAGAAGTCCACCGCCTCGCTCGTCAGCTTCTGCGCCCTGTTCGTCTTCATGTGCATCCAGCCGCTCGCCGGACTGCTCTCCGACCGGATCGGCCGCCGCCCGCTGCTGATCACCTTCGCCGTCGGTTCCACCTTCCTGACCGTGCCGATCATGACGATGCTCAAGCACGCGGGCACTTTCTGGCCCGCCTTCGGCCTGGCGCTCCTGGCCCTGGTCGTCGTCACCGGGTACACCTCGATCAACGCCTGCGTGAAGGCCGAACTCTTCCCGACCGGCATCCGCGCCCTGGGCGTCGCCCTCCCGTACGCCATCGCCAACGCGCTCTTCGGCGGCACCGCCGAATACGTGGCGCTCTGGTTCAAGAAGGCGGGCGCCGAGTCCGGCTTCTACTGGTACGTCGCGGGGTGCGCCGCGGTCTCCCTGGTCGTCTACCTGACCATGCGCGAGACCCGCGACATCGACCTGGGCCGGGTCGGCGCCGACGAGTCCGCGCGGGGGCGGTCGGAGCCGACCGGCGCGACGAGTGCCACGCCCGCATCCTGAGACGCGGCACGGCGCGGAGGCGGCCTTGTGCAAGACTGCCTCCGTGCCCTCGTTCGTCATGATTATTGGCAACAGGCGCGCCGGTCCGCAGTGACCGTCCCGTACCACCATGTACGGCGCGGCCACCGTGCCCCAGACCCGCGCGCAGACCTCTCGCACCCGCGAGGGGTTTTTTCGTTTTCCGGCCCTCACCACGGCCGGGCCGAGGCGCGCGGGATGATGGGGGCAAGTGGAGTCAGATCGTCCGGATCCACTCATCCGACAGGAGTCAGACCAGCATGACCACCAAGGCCAAGCCCACCGACGACAGTTTCCACGTCTTCGACACCACACTGCGCGACGGGGCCCAGCGTGAAGGCATCAACCTGACGGTCGCGGACAAGCTGACCATTGCCCGGCACCTGGACAACTTCGGCGTGGGCTTCATCGAGGGCGGCTGGCCCGGCGCCAACCCCCGCGACACCGAGTTCTTCGCCCGCGCCCGGCAGGAGATCGAGTTCGAGAACGCCGAACTGGTCGCCTTCGGGGCGACCCGCCGGGCCGGCGGCAAGGCCGCCGAGGACCCCCAGGTCAGGGCGCTGCTGGAATCCGGCGCCCCCGTGATCACGCTGGTCGCCAAGTCCCACGACCGCCACGTGGAGCTCGCCCTGCGCACCACCCTCGAAGAGAACCTGGAGATGGTCCGCGACACCGTCTCCTTCCTCCGTGAACAGGGCCGCCGGGTCTTCGTGGACTGCGAGCACTTCTTCGACGGCTACCGCGCCAATCCCGAGTACGCCAAGGCCGTCGTCCGCGCCGCCCACGAGGCGGGCGCCGATGTCGTCATCCTCTGCGACACCAACGGCGGCATGCTCCCCGCCCAGGTCCAGGCCGTCGTCTCCACCGTGCTCGCCGACACCCGCGCCCGGCTCGGCATCCACGCCCAGGACGACACCGGCTGCGCCGTCGCCAACACCCTCGCCGCCGTCGACGCGGGCGCCACGCACGTCCAGTGCACCGCCAACGGCTACGGCGAGCGGGTCGGCAACGCCAACCTCTTCCCCGTCGTCGCCGCCCTGGAACTCAAGTACGGCAAGACGGTCCTCCCCGAGGGCGCGCTCGCCGACATGACCCGTGTCTCGCACGCGATCGCCGAGGTCGTCAACCTGACGCCCTCCACCCACCAGCCCTATGTGGGTGTTTCCGCCTTCGCCCACAAGGCCGGACTGCACGCCTCCGCGATCAAGGTCGACCCGGACCTGTACCAGCACATCGACCCCGCACTGGTCGGCAACACCATGCGGATGCTGGTCTCCGACATGGCGGGCCGTGCCTCCATCGAGCTCAAGGGCAAGGAGCTCGGCATCGACCTCGGCGGCGACCGCGAACTCGTCAGCCGGGTCGTCGAGCGCGTCAAGGAGCGCGAACTCAAGGGCTACACCTACGAGGCCGCCGACGCCTCCTTCGAGCTGCTGCTGCGCGCGGAGGCCGAGGGCCGGGTACGCCGCTACTTCCGTACGGAGTCCTGGCGCGCCATCGTCGAGGACCGCCCCGACGGTACGCACGCCAACGAGGCGACGGTGAAGCTCTGGGCCAAGGGCGAGCGCATCGTCGCCACCGCCGAGGGCAACGGTCCGGTCAACGCGCTCGACCGGGCGCTGCGCGTCGCGCTGGAGCGGATCTATCCGCAGCTCGCCAAGATGGAACTGGTCGACTACAAGGTCCGCATCCTGGAAGGCCGCACCGGCACCGAGTCCACCACCCGCGTCCTCATCACGACGGGGGACGGCAACGGGGACTGGGCGACCGTCGGTGTCGCGGAGAACGTCATCGCGGCGTCCTGGCAGGCGCTGGAGGACGCGTACACGTACGGGCTGCTGCGGGCGGGGATCGAGCCGACGGAGTAGCCCTCGCGCGGGCGGGCCCACGGCACGGTTGCGGTGGGCCTGCCCGCGCGGTCGTAGGGCTGTCGCGGACACCGTTCGTGGGTGCCCGTGCCGAGCCGTCGGGCCCGGCCTGATCACCGCCGTCGAGCTCGCGGCGGCGGGGCCGGGGCGCCGGGCGGGTCAGGGGTGGTAGATCTCCTGCATCGCGGTGATCCGGTCCTGGGTGTCGGCCCGGTAGTAGAAGTACGGGCTGTTGGACAGCTTGTGGTCCACCAGCCAGCCGGGCTGGACGGTGCGCGGGGCTCCGGTGTCGCTGATCACCTGGACCTCGGCGTCGGCGTGGACCAGCATCGAGGCGCTGCGGATGGTCGTGTAGCGGACGTCCTCCTCGTTGTCGGGGTCGACGGTGCAGCTGACCTCGGTGACGTTCAGGCGGGTGTCGCCCTGGTCGGCCTCGGCGGATTCCAGCTTGAGGAAGTGGTCGTAGCCGGCGGGGTGGTAGCAGGGCTTGTCGACGGAGGCGGCGATGGTGCCCCCGTCGCCTCCCGCGGCCGGAGCCGCGGAGGCGGAGGTGCCGAGTGCGCAGACGGTGGTCAGCGTGACCACGGCGGAACTCAGCAGGGCGGCGGCGGAAATGCGACGGCGGTTCATGCAAGTCCTTTACGAGGGAACGTCGTTGACGAGATCAAGGATGTTGATCGCAAAGCCGGGGTTCTTGCCGCCGCACGCGATGTGGATCACATCGGTCGCGATCGCTCGCGCCGGAACCAGGCCACGGCCGGCCTCGTCGGGGCGAACGTCCGCGTGACGGCGCCTGGTCGCCGATGGACAACTTCGAGTGGTCCTACGGCTACGACAAGCGGTTCGGCATCGTCCGCGTCGACTACGACACGCAGGAGCGGACGCTCAAGGACAGTGCCGAGTGGTATTGCGACACGATCCGCCACACCCGCAACGGCACCGGCAGCTGATACCGGCCGGGAGAGGAGCCGGCCCGGGTGGGCGACCGCGCAGGCGGCACCCACCTGGGTTAGCTTCGATATATGCGGAACAGGCTGTTCCCGAGTTTGTTGGCCGGCCTGCTGCTGATTCTCTCGGCAGCCGTGCTCGCCCTGGCACCGGCTGCGCCCACAGCGGTCGGTGCATCCACCATCAACGATGTCGCGCAGGCGCTGCGCAAGGGGCCGGTGTACGTCGACCCGGCCGCCGCCGACCAGCTCTCCCCGGGCCGGGCGGCCGCCCTGACGAAGAAGATCAAGGACGCCGACAAACCCGTGTTCGTGGCAGTGCTGCCGCGGACCGCCGCGTTTCCCGAGCAGAGCCTGCTCACCACCCTGCGCGCCGACACCGGCATCACCGGCGTCTACGCGGTCCGCCTCGGCGACGGGTTCAACGCGGGCGCCGACCCCCGGGTGATGCCCACCCGGGCGGTCCGGAACCTCACCGCCGCGGTGAAGGCACCGGGCACCGGCACCGACGCGGCGACCCAGCTGAACGCCTTCGTGGACCGGGCCGTCGAACAGGCCCGGGGCAGCGCCCCCGCTTCCTGGGGCGGTGCCTCCGCGGGCAGCGGACCGTCGTCCTCCGCCGGACTGATCACGGTCGCCGCGATCCTCGTGGTGGGCGGCGGTGCGGCGTACACGGTCGTCCGGCGCAACCGCAGGCGCAAGGAGGCGGAGGAGCGGGCCGCACTCGACAAGCTCCGCGTCGTCGTGGACGAGGACATCACCACGTACGGCGAAACCCTGGACCGTCTCGACTTCCACCCCGCCGAGCCGGGCGCCGACGACAACATGCGGGCCGACTACGAGCGGGCACTCGACTCCTACGAGAGCGCGAAGACGCGCATGTCCCGGGCCCGGCACCCGTCCGACGTGCGCGGGGTCACCCAGGCCCTGGAGGACGGCCGCTTCTCCCTCGCGGTGCTGGAGGCCCGACGCACGGGCGGTGAACTGCCCGTCCGCCGTCCGCCGTGCTTCTTCGACCCGCGCCACGGCCCCTCGGTCGCCGACGTGCGGTGGTCCCCGTCCGGCGGCACGGGCCGCGAGGTCCCCGTCTGCGCGGCGGACGAGATCCGGCTGCGCGAGGGCGAGGAACCGCTGAGCCGTACCGTCGACACGCGCGACGGCCGCCGCCGCCCGTACTGGGAGGCGGGTCCGGCGTACGGCCCCTGGGCGGGCGGCTACTTCGGCGGCGGCCTGCTCCCCGGCCTGCTGGTGGGCACGGTGCTCGGCTCGATGCTGTCCACCCCGGCGTACGCGGACGAGTACGGGGGCGGTGACTTCGGCCCGGGCGGTGACGGGAGCGGCGGGGACTTCACCGGCTCCGACTTCGACTCGTCCGGCTTCGACGGCGGAGGCTTCGACAGTGGGGGCTTCGGCGGGGGCGGCGACCTCGGAGGCGGTGGCGGCTTCGACGGCGGCGGGTTCTGAGCCGGGGGCCCGGGGCTACGGGTTCCGGTCCGACGGGGTCGCCGCCGACCGGCGATCCCGGCATTCCCGGGCGATCTCTCGGGCAGGTGCGATTCATGCTAGACCTGAAACTATGTCTGGTATCGGCCGATTCCGGGCGAGGCTGCGACGCTCCGTCCGGCGACCACATCGGCACGATGGGGGGCGCTCGGGCCAAGCCACCCCCGCGCCGCCGCGCCGGGACATGACCCGCCGTTCCCCGGTTCGCGACGTGCTGTCCCTGTTCAGCGTCCGCACCGTGGCCGGTCAGGTCTTCTGCTTCGTACTCGGGCTGGTGCTCCTGGTGATCACCGGCTTCGCGGTCGCCCTGGTGGTGCAGGGCCGCAGCGACAGCCTGCAGGAGGCCCGGATGCGTACCTTCAGCGTGGCCGAGACCTTCGCCCACTCGCCGGGGGTCGCGGCGGCGCTGGACAGCAGGAACCCCACCGCGATCCTTCAGCCACGCGCGGAGCAGGTCCGCAAGGAGGCCCATGTCGAGTTCGTCGTGGTGGCCGGCCCCGAGGGCATCCGCTACACCCACCCCGACCCCGCGCTCATCGGCAAGTACATCACCGGCCCCTACAAGGAGGCCCTGACCGGACCGGGGTTCACCCGGACCTTCCGCGGCAGCCTGGGACCCGCGGTCGACTCGGTGGTACCCGTGCCGAGGCCCGACGGATCGGTCGCCGGTGTGGTCTCCGTCGGGCTCACCGACAAGACGGTGAACAGCGCGGCCGCCCGTTCGATCCCGGTGAGCGCGGGAGTGGCCGTGGTCGCCCTCGTGGTCACCGCGAGCGGCGCGGTGCTCCTGACCAGACGGCTGCGCCGTCAGACGCACGGCCTCGGAGCGGCCGAGATGACCCGGATGTACGACCACCATGACGCGGTGCTGCACGCGGTCCGCGAGGGCGTCCTCATCGTCGGCCCCGACCACCGGCTGACGCTCGTGAACGACGAGGCCCGCAGGCTCCTCGCCCTTCCCCCCGACGCCGAGGGGCACGCCGTGACGGACCTCGGGCTGGCCCCCGACACCGCCGAGCTGCTCGCCTCCGACGGGACGGTCACCGACAAGGTGGTGCGCAGCGGCAACAGGCTGCTGGTCGTCAACCTCCGGCCGATGGAGGCAGTCGGCGGACCGTCCGGCTCGGTGGCGACCCTGCGCGACACCACCGAGCTCCGCAAGATCACGGGCAGGGCGGAGTTCGTCCACGAACGCCTGCTGCTCCTCTACGAGGCCGGTGCCCGGATCGGCACCACCCTTGATGTGACCCGGACGGCACAGGAGCTGGCGGATGTCGCGACCCCCGGATTCGCCGACGTCACGACCGTCGACCTGGCCGATCCCGCGGTGCCCGGGGTGCAGCCGGCCACGCAGACCAGCGATCCGCTGGACATGCGCCGTACCGCCATCGCCGAGACCGACCCGGACCAGCCCCTCTATCCGATCGGCCAGCTGGTCGGATTCGTCCCTTCCCGGATCCGGGCCATGCGCGTGAACACCGATGAGACCGGGCTGGGGCCCGAGGTGATCGCACAGCTGGGCTGGCAGCGCTGGGATCCGGAGCGGGCGGCGGCCATACTCGACTACGGATTCCACTCGGTGCTGTCCGTACCGCTGCACGCACGCGGCGTCATTCTGGGCCTGGCCAACTTCTGGCGCGCCGGCGGCGCCGAGCCGTTCGACGACGACGACCAGTCCTTCGCCGAGGAACTGGTGGCGCGGGCGGCCGTCAGCGTGGACAACGCCCGCCGGTACACGCGCGAACACGAAATGGTGGAGACGCTGCAACGCAGCCTGCTGCCCCGCGGCCTGCCCGAGCAGAACGCCCTCGATGTCGCCCACCGCTATCTGCCGGCGCGGGCCGAGGTCGGCGGCGACTGGTTCGACGTGATCCCGCTGTCCGGCGCCCGGATCGCGCTGGTCGTCGGCGATGTGGTCGGATACGGACTGCACGCGGCCGCCACCATGGGGCGGCTGCGCACCAGCATCCTCAACTTCTCGGCGCTGGACTTCGCCCCCGACGAACTCCTCGGACATCTGGACGAACTGGTCGCCCGGATCGACCAGGACGAACCGGCCGCCGGTGACGCCGTCGAGATCTCCGGCGCCACCTGCCTCTACGCGATCTACGACGCGGTCTCCGGGAACTGCGCGGTGGCCAGGGCCGGCCACCCCGGGCCCGTGCTGGTCCTCCCCGACGGGGACGTCGAATTCCCCGAGATCCCGGCCGGCCTGCCCCTCGGCATCGGCGGCATGCCCTTCGAGGCGGCCGAGTTCCACGTACCCGAGGGGAGCCGTCTGGTCCTCTACACCGACGGTCTCGTCGAGCACCGGGACCGCGACATCGACGCCGGTCTGGAGCTGCTGCGCGGCACCCTCGCCGGCCGCGACCGGACACCGGAGGAGACCTGTGACGACCTGCTCGGCGCGATGCTGCCCGGCCAGCCGACCGACGACGTCGCACTCCTCGTGGCCCGTACCCACACGCTCGATCCCGGCCAGGTCGCGCAGTGGTCCGTGGCCACCGACCCGGCGGCCGTCGCCGGAGTCCGCAAGAACGTCGCCGAGTGGCTCATCGACCGCGGCCTGGACGAGGAGGCGTTCACCACCGAGCTGATCCTCAGCGAACTGGTCACCAACGCGGTGCGCTACGGCACCGGACCGATCGAGGTCCGCCTGCTGTACGACCGCAACCTGATCTGCGAAGTGTCCGACACCAGCAACACCTCACCGCATCTGCGGTACGCGGCGACGATGGACGAGGGCGGCCGGGGCCTGTTCCTCGTCGCCCAGTTCGCCGAACGCTGGGGCACCCGCTACACCGAGACGGGGAAGGTGATCTGGTCGGAGCAGACGGTCGGCGAATCGGAGGAGGGCGACGACCACGGGCCCGGGTCCTGACCCGTGCGGCCGGGCGACCGGGTCCGGGCCGGATGCGGCGGGCTGTCAGGCCTGCGGTGCGGCGGCCTTGACGGCGGAGATGTCGAAGTTGAGCTTGACCTTGTCGCTGACCATGACGCCGCCGGTCTCCAGCGCGGCGTTCCAGGTCAGGCCCCAGTCGGAGCGCAGGATGTCCGCGCTGCCCTCGAAGCCGACCCGCTCGTTGCCGTAGACGTCGGTGGCGGAGCCGTTGAACTCCAGGTCGATGGCGAGGGGGCGCGTCACGTCCTTGATCGTGAGGTCACCGGTGATGCGGTACTTGTCGCCGCCGAGCTGCTCGGCCTGCGTGGAGCGGAACGTCATGAGGGGGAACTTCCCGGCGTCGAAGAAGTCGCCGCTCACCAGGTGGCCGTCGCGGTCGGCGATGCCGGTGTCGACGCTGGCGATCTTGACGTCGATCGAGGCGGCGGAGTTCGCGGGGTGGTGACCGTCGAGCTTCAGGCTGCCCTCGTGCTCGCCGAAGGTGCCGCGCACGTTGGTGACCATGGCATGGCGCACGGTGAAGCCGATGCTGCTGTGTGCCGGGTCGATCGTGTAGTCACCCGTGAGGGCGGCCAGGGCCGGGTCCACGGGGGCGGCGACGGCGGTGGTGGCGGACGGGGCGTTGTTGTTCCTGCGGTTGAACAGAGCCATGGCTCCTCCTCGGGGGGCGTGATCGAGCGGCGGTCGAAAGTGATTGTTTAACCTTCAACGAGGTTGACTGTAGCGCGATCTAGTTCAAGGTTCAACATCAAGGGTCCGGGGGTGCCGTGAAGGGTGAGTCATTCGCTCCCGATACCTCTGGCGACGCGCGTAGAACTCGGGCAGTATTTCCCTGCCCTTACTTGTCATGAGCAGGAGGAGTCCCCCCATGGTGTCCCGTATGACACTGCGCCCCGTCCTGACCGCCCTCGCCCTCGTCCTCGGTGTCCTCTTCGCCCCCGGCGTCGGCGTCCTCGGCGGCGGTGCCACCCAGGCCCACGCCGACACGAAGCTCACCCATGCCCAGGCCGCCGGCCGGTTCAGCTCCTCCGGGGTCACCTGGTCGTCCTCCGGCAACTGCTCCAACCGCAATATCGCCACCTGCACCTCGTTCGACCAGCTCAACCTGGCCACCGCCCAGGGCGCCCAGACCCTCAAGAGCGCCACGGGCTGCGCGCTGAACATCACCGGCGGCACCGAGACGGGCCACGCCGGTGGTACGTACTCGCACTGGAACGGCTACAAGCTCGACTTCGCCAAGTCCACCTGCCTCACGAACTACGTCCACGGCGTCTTCACGTACATAGGGCTGCGCGGCGACGGCGCTCCCCAGTACAAGGCGGGTTCCGGCAACATCTACGCGGACGAGGGCAACCACTGGGACGTGACGTACTACAACTGCGGCGGCTGCTGACCGCGCACCGCGTCCGCTCACGGCACTGCCCCCGTTCCACCGGAACGGGGGCAGTCGTGCGAGCGGGCTCAGCGGCCGACGGGCCCGGCCCGGCCGGAGCGACGGCCGGCCGGGCCGGCCGCTCTCAGGCGGCCTTCAGCCGGCCTTCAACTGGGTGAAGCGGATGCGGTTGCCGAAGGGGTCGCGCAGTCCGCAGTCGATTCCGTACGGGCGTTCGGTGGGCTCCTCGGTGAACTCGACGCCCCGGGCGAGCAGCGTCTCGTAGGTCTTGCGGCAGTCGTCCGTGGTGAGGATGAACCAGCCGCCCATCGCGCCCTTGGTCACCAGTTCGCGGACCTGCTGCGCCGTCTCCTCGGACATTGCGGGAGCGCCCGGCTTCTCCAGCAGGATTTCGCGGTCCGGCCGGCCGGGGACGCGGACGGTCAGCCAGCGCATGACGCCCATGTCGACGTCGGCGGCGACCTCCAGGCCGAGCTTGCCGACGTAGAAGTCGAGGGCCTCGTCCTGGTCGAGGACGTACATCTGCGAATGCGTGATGGTGTTGAACATGTGCATCACGCTACGGGGCGGACCGGACGAAAACTTATCCAAAACTGCTCAGTCGACGGACCGGGGCGGACGGTCACGCGCTCGGCCGCGTCCACGCCATCGTGAAGCACGTCGGTACGCCCGTGGCTTCCGCTTCCCTGCGGTAAGCCCTCGGCGACCGGCCGACGATGTCGCGGAACGTGCGGCTGAAGGTTCCCGGGCTGCCGAAGCCGACTTCGAAGCAGATGTCCGTCACGCTGCGCTCCGTCCCCCGCAGCAGGAACATCGCCCGCTCGACCCGGCGGCGTTGCAGATAGCGGTGCGGCGTCTCGCCGAACGTGGCCCGGAAGGTGCGCGTGAAGTGCGCCGGGGACACATGGGCGATCCGGGCCAGGGCCGGGACGTCCAGCGGCTGGGCGTAGGCACGGTCCATCGCATCCCGTGCCCGGAGCATGCGGCGGTTGGTCTCTTCTGCGGCGCGGCTCACGGTGCCATCACATCACGGCTCTCCGCGGCCCGTGACGGACGCGGTGACCGATGGCTCCGGCCCATGAACTCGATGGGGTGATGGCGAGTTGTCCGCCTCTCCCTTCCCGCTGTCCTGGAGGCGGTCGCCGTCACGAACGTGTGACGGATTAGCATGTTCGATTCCCGAGGTTATGACCCGAGCTGCCGGATGCGGCGTCCCGCAGGATCGGTCAATAACCGGATGTCATGCGTCAGCGGCACCGGCCATCGCGATCACAGGAGGCCTCATGTCCTTCGAAGAAGAGTGGGCCGACCTCAAGGCCAAGGCCGCCGCCCGCCTACAGCTCAACAGTGCGCCGACGGCGGACCCGGGCCCGGCACCGTCCGACCAAGGATGCCGGGGACATGAGTTCCTATGCGGAAGGGACGGCCTGGAAGGGCGAGAACGCTTCCGTCACCAAGCCGTTCGTTACGAGGACGGCAGCCGAGTTCCGTGATGCGGTGACCCAGGCCGAGAGCATCACCAACATACTCAAGGACGCCTACGGTGAGTTGACGAAAGCCAAGGGCGACCTCGAAGCGATCTACGACAATCCGCCGCACGGCCTCAGAGTCGCTCCGGACGGAGTCATCACGCACCCGGAGGGCTCCCATGCGGCCCCGGGTGACGTCGACGCACTCGTCGATCGGCTGGAGGCCATTCTCCAGCGTGCGGTCGACGCCGACGCACTCTGTGCCTGGGGTCTGAGGGATCTCACCAAGGACCCGCACGAGTTCAGCAGCATGCACTACGGCTCGTTGAAGGATGCGAAGACGGGCATGGTGCAAGAGCAACGAACAAAGCTGGACAAGACGGAGTATGAGCCTCCCAAGAAGTGGGGCAGCGGCACCATCAAGCCCATTGCCGAGTTCCTCAGTTACCGATCCTGGATGGGCGGCGGCGAAGCACTCCTGCGCGGAGACATCAACGGCGCGGCGCAGGGATTCATCGGCGGCACGCCCGCGTACGCCGCCGGCGAGGCCAGCAAGCATCTTGAGAAGGGATCGATCCTGAGCGACGTAAAGGGGAAACACCACCGCCCCACGTTCATCAACACGATCGGTAAGTTCGGGGGGAAGATATTCGGTGCGCCGGTAGCCGTGGTGGCGACCGGAATCGACTTCTACTACACCCCGTCGAAGAAGGAACCCGGTGACACCCGTGTGGTAGCACCAGCAGAACCAGGAAAGGTGAGGTACCGGTGAAGCACTCCGCAGGCCCGCCGCCGCCCGGTCGTCGCAGCCCGAACATGGGGCACTGGCTACGCCCTCGGACTTCGCGGACGTTCGTCCTCGGTATCTGCATGGCTGTCGGCGGGCTCGCCGGCGGGGTGCGCTCCGCGGTGGACGGAAAGGGGATCTGGACGGCCCTCGGCGTCTTCGGCGTGGGGGTTCTCGGGGTCGTCATCGTCATTGCGTGGATCGTGACGTACACGCGGGAGCACTGAGGAGAGGGCTCGGGCACAGCGACCAGGTCGCCGGGCCGGCCTCGCCTCGCCCGTCGGCCCGCGCCGCCACCGGGGCCGGGGCGGGTGAGCGATGCGCCGGTGCCGGGGCGCGGCGGGCCGCCCCGGCCCAGGGCTCAGACCCTCACGCTCGCCCTCGTCACCGGCCCGCCCTTACTGGCCCACCCTTCCGTCGACGCACTCGCGCAACAGGTCGGCGTGCCCGCAGTGACGGGCGTATTCCTCGACCCGATGCACCATCATCTCCCGGACCGCGATCTTGTCCTTCCCCAGACGCTCGCTCAGATCCGGATGCTCGGCCAGCGCGGCGTCGGTCGCGGCCTGCTCGCGCTCCAGATCGGCGTACGCGGCGTCGACCAGGGCCTGATCGGCGACGGCTCCGTCGAAGTCCGCGTCACGCACGCCGTACAGCTTCGGGAGCGGATCGCCGTCGCTGATCCAGTTGCGCCAGTCCCGTTCCGCCTCGGCGAGGTGACGGAGCAGACCGAGCAGCGACATCGTCGACGGCGGAACCGACCGCCGGGCCAACTGCTCCGCGTCCAGGCCCTCGCACTTCATCCGCAGGGTCAAGCGGAACCCCGACAGGAAGTCTTCCAGCGTCGCGAGCTCGCCGTCCGGACTGGGTCCGTCGTTTTCGCGGGGGTCGTTGTCCGGGTCGGCCCACATATCGGGGTAGACGGTCGCCTGGCTCCATCGTGCGGGTTGATCACTCATACGTTCCATCCTCGTCTCCAACGACCTGAGCCCGCCACTGATTTGTGTCCGCAGGGGCCGCGGCTTCTGATTCTGATGGTCTCGGCTCATGGCGCGACGCCCACACCGCGGAGCCGACCCCCAACTGATCCCGGGCGAGGGCGGCCGTCCCGCCCCCCGGGCAGTTGACCGACCGGCCCTCTCACTGGTCGCGCCGTTGCGCGCTGGTGACGGCGAGTACGGCTGCGGTGAGCGCCCACACCGCGTAGACGGTCCAGGCTCCGCCGGTCGTCCACGGAAAGTCGGTCCGGGGGGAGCCGGCCTCCACGAGCCGCAACCACGCCTGGTAGAGCGTGGCGTGCCCGGCGACCGCCGACCAGTGGCGGCCATCGGTGAAGACGAGGGGCAGCACGAGGATGACCACCACCGAGGCGATCATGGTGGCCGAGGTGTGCCTGATGACGGAGCCGATGGCCATGCCGACGACCGCGCACACGGGCGCAAGGAGGGCGGACGCCACTACGACGCGCAGGGCGCCCGGGTAGCTGATCGAGACGCCTGCGTCCCGGCCGCCGAGGATTGCCTGCGTCAGGCCGAACGAGGCCCCCGCGACGATCGAGCCGAAGACGGTGGTGACCGCCGTGACGACCACCGTCTTGGCGGCCATCACCGAACGGCGGGCCGGAACGGCCGCGAACGTCGTACGGATGGTGCCCGTGCTGTACTCGCCGATGATCGCGACGGCGCCGACGGCACCGAGGGCGAGCATCATGACCATGGCGGCGTTCGCCGTGAACGCCTCCTGCAGCGGAATTCCTGCCCGGACGTAGTCGGCCCGGTCCGCCGCCTGCCGCGCCGGCCAGTAGTGATAGGTGTCGTAGGCGGTGCCTGCGTTGAACGCGATGACGGCCAGGGCGGCGGCCCCGTACGCGATCCAGGTCGAGCGCAGCGACCGAAGCTTGATCCACTCGGCGGCCACCAGGTCGTGGAAGCGGGCGCGGGGTTCGTCGGCGCCGAGTTCACCGGCGGGAGCGTATGTCGTGGTCACTGCGGGTCTCCTGCGAGGTATTGCACGCTGTCGGCGGTGAGCTCCATGAACGCCTCT
Source organism: Streptomyces sp. NPDC015032 (assembly GCF_043080425.1). Classification (NCBI taxonomy): domain Bacteria; kingdom Bacillati; phylum Actinomycetota; class Actinomycetes; order Kitasatosporales; family Streptomycetaceae; genus Streptomyces; species Streptomyces sp. NPDC015032. The sequence goes on along the minus strand of NZ_JBIBVN010000024.1, from coordinate 32,226 downwards.
TCCAATGAGGCGGACCGGGTGTTGAGGTGATGCAACGGAATGCGGTGCTCCAAAGCGATCTCACCGATCCGGACCGTGGTCAGACCAGTCACGGCGAGCAGGTCGCCCGCCGTGTGCACAGCCGCTCCCTCGGCCGTCAGCAGGTCTCTCAGGACGGCTGCGGCGGGCGTGCCCACCGTGACGCTCTGCGGGGTGCCGCGAGCGGAGAACTCCGTAAGACCTTCCGCTGCGATCAGCTCGCCGCGGCCGATGACGATCAGCTGATCGGCGGTGTGCTCCATCTCGGACATGAGATGGCTGGAGACGAACACGGTGCGGCCTTCGGCGGCGAGCCGCCCGAACAGGTCCCGCACCCACTTCACGCCTTCCGGGTCGAGGCCGTTGAGCGGTTCATCGAAGAGCAGTACCGGTGGGTCACCCAGCAGGGCGGACGCGATGCCGAGCCGCTGTTTCATGCCGAGCGAGAATCCGCCGATGCGGCGCCGGGCGACCTCGGCGAGGCCGACCTCCCGCAGCACCTCCTCCACCCGGCGCTGCGGGATGCGGTTGCTGCGGGCCAGGGCGGACAGCTGCGCTACCGCGCTGCGCCCGCCGTGCACATCGCCGGCGTCGAGGAGGGAGCCGACATGACGCAGACCGCGGGGGCGATCGCGGAAGGAGCGGCCGTCGACGGTGACGCTGCCGCTGGTGGGCTCATGCAAGCCAAGGATCATCCGCAGCGTGGTGCTCTTGCCCGCACCGTTCGGTCCGAGGAACCCGGTCACTTCACCGGGTCGCACGGTGAAGGTCAGATCCTTGACGGCCGTCGTGCTGCCGTATCGCTTCGTGAGCTCGTTGACTTCGATCACGGGGACAACGGTGCGGGTGAGAGGCCCCGCCCGTCGTCGGCCAAGCGATGACAATCGTCGGGCGCGCGTGTCAACCCCGGTTGTACAACCGCGGGCCGATGGCCACTCAACAGCCCATGGTTACGATCACCAGATGTCCGTCTCCCTGTCTCTGCCGCTGCTCAAGCGCATACCGCCGGGCCTGTGGACGACGCTGGCGTGGTTGGTGGCAGCGGTGCAGCCCATCGTCGAGTACGTCGTGATGCCGCCGGGACGGGGGTACTCGCTCAACTTTCCCCGGGACGGGCTCGATTCGCCGGGAGCCCGGGCTCTGCTCGCTCTCGCCTTCGTGCTGGTCCTGGCCGGCAGTGCGGTGCTGCGCCGCAGGACTTCGACGGCGTACGCACTGGTGATCGCCGGTACGGTCGCCTCGACGGTGGCCTGGCGCCAGGACGAGATCCCGCCCCTGCAGTTCCTGGCAGTGGACGTGGCCCTCTGCTACATCGCGGCCGTCCGATGCCGGCGGAACTCGCTCACGGCCGCCGCGGGGGCCCTATCCGTGCTCACCTGTTACTTCATGATGCGGCTGCTCACGGGGGACGACTCCGGGATCGCTCCCGAGCCCTTCATGGCCCTGACCGTGGCCATCGCCTGGCTCATCGGCAACTCGGTCTACCAAGCCCGCGCCCACACCGAAGAGCTGTACGCACGGGCCGCCGCGCAGGCCGTCACCGCCGAACGGCTGCGCATCGCCCGCGAGATGCACGACACCGTCGCCCACAGCATCGGCATCATCGCCCTGCAGGCCGGCGCCGCAGCCCGGGTCGTCGAGACCCAGCCGGCCAGGGCCCGGGAGGCGATGCTCACTGTGGAGAAGGCGGGGCGCGAGACCCTGTCCGGGCTGCGGCGGATGCTCGGCGCCCTGCGCCAGGCCGACCAGGATCAGGAAGGCACCGGCCAGGACCATGGGCGTGCACAAGCGTCCCTGCAACCGGCCGCCGGCCTGTCGGACGTGGAACGACTCGCCGCGACGGCCACGGCCGCCGGCGTCCGCGTGGAGGTGTGCCGGCAGGGCAGGCGCCGCCCGCTTCCCGCTGACATCGACCTCGCGGCGTTCCGGATCGTCCAGGAGGCGGTGACCAACGCCGTACGGCACTCGGGGACCGATTCCTGCCTCGTGCGCATCGACTACCGCGCGGACGAACTCGCGGTCGAGATCTCGGACCGAGGGGAAGGCGGCGGCACCAGCACGGACAGCGGATACGGCCTGATCGGTATGCGCGAGCGGGCCGCCCTGCTGCACGGCGATTTCACGGCCGGACCCCGACCCGGGGGCGGCTTCCTGGTATTGGCCAGACTGCCGCTGCCGGCCATGACCGAGGCGGAAGAGAAGACGGGAGCCAGATGACCATCCGTGTCGTACTCACCGACGACCAGCCCCTGGTCCGCGCCGCCCTGCAGATGGTCATCACCGACACCGCCGACATCGAGGTGGTGGGCGAGGCCTCAGACGGTGTGGAAGCGGTGCGGCTGACGGAGGAACTCGCCCCCGACGTCGTCGTGATGGACCTCCGGATGCCCGGCATGGACGGCATCGAGGCCACCCGGCTGATCACGACGGGCACCGGCTCCGCACGCGTCGTCGTCCTCACGACCTTCGACGACGACGACTACGTCTACGGGGCGCTGCACGCCGGCGCCTCCGGATTCCTCGTCAAGGACATGGCCCTGGACGACATCCTCGCAGCAATCCGGATCGTCGCAGCCGGGGACGCCCTGATCGCACCGGCTGTCACCCGCCGGCTGATCAAGGAGTTCACCGCCCGGCCCGTAACGCCACTGCCGCGGCGGGCGGAGCTCGGCGGCATCACCCACCGGGAACGCGAGGTGCTGACCCTGGTCGGCAGGGGCCTGTCCAACACGGAGATCGCAGGCGAGCTCTGCATCAGCATCGCCACCGCCAAGACCTACCTGACCCGGCTGCTCGCCAAGCTCGATGCCCGTGACCGGGTGCAGTTGGTGATCCTGGCCTATGAGGCGGGCCTGGTGGCACCGTCCCGGTGAGCGGACGAACTCCCTGCGCAGCGAGCACCGGCGGGCGGCGCGCGATCCGCGCCGCACGAGTCCGCTCCAGCCTCGCCTGCCGTCAGTGCGCAGGTTGATCAAGGTCCTGGCTCACCGCCGGCCGTCGCCGGGGGCCAGCAGGCTGGTCAGCTCGGCGATGGCCGCCGGTGGGGGCCAGGTGTGGCCTGTTGCAGGAGTTCGATGCCCAGTTCGTCGGTGCGGTCGGCTTGTCGGGTGAGACGGTGGACCAGTACCCATCTGCCGTCCGGCACGGCGCCGGCGAAAACGGAGGCGTCGCCGGTGGCGCCGTTGTGCCAGAGCACGGTGCCGGCTCTCTGCCAGGACATGGCGGGCTCCCCCAGTTTCCGGTCCACGAGAAGCGCGGCCACCAGGTCGGCAGCGGCCCGCGGGGTGGCCCAGAGCCCGCCTGCGGGCAGGATGGCGCCGGTCATGGTCCAGGGACGGCGTGGGCGGCCGAACAGCCCGCGGCTGTAGAGGCGCCTGTCCGGCGGCGGAGTGCTTGTCACCTCGGTGATGCCCAGAGGGGCGAGGACGTAGTGGTCCAGAAGATCCTGGTAGGACATACCCGCGGCGGAAGTCAGCGCGGCTCCGAGGACGGCGTATCCGAGATTGGAGTATTCCTCGGTATGGCCCGGGGCGGCAGTGGTGAGGGCGTCCAGTCCCTGGAGCACGGCGTGCAGGGCGGCATCGTCGAAGGCGGAGTACGGGTCGCGCCGTTTCACGTGCGGCGGGAGCCGTGGCAGCCCGGAGGTGTGCTGGGCGAGATGCCTCAAGGTGATGCCCGTGCCCCGCGGGACGGGCAGGAACTGCTCCAGTGGGGCATCCAGCTGGAGCACGCCCATGGCGGCCAGTTGGGCCAGCGCGGTTCCGGTGAGCGTCTTGCTCAGAGATCCGATCTGGACGTATGCGTCGACGGCATGTCCATGCACGGCTTGGGGGGCTTCGCTGCTGCTGAGGATGCAGGTGGGCACGGGGCGCATGGGCGGCTTTCTGTGCGGAGGACGGGGAAGCGGCGCAGGCTGCTGTACCGGCGGGACCGGGGAGCGTACCCCAGTATGTCTTTCCCGATTCGATCCAGAAGAGGCTGACCTGACTCGCCGCCCGCACGAAGCGACCGTGCTGGTCGCAGTACCCTCCATTTGATTTGGACGACCGTCCAGGACTATCGTCCAAAAGGAATGAATGGATCTACAGCGCTGGAGGCGTGTGATGAGTCAATCCTTGTTGGCGACCGTGACCGGGGCGTTCCTGGTCTGGGAAGCTCTTCTGCTGATTCCCATGGTCCCGGGGAAGCTGGTCGACACGAGGGACTTCTCGTCGCTTCCCCGCTGGCAGTACAACAGCTTCAACGTCTGTCTCACCTCTCTGGGGCTCGCCAGCTTCGTGGTGGCCGGGTTCGCCTTGGCGAACCAGCACTGGGCCTTCGCGGCGGCACTGGTGCTGAGCCTGGGCTACATCGCGGTCTTCGCGGCTGACCTCGGCGCGGTCTTCCCTGTCGTCCCCGACCCTCTGCCCGTGCAGTTGCTCGTCCTCGAAGCCATCGCGTTGGCGTCGGCCGGCGTGGGTGCCGTGGTCGCGATCCAGGGGATGCGGCTGTGAACAGCAATCCCTCCCCCCGGACGGACACCCGCGAGAAGATCATCGAGGCTGCGGCCTCCCTCATCCCCGAAGTGGGCTGGGGCGGCGTGAGCAGCCGACGGGTCGCGGAACGCGCGGGCGTGAACACCGGCGTGATCCACTACCACGTGGGAAGCATCGACGAACTCCGGCGCATCGCCGCGGTGCGCAAGATCCGGACGTTCTTCCTCGACCGGATCGGCGATGCCCTGACACGGACAGATCCTGCGGCGGCCGTCGAAGCCATGCTCCGCGTCCTGTCCGCCGGTGGACCGCGTGATCCGGAACTGCTGCTGTTGTACGAGTCCCTCGTCGCGGCCAGCCGGGACGACCAACTGCGCGCCGAGATCGCGGCTTCGCTGGCCGAGTTGCGGCAGTGGCTGTGCGACTGGTTCGCCGAGCGAGGGGTCGCACGCCCGCTCCCCGTGGCGGTAACCCTCACGGCGGCGATCGACGGCTTCCTGCTCCAGCGCATGCTCGACCCGGACCTCGATCCCGGCCCCCTCATCGAGGGCTTGGTCACCTTGGTCGAGCATCAGCTCGCATAGATAGCGGCTTTGGGAGCCACGTGGGGGCCCGGCGCCAGGGGCCGGGGCGACCACCAAGCGGTCGTCAGACAGCCGGCCGCCGCACGACGGCCAGGGGCGCGGGCACCGGGCCGCCAGGTGGTCGGCCCCCCTGGCCGTCGGGCGGACTCAGGCCCCCACGCTCACCGTGAAGCGCCGCGGGTTGCCGTCGTTCGCGGCGCCCGAGACGTCCGGCTGCCCGTCGGGGCGGACGTCGTCGTAGGGGAAGGCGTAGCCGATCGGGGTGTTGGCGTGGACGACCCGGGACCAGTGGTTGGTGGCCGGGTCCCGGTAGTAGTCGGCGGTCGAGGTGCCGTTCGGCTGGTCGGGGTGGGTGAGCATCAGGGAGCGGTTGAAACCGGAGGCCAGGCGGGCCAGCAGGGCCTTCTTGTCGTCCGGGTCGTCCGGGTTGTTGGCGAACGGGCCGTGGTTGCAGGTGAAGACGTCCTTCGAGACGGGCTTGGTGAAGGTGTGCCCGCCTTCGAAGGTCAGGAGGTCGCCGTTGACCCGGCCGGTGCGGACGCCGCGGCCGCCCTGGAGGTCGATGCGCAGATCGGTGGAGCGGTACTTCTCCCAGACCTGGTCGATGTAGGAAGTGAACACGTCCCGGAACGGCATCTCGTCCGGGCGGTCGAAGAACGGTGCCATCAGGTTCTGCGGTGAGATCACGCGCAGTACGTTGCCGTCCGCGCCGCGGATGACCAGCTTGTCCCACGGCTGGCCGTCGGTGGCGGCCTGGGCGGCGAGACCGTCGGCGATCCGCTGCACGGCACCGTCGGGGAGCGGCGCCACGGTGTGGGTGGAGTCGCCCTCCAGGGTCAGGCCGATCGGCAGCGCGGTGACCAGGTCGACGTAGCTGATGTTCGCGTACAGCTGCTGAGCATTGAAGGTGAACTCGCAGAAGGACCAGGTCCGCCCGTAGTTGGCGTCCGTGGACGTCGCGAACGCCGGTTCGACCAGGGCAGGGCCGGGGTTGAGGTAGAAGGTGAGGGTGTCGTCGCGTACGAAGTAGACGCGCGCACCGTACATCTGGGGAAGCGCCAGTACGACGGGTGCGCCGCCCGCCGCGTTGAGGGGGATGGCGCAGTCGACCGGCAGCGGCGTCTGCGGCGCGGCGGGGGAGTCGGGACGATAGACGCTGCCGTCGGCCCGCAGCAGCACCCAGCGGTCGGTGCCCTGCTCGTGGCCGGTCACATAGGCGTTGACCCTGCCGGGCAACGAGCGGTTTTCCAGGGCGAGTTCACAGGTCGCGGGGGCAGCAGAGGTGTGGGGGCTCAGAGCGCTTCCCCATAAGGGGTAGGTGAGCGCGGTCGCGGAGGCGGCGGCGCTGCCCGTCAGGAACAGTCTGCGCGAAATCACGAGAGGACTCCCGAGGTGTGGGGGGCCGCGGACGAGGTGATCGTGCGGGGGAGTGACGCTGTGGGGAGTCCGCGGTGCGCACCACTCTCGTGACGGCCGCGGTGGGCGTCAAGGCTTGTGGCTGAGAGCGCGGGTCGGTCGTCGCCGTGGTGGGTTTTCGATCCGGCCCACCCGCTGGGCTGCCGTCGCCGCATCAGCGACCGCACCGTCTTCAACCCCGAGCCTGGGCCACCCACCGCCGTGGACCGCGTTACCTCGTTCGGCCGACAGCGGTCGCTGGTGGTCATCAGCCGCGATGTCATGGCAGTGCGACCTGTGCTCGGAGCGGATGTGCGGCGGGTTTCGCACCTCAGACAGGCGAACACGTGCAGTTCGGCCTCGGAAGGAGGAGACAGTGATGGAGCGCAACCGGGGAGATCGTGTGCAGTACAAGGGGCCAGGGCATCCAGAGACGCACGGGACGGATTCAGCGTGTCCAGGGCTGGCCTCCCCAGGTGAGGTACACCACCCGCGACGAGCAAACCGACGTGGAGAGGCAGACGGCGCCGCCTGTGTGGGCCGGTAGTGGCGGCCGCCATGGATCGCCGCCGACCTGGCGCGGTGACGGACGCTCCGTTTCCGGTTCCCGACCCTCCTCAGGGAGACGAGCCTCCACCAGACCCGGATTGCGACACGGAGCTGCACCACCGCAGGTGAGACAGGGCGAGACCATAAGCTGCACCAGCGACGGAATCGAACGGAGTGGGCGATGACGCGTCCCTGGCTGAACGTGCTGGTGAAGGTGGTGCCCGTTCCGCTCGGGTTACTGCTCAGCGGTGGCCTGGTCTGGGGTGCCACCAACGCCGACTGGAGCGGGACGAGCAGCAACAGCGGCAACACGTGGTCCGCCGGCTCGCTGGGGCTGGCCAACGACAGCACGGTGCCCATGTTCCGCATCGATGACATGCGACCTGGCGACAGAGGCTCCAACTGCATCAGGATCAAGTCGAACGCCGACTTCCCCACCGCGCTCAAGCTGTACAGCAACTCACCGAACTGGCCCAGCAACTTCCAATCCTTCATCAACCTCAAAATCGAGGTAGGCAGCGGCGGCACCTTCGGAAACTGCAACGGCTTCACTGCGCACAAGACTGCCTTCGACGGCACCCTGGACCAGTTCATCGCTCTGTACACCGACTTCCGCACGGGGGTGGGTCCCTGGACCCTGCCCGGCAAGCCACCCAACTCGCTGAGCTTCCGCTTCGCGTGGGAGTTCAGCCGGAGCGCACCCAACAGCTCGCAGAGCGTGGACACCAACGAGGCGTCTTTCACCTGGGAAGCGCGGGAAGAAAAGTGACTCCATCAAGTGATCCAGCCGCCGACGCGCTCCGCCAACCCACGGCCGAGGGCGCCCCGCACCCGATCCGCGTGGTCACCGCGGTTATTTCACGTACCGTGGTCGGCTCGGTGGTTGGGTTGCTGGTGTGGGCGCAATTGCCCGTGGTGACGCTGGGCTGGACAGCGGGTGTGGTGCAGTCCGGCTCCATGCGCCCCGCCCTCATGCCAGGCGATGTCGTTCTCTACCAGCCTCCACCGCACGACCGTACGCCGACGGTGGGCCAAATCGTGCTGGCTCAGGACCCCACCCGACCCAGCCATCTGCTCACCCATCGGGTCTACCAGGTACTTCCCAACAACGACCTGATCACCAAAGGTGACGCCAATTCAGTACCGGACTCCACCCCGGTTCGGCCCAGGGCACTCAAAGGCGTAGCGCGATTGCGCGTGCCCTGGGTCGGGCTGCCGGCCCAGCTCTGGCGCGCCAGGCAATTCGTGTCCGAGGCGATCGTGCTAATCGGCCTTGCCATTCTGCTCGCGTTTGCCGCTCTGCCACTGCACAGCCGAAGCCAACACAAGGAGCCCGCCCGATGACCATGACCAACGACCGAACTCCACACAGCCCCCGAGAACGATAAGAAGGCAGCTCCTCAGACCGTGGCGCCGACGAAGGCGGCCCAGGCGGCGGGGGGAACGGTGAGGACGGGGCCGTCCGTGACCTTGGAGTCGCGGATGTGGACGGCGGCGGGGTGGGTGGCCACCTCGACGCAGTTGCCGCCCTGGTCGCTGCTGTAGCTGGACTTGCGCCAGTTGTAGGCGACTTCGAGGCAGTCGCCGCCCTGGCTGCCGCTGTAGCTGGACTTGAACCAGACGAGGGCGGTCGAGCGAGGGTCCGGGTGTGCTGCGCGGGTCATGACTCTCCAAGCAGTTCGTCCAGTAGGCGCGCGCTCTTCTCGACGGAAAGCGCCTGCGAACGCAGCATCCCATATTTCTGCTGGAGGACGCTGACGTCATCTGGATCTTCATGCAGGTAGCTGGTCAGCTGACCCTCCACGTACGCGAGGTGGTCGTGATCGGGGGTCTCCAGCAGCACCATCGGTCCCGCGAGCCCGGCGTGCTTCGGGAGTTTCATCGGCATGATCTGCAGTCCCAGGAAGGGGAGTTCCATGCATTGGCGCAGATGCCGAATCTGATTCCGCAGCATGGCGGGGTTCCCGATCTCGCCGCGCAGAATGCTCTCCTCCAGTACGAAGTGCAGCATGGGGCGGGGCTTGCGTTCGAGGAGCTTCTGCCGGTCGAGTCGGCCTGCCACCCACTCCTCCAGCTGGTCCTGCTCGATCGGCGGATAGAGGCAGGAGAAGACGAACCGGGCGTACTCCTCGGTCTGGAGCATCCCCGGCACCGCTTGATTCTCGTACGACAGCAGGGTCAGTACGTCCTGCTCGTACTCCACAAAATCCTGTACGAACGCCGGAAACCGCTCCTTCTTCGGTACCTTCGACACCGCGACCTGCAACACCCCCCTCGTGTCGAAGAGTTCGTCCAGCTGAGCCGCGAAGTCCGCCTGCAGTGGCCTGCGTCCCTGCTCGATCGACGCGATGGTGTCCTCGCCCACGCAACACTGATCGGCCAGGGCCGTCTGTGTCATTCGTGCCGCCTTGCGGAACGTCGCCAACTGGGCGCCGATCAGATGCCAGGACGTGATCCGCTTGTTCCTCTTTGCCGAGTGCATGAACTGCCTCTCCCCGTCGTGAAACCCGGATGACCCGTCAGGAGCCGTACAGCTGCGTTGTACGACCCGACGCGCTGATCAACGCTAGTGACTTTGTGTGACCTTGGCCGGGTGAACGAACCAACTCAACTCCCGTACTTCCGCGAGGCGTTCTACCGGCGCGAACGCCGTGCCGTGCCGCTCGTACGGCAGTTCGTCCGTGAGGCTCTCGTCGACTGGACGTGCGATGCCCGCGCCGACGACGTATTGCTCTGCGTGAGCGAACTCGCCACCAACGCCGTGCTGCACGGTGTCCCGCCCGGTCGCGGTTTCCGCATCCATCTCTGTCTGGAGCCGGCCGACGGTGTCCTGCGGGTCGAGGTCCACGACAGCGGCGACGGGGAGGTGCGCCCCGTCGTCGCGGACCCGGCTCCCGACGCGGAGGGCGGGCGCGGGCTGCTGCTGGTGGCGGCGCTCGCCGACAAGTGGGGGGTGGGGGAGCGGGACCCCGGCAAGGTGGTGTGGTGCGAGTTCAAGGTGCGCGGGGCGGCCCCGTGTCCCGGGCCGGACGGAATCGTTAACGGAAACGTACTTCTGGGAAATGTGATTCCGTAAGCCAGCACGAAAGTGGTCGTTCCTCATGGCCGGGAAACCCCGCAATCTCGCGAAGCCGTCCGACATGTTCGACCGGGACTGGGAGTGGAGCGAGCTCACTGCGTTCGCCGCCGACCCTGGCCCCGAGGCGACACTCGGCGTCGTGTCGGGGCGGAGGCGGCAGGGAAAGTCATTCCTCCTCGACTCGCTCGCCCGGGCTGCGGGTGGCTTCTACTTCTGCGCGTACGAGGCCACGGAGGCGGAGTCGCTGCGCCGGTTCGGGGAGGAGCTGGGCCAGTACACAGGGGCGGCCGGGCCGCTGCGTTTCGACCGGTGGGAGCAGTGCGTCGATGCACTGCTCGCGCTGGGACGGGAGAAGCCGGTGCCGGTGGTGATCGACGAGTTTCCCTACCTCGCGCGCGCCACCCCGTCCCTTCCCTCCATTGTTCAGGTTGCCTACGGCCCGCGCCGCCCCGAGCGGCTGGAGTCCCGTACCAGGCTGCTCCTGTGCGGCAGCTCGCTCTCGTTCATGGGCGGACTGCTCGGCGGCACCTCGCCGCTCCGGGGCAGGGCGAGCCTTGAACTCATCGTCCAGCCGCTCGACTTCCGGCAGGCAGCCAGCTTCTGGGGCATCGACGATCCCCGGCTCGCACTTCTCGTGCACAGCGTGGTGGGCGGCACCCCCGCGTACCGCCGCGAGTTCGTACGCGACGATGTCCCTGCCGGGCTCGACGACTTCGACGCCTGGGTGTGCCGCACGGCCCTGTCACCGCGCTCGCCTCTCTACCGGGAGGCGCGATACCTGCTGGCCGACGAATCCGATCTGCGGGACCGGGCGCTTTACCACTCCGTGCTTGCCGCACTGGCCTCGGGAAATGCGACGGCAGGCGGGATCGCGGGCTGCCTGGGGCGACCGGCGGGCGACATCACGCATCCGCTCACGGTGCTCCAGGACTGCGGCCTCGTACGCCGTGAAGTGGACGCCTTCCGCAAGAACCGGAGTGTCTACCGCATCGGTGAACCACTGATCGCGTTCGATCATGTCGTCTCCCGGACCAAGCTTGCCCTGCTCGACCGGGGACTGGCGGAGCAGGTCTGGGAAAACTCCCGTGCCCGGTTCCTGTCGGCGGTGGTCGGGCCGCACTTCGAGCAGATCTGCCGGGAGTGGGTGGCGCACTTCGCAGCCCCGGAGACCTTCGGCGGCATGCCGATCGACGTCTCGTACGGGACGGTCGCCGACCCGGCGGCCCGCACCAGTCACGAAGTCGACGTGGTCGTGCGCGGGGCCGTCGGACAGGACAACGGGGTATTGCTCTCCCTGGGGGAGGCCAAGTGGGACCAGGTCATGGGGGAGGGGCATCTGGAGCGCCTGCGGCACATCACGGAACTGCTTGCGGGACGAGGGATCGACACCTCCGCCGTACGGCCGGCCTGCTACAGCGGCGCCGGGTTCACCGACGGCCTGTGGAACGCGCAGGCCAACGGCGAGGTCGTCCTCGTGGATCTGCGGCGGCTATACGCGGCGGAGTGAATGCCGGGGGCGCTCCGGACACCGCACGGGTCCGTGAAGCGACGTCAGCCAACGGACGCACACCGTCCACTTGGATTCACGCATCACGGTCGTTGGACCGTGAGCCGGCCGCCGGTGCTGTCCTGCTGACCAGCATCCCTGGGAGTGGGAAGTCCACAGTGGCTGCTGCGCTGACCGGCCGGCTCGGGATGTCGGCCCATTTTGAGGTGGACGCACTCCAGCAGATGATCGTCAGCGGTGGGCAATGGCCCTCGTCGGCCGAAAACGCGGAAGCCGACCGGCAGATCTTCCTGCGGGCTCGCAACGCGTGCCTTCTGGCGGACAGCTTCGCGCGGGCGAGTTTCATCCCCGTGGTCGACGATGTTGTGGTCCGCCATGCCCACCTTCGTGTTCCACTTTCGACACAAGCCCTGGGTCGGTGGGGTCTACCGGTTCCGGTCGCGTGTGGGCTATCTCTGGAACGGCGGCCCCGGACGGGGTCGCTTCCATGGACGTGGAAGGAGCCCTGCTATGGCCGACTGGTACGTGGACGACCGTTGCACCAACTGTGACGTGGCCCGACAGTTCGCACCCGAACTGATCGGCGAGGAGAACGGAACGTCACGGATCCTGCGGCAGCCGGAGGACGAGGCGGAGACCCGGCGCTTACACGCTGCCGTCTTCGCCTGCCACACCCGCTCGATCCGCCCCGCGTCGGGGCAGCCGGATCCCGCGCTCGACCCGTTCCCGATGGCGCTGGACGACGGCGTGCTCGTATGCGGGCACAATTCCCGGCGCACCGCCGGTGCCAACTCCTACCTGCTCCGGCGTCCCTCCGGCACCGTCATGATGATCGACACCCCGCGCTGGAGCCCCGGACTGGCCGACCGGTACGCGGCGTCGGGTGCCGTCACCGATGTGCTGCTCACCCACCGCGATCACGCCGCGCACGGGCGCCGCTACGCCGACCACTACGGCGCCCGGCTGTGGATTCACGAAGGCGACCTCGACGCGGCACCGGACGCGGACCGGGTGATCCGGGGGCTCGACCCCGTGGAGATCGGCGAGGGCGTGACCGCCCATCCGCTGCCCGGCCACACCCGGGGCAGCGTGCTCTACCTCGCGGACGACCGGTACTGCTTCAGCGGCGACAGCTTCTACTGGTCGCGGACGACCGGTGATCTCGAAGTCGTGGAGAGCGTGACCTGGTACTCCATCGAGGAGTTGGCCGCCTCCCTGGCGCGGACGGCCGGGCACCTGCGGTTCGAGTGGGTGCTGCCCGGCCACGGCGACCGGCAGCGCCGGGACGCCGACGAGATGTCCCGGCGGCTGCGCGCACTGGCGGAACGCGCGGCGCTCCTGCGGCCTCAGCCGGTCGACCTCACCGCCATCCGCTGGTGAGGAGGCACCGTCAGGCCCCGGCCGTCGGGCGCGCCGCTCTGCGGCTCTTGCGGTAGGCGCGTGGGGTGGTGCCCGTCAGCCGGGAGAAGTGGTGGCGCAGACTGGCCGGCGAGGTGAAGCCGCACAGGGCCGCCACCTGCTCCACGCCCTGGTCGGTGTCCGCCAGCAGTTCGCGGGCCCGCTCCAGCCTCCGGCGCAGCAGGTACTGGGGCGGGGTGGTGCCGGTCTGTGCGTGGAAGCGGCGGTTGAGGCTGCTGACGCTGATCCCGGCGTGTGCGGCGAGGTCCGCCGGGGTCAGCGGGAGGTGCAGGCGGGCCTCCAGCCAGCGCAGCGTCGGTTCGATGCCCGCGCTCTCCGTGAGTTCGCGGTCGATGCACTCCTGGACGCGGTCGCCGTGGCTCAGGAGCGGGGTGAGGAGTTCCCGGGACGTCTCGCCGGCCACCCGCTCGCCGTGGTCCTGGGCCAGCAGGCGCAGGCAGACGTCCATGCTGCCGAAGATCCCGGCCGAGGTGAGGAACCGGCCGTCGGTCACGACCGTGCCGATCGGATCGACCTCGATACGAGGGTGGAGGCGGGCCAGTTCCTCGGCGTACCGCCAGCCGGTCGTGGCGCGGCGTGCGTCGAGGAGGCCGGTGGCCGCGAGGGTGAAGACTCCTGAGCCGATCGCGCCGATGCGGCAGCCGCGTGCGGCCGCGGCCCGGAGCGCCGCGAGCACCGCGGGCGTGGGCTCGTCGCGGGGGCCGTCGCCGTCCTGGCCGGGGATCAGGACGACGTCCGCGTCGGTGAGACCGTCGAGCCCCCACGGGACGGAGATCTGGAGCGGTGCGGGCGCCCCCAGGGCGGTGAGGCCGGGAGCGGCGCAGAGCCGCACCTCGTACTCGACGCCGGGGTGGTTGGTCGTCGCTGTCCCGAAGACCAGCCCGGGGGTGGTCAGCTGGTGTCCGGGGAGCCTGTCGGGCACAAGAACGGCGATAACGGACATATGCAGAATCTATCCGAAGGTGGGGGACGGGGGACGGGGGACGGGGGCGTCTGGGGCGGTCGGGGCGTACCCGGGCGGGCCCAAGGAGCCTTGGCCCGCCCGGGTACGTGTCGCGTCAGCGGTGCGCGTGGATGGTCTTGTCGATCCACGTGGAGTACGCGGGAACGTTGGTGTACATGCCGGGGCCGGTGCCGCAGGTCGGGTCGGTGTCGCCGTCGCCCGACGTGGCGCCGACCAGTTCCCAGCGTCCGTCCCGGCCGCGCTGGATCTGCGGGCCGCCGGAGTTGCCGAAGCAGGCCATGGCGCCCGGCGTTTTGCTGATGGTGCAGATCCGGGTCTCGTCGGCGTGGCCGGGCGAGCACTCGTTCACGGCGCCGATGCGGGTGTCCAGTTGCTGGAGCTTGTCCGGGAACACCGCCTTGGAGAGGTCGTTCGTGTCGACGACGGTGCCGAAGCCGAGCAGGCGCGTCGGGGTGCCGGGTTCGCCCACCGACTTGGCGATGCGGATGGGCTTCTTTGAGACGGGGCGGTCCAGCTCCACGAGTGCGATGTCGTTCCTGCCGGACTCGATGTCGTAGGCGGGGTGGGTGACGGTCCGCTTGATGTGGCGCACGGTGCCGCCGGACTCGCGGTCGTGGGAACCGATGCGGACGATGCCGTCCATCGTCTCCGGGGTGATGACGCAGTGGGCTGCCGTCACCAGCCAGCGCGAGGTGACCAGCGTGGCGCCGCACTGGCCGTGCACCGGGCCGGCCCACTGCGGGAGCGTGGCCATGAACGGGTAACGCTGCGTGGCCTCCTGCCCGTTGATGATGGCGTTGGCGCTGCCGGACATCGCCGTGACGCAGGCCGTCGCGGCGAGGGCGACGGTGGCGAACCGCCCCGCACGGAGGGAGCGGGACGTGCGGGACCGGGACGGGCCGACGGACGGCGAACTGCGTGTGAACACGGCTGGATTCCTTCGGTCCGACGCGCGTCGCGCGCGTGGTGGATGTGCGAACCGGCTGCCGGGCGACATCTCGCCTGCGGTGCCGCGCCACACCCATCCTGCGGACCGGGCCCGTGCGGAAAAAGCGGTCCTGATGTCACCCTCGGCTAAATTCTGGACATGCCAGTGATCGCCGTCCTCGCGCTTGACGGGGTGCCGGGCCATGAACTCACCGGGCCCGGAATGTGCTTCGGCACCGCCGCCCGGCACCACCCGCATGTCGCGTACGAGCTGCGGTACTGCACCGCTCCCGGTTTCCGCGGGACCGGCTCCCCGGCGCCCTTCGCCTTGGACACGCCCTGGGGGCTGGAAGGGCTGGCGGACGCCGACACCGTACTGCTGCCCGGCCACGCCGGTTTCCGCGACGAGCCGGACCCGGGGGTCACCGACGCCCTGCGGGCCGCCGCGGACCGGGGAGCCCGTATCGGCGCGTTCGGCACCGGGACGTTCACCCTCGCCGCCACCGGGCTCCTCGACGGACGCCGGGCGGCCACCGGGCGACAGTACGCGGCGGAGCTGGCGCGGCGTCATCCCCTGACCGACGTCGATCCGGAGGGGGCCGTCGTGGACGCGGACCCGTTCCACAGCGCGGCCGGAGTGCTCGGCGGCCTCGATCTCTGCCTGCACCTGATCACCCTGGACCACGGCACACCGGTCGCCATCGAGACGGAGCGGCAGGTCTTCCTGCAGCTCCACGCGCCCGCCGACGCCGAGGACGCCACGGGGCCGGCACCCTGCCACCGGGCCGGCCCGCACTCCCTCGGGCCCACGATCCGGTGGATGGAGGCCCACCTCGACCGCCCGCTGACGCTGAACGACATCGCCGATCACGCGGGGCTCACCGTGCGCGGCCTGAACCGGCGCTTCCGGACCGAGACCGGGCTCACCCCGCTCCAGTACCTGCTGCGCGCCCGCGTCCAGGCGGCGCAGCGGCTGCTGGAGCGCGGGGACGAGCCGGTGGAGCGCATCGCCGCACGCACCGGCTTCGGCACACCCGCCAACCTGCGCCACCACTTCCGGCACCACACGGGCACCGGCCCGCGCGTCTACCGCACCGCATTCCGCTCCATGGTGGCCGCCCTGACCTGGGCGGAAGGCAAGCAGGCCGGACCGGCCGAAGCCGGACCGGCCGACAGCGCCGACGACCGCTCCGGCTGATCTCGCGTACCCGGCAGGACACGTACCGTCCACTTGGACTTACGCAAAGCGGTTGTTGGACTGGAGGGTTCCCAGCAGCCACACGTCGTTGACGCTGTCCGGTCACGGGGACTACGCAGAGCACATGTCGCGAAGATTCACTTCGGCGGGCGCTGTCGCCGCCGCCTCAGCCGCCGTCCTGGCGCTGGTGGGGACCGCACTCCCCGCCACCGCCGCCTCCTCCGCTCCCTCACCCGCCGCAGTCGAGTCGGCCGTGCCGGCGGACGCCACCGTCATCCGGTCCGCGCAGCTCGCCGTCGCCGTCGCCGACGACTTCCCGCGCGTCCTGGCGTACACCGACAGGGCCGGCGGTGACCAACTGCTCGGCAGTACACGGCCGGTCACCGCCGTCACCCTCAACGGCACCGCGCACCCCGTGAAGCTCAAGGGCGCCCCCGTGGTCACCGCTTCCGCCGCCCGCTACACGCTGACCTTCACCGATCTGCCCGGCATCGAGATCGACGCCTCGCTCTCCGTCTCCGGCCGCGCCACCACCTTTGAGGTGACGGCCGTCCGCGACACCGAGGCATTCCGCGTCGGCACCATCGACATCCCCGGCCACGACCTCGTCTCCGTCGGCTCCACGGACACCGGCGGTGCCACCGCCTTCACCCGGCTGGACAACGACTCGACGAAGACCGCCGACGTCTTTGCCGCGGTGGCCCCGGACACCGCCGCCGAGCAGGCGCCGGTCGGTGCCTCGTACGCGATCGTCAACACCGGCTCCCTCGCCGCGGCCGTCGAGTCCAACTCCTCGTACGACAAGCCCTCCGGAGCCACCGGCGGCGACGACGCCCGGTTCTGGCACCAGGCCCGCAAGGCCGACGACGGCAGCGTCCGGGTCGGTGTCTGGTCCGGGCAGTGGACCTACCGCGGTGACGGGGCGCCGAAGCCGGAGAACGGGGACAACCTCCCCTGGGCGAAGGTCGTCGTCACGCCCGACGCCAACGGCGACCAGAAGGTCGACTGGCAGGACGGTGCCGTCGCGTTCCGCTCCATCGGTGTCAAGGCGCCCGGCAGCGAGGACACCCCGGACCGGGTCATCACCCACATCCCGTTCAACTTCGCCAGCCAGGCCACGCACCCCTTCCTGCGCACTCTCGACGACGTCAAGCGGATCTCGCTCGCCACCGACGGCCTCGGACAGATGGCGCTCCTCAAGGGGTACGCCTCCGAGGGCCACGACTCCGCCCACCCCGACTACGGCGGCGACTACAACAAGCGTGCCGGCGGGCTCAAGGACCTCAACGAGCTGCTGAGGGACGGCAAGAAGTGGGGCGCCACCTTTGGTGTCCACGTCAACGCCACGGAGGCGTACCCGGAGGCCAGGGCCTTCGACGAGAAGCTCGTCGACAAGACCAGACCCGGCTGGAACTGGCTCGGCCAGAGCTACTACATCGACCAGCGCCGCGACATCAACAGCGGCGACCTGGCCAAGCGCTTCCAGCAGTTGCGCGACGAGACGGACCGCAATCTGAGCTTCCTCTACATCGACGTCTACTACACGCACGGCTGGATCGCGGACAAGACCCTCCAGGCCGTGCAGAAGCAGGGCTGGAACGTCGGCACCGAGTGGGCCGACAAGTTCGAGCGCGGCTCGCTCTGGTCGCACTGGGCCAATGACCTCGACTACGGCGGCGCCACCAACAAGGGCCTCAACTCGAAGATCATCCGGTTCATCCGCAACGACGAGAAGGACGTCTGGAACAACGACCCGGTCCTCGGCCAGACCGCCATCGAGGAGTTCGAGGGCTGGACCAACGAGACCGACTGGAACGCCTTCTACGACAACATCTGGCAGCGCGACCTGCCCGCGAAGTATCTCCAGCAGCAGAAGATCACCCGCTGGGACGGCAACGACATCACCTTCACCGGCGGCGTCCGGGGCACGGTCGAGGACGGCAGGCGGACCTTCTACGACCACGGCCGCAAGGTGCTGAGCGGCACCGGCTACCTGCTGCCGTGGGACGGCGGCAAGAAGCTGTACCACTACAGCGAGTCCGGCGGCACGAGCAGCTGGGCGGTGCCGTCCACGAGCGCGTACACCGTCTACGAGCTCACCGACAACGGCCGGGTCAGAACCGGTACGGTCAAGCCCGTCGACGGGAAGATCACGCTGACGGCCACCGCCGGACAGCCGTACGTCCTCTACCCGGACCACGCGCCGAAGGCCGCCGACCCCCGGTGGGGCGAGGGCGCCCCGGTCGACGACCCCGGCTTCAACGACGTCGGGCTCGACGCCTGGTCGAAGACCGGAACGGTCGTCCGCGACACCGACGGACAGGGCCGCAACAGCGCCAGGCTCTCCGGCACCGGCACGGCGGCACTCTCGCAGAGCATCCACGGCCTCACGCCCGGCAAGCGCTACACCGCCTCCGCGCTCATCGAGGTCCAGCCCGGGAAGACCCGGCACACGACGCTCTCGATCGGCAACAGGTCCGTCGCCGTGGACCGCTCCACCGCCGAGGACTACGTCGCCGCTTCCGACTGGCACGGCACGTACTTCCAGCGCGCCAAGGTGAACTTCACCGCCCCCGAGAACGGCCGCGCCACGTTCCGTATCGAAGTGGCCCGGGGCAGCACGGCGAGCGTCCGGGCCGATGACGTGCGTATCGTCGCCAACGCTCCGGCGACCAGGAAGAACACCGTCGTGTACGAGGACTTCGAGGACGTCGACCAGGGCTGGGGCCCCTTCCTCAAGGGCGATGCGGGCGGCTCCACCGACCCCCGGACCGTCATCTCCCAGCTGCACGCCCCGTACACCCAGGCCGGCTGGAACGGAAAGCTGATCGACGACGTGATCGGCGGCAAGGAGTCCCTCAAGGCCCACGAGGAGAACACCGGGCTCGTCTACCGCACCGCCCCCTGGACCGTGCCGATGACCGACGGCCACCGCTACAAGGTCGAGTACGACTACCAGTCCAGCCACGCCGGCGCCTACGAGTGGGTCGACGGCTACGACCGGATCACCGCCGACGGCAAGGCCGACTCGGTCGAGACCCGGACCACTCCCGTCGGGCAGCAGCGCACCACCGGGCACTTCGCCGAGACCGTCACCGCGGGCTGCGGCGACACCTGGACCGGGCTGCGCAAGCGGGGCGACGCGCCCGACGGCGCCGACTTCGTCCTCGACGCCTTCACCGTGACCGACCTCGGCCCGGCCCCGGCCGGTGAGATCGCCGCCTGCGGGACGCTGACGGTCGCCTCCGCCGCCGAGACCCTGGAGCCGGGCGCGGCCAACACCGTCAGGGCGAGCTTCACCAACGACGAGGCCACCGCCGCGACCGGTGTCGCGCTGAGCCTCACCGTCCCCGAGGGCTGGCAGGCGGAGCCCGCGGGCGCCGTCACCTTCGACTCGGTCGCGGCGGGCGCCGAGGTCACCGGCAGCTGGCGGGTCACCCCGCCGGTCGACGCCCCGTACCGGACGTACGCGCTGAGTTCGCAGGCGACCTACGCGGTCGGCGGCGAACGGCGCACGCTCGGCGCGCAGACCTCCGTACGGACCCTGCCGCCGCCGCCCACCACGGACAGCTGGGCCAGTGACCTCGACTGGACGGCCGCCGAGAACGGCTGGGGCCCCGTCGAGCGGGATCTCTCCAACGGTGAGCAGGGCAGCGGCGACGGCACCCCGCTGAAGATCGGCGGCACCGTCTACACCAAGGGCCTCGGCAGCCACGCCCCGGCGAAGATCCGCTACTACCTGGGCGGCAGGTGCACCTCCTTCACCGCGCAGGTCGGCGTGGACGACGCGCAGACCACCCGCGGCAGCGTGCAGTTCAGCGTCACGGCCGACGGCACCGAGAAGGTGAAGTCGCCGGTCCTGAAGGCGGCCGACGACGCCTGGTCGCTCACGGCGGACACCACCGGCGCCAAGTACGTCGAACTGATCGTCGGCGACGGCGGCGACGGCAACGGAAACGACCACGCGGACTGGGGTGACGCACGCTTCCACTGCGGTGGCTGAGACCACAGGATGCGGGGTGGGTGCCCCACGGCGAGCACCCACCCCGCCCTCTCGCACGCGGGCGTCGACCCACCCCGCCCCCTTTCCATGCGAGCGTCCGTCCGGCCCGCCCCCTCCCGCGCGGGCGTCCCCCTCTCACGATCCGGAGCCGCACATGCCGAACCCGTCCGAAATGTCACGCCGCACGCTGCTCGCTTTCTCGGCCGCCACCGCACTGGCGATCTCCCTCCCGGCTTCCGCGACGGCCGCGACCGCCGCCGGGGCCGACGAATTCGACGCGCTCCGGATGCGCTGGGCCGGTATCACGCTCGGCGCCGGCTTCGACGCGACCGCCGAACCCTTCGTCTCCCGCCTCGCCGAAATCGGCACGCTCGCCCGCGGGTTCCGGGCCTCGATGAGCCCGGCCGCCGGCTCGTTGTGGCCCGGCATCACCTTCGACCAGCCGTCCGGCATCACCCAGAGCTACAGCCGCCTGTGGACGATGACCCAGGCGTACGCCCAGGACGGCACCGGATCGACCGGCGACGCGGCCCTCCTCGCCGACATCCTCCGCGGCCACGACCACCTCGCCACGACCGCGTACCACGCCTCCGTCACCCCGTACGGCAACTGGTGGGAGTGGCAGATCGGCAGCCCGCGCCTCCTCATGGACATCACGTCCGTGCTGTACGAGCAGCTGGGCGCGGCCCGCGTCGAGGCATCCTGCGCCGCCGTCGACCACTTCATCCCGGATTCCGTGCTCCGCGACTACAGCGGCACCTCCACCGGCGCCAACCGCGTCGACCTGTGCCGCTCCGTCGCCCTGCGCGGCGTCGTCGGCCGGGCGCCCGCGAAGATCGCCCTGGCCAGGGACGCGCTGTCCCCCGTCTTCCCGTACGTCACCAAGGGAGACGGCCTGTACGCGGACGGGTCGTTCATCCAGCACACCACCGTCGCCTACTCCGGCACCTACGGTCAGGTCATGCTCGACGGCCTCGGCCGTCTCTTCGCCCTGCTCGCCGGATCGGCCTGGGCCGTCACCGACCCGAACCGGCAGATCATCCTGGACAGCGTCGAGCGCGCCTACGCGCCGCTGATCCACAACGGCCTGGTCATGGACAGCGTCAACGGCCGGGCCATCAGCCGCGGTTACCTGAAGAACGACGATCTGAAGGTGATGCGCAGCGACCACTTTCACGGACAGGGCATCATCGCCGGGATCGCCCTCCTCGCCTCCGGGGCATCGGCGGCCGAGCGCGACCGGTGGCACGGCATGATCAAGGGCTGGATCGCCCGCGACCGCGTCAGCCCGATCCTCACCGCCCGCCAGTTCGGCATCGCGGACCTGTCCCGGCTGCACGCGGTCCAGGCCACCGCCGTGCCCGCCGCGCCCGAACGGGTGGGCCACCACCTCTTCGCCAGTATGGCCCGCGCCGTCCACCGGCGCCCCGGCTGGGCCGCGGGCATCTCCATGTCCTCGGACCGGATCTCGTACTACGAGTGCGGCAACGGAGAGAATCCGCGCGGCTGGCACACCGGTGCCGGAATGCTCTGCTGGTGGCCGGGCGAGAAGGAGAACGACCAGTACACCGACTGGTTCTGGCCGACCGTCGACCCCTATCGCCTGCCCGGGACGACCGTCTCCACCAAGCGGCTCGCCGACCGGGCGGGCGGCGAATGGGGCGCCGCCAAACCCGCCGCGAAATGGGTCGGCGGCGCCACGGACGGCGAATTCGGCGCGGTGGGCCAGCACCTCAGGGGGCTCGGCTCGACCCTGGAGGCCCGCACGTCGTGGTTCTGCTTCGCCGACACGGTCGTCTGCCTCGGCGCCGGTATCACCAGCAGCGACCAGGTGCCCGTCGAGACGATCGTCGACAACCGCATGCTCGGCGAGGGCGGCACGGACCGGCTCACCGTCGACGACCGCACCGCTCCGCGCTGGGCCCACCTGGAGGGCCACGGCGGCTGGGTGTTCCCCGGCGGCGCCGACCTGCACACCCTGCGCGAGGACCGCACCGGCGCCTGGTCCGACATCAACACCACCAGCTCCACCGAGCGCCAAACCCGCCGCTACCAGACCCTCTGGCTCGACCACGGCACCGACCCGGTCGACGCCGGCCATGTCTACCTGCTGATGCCCGGCGCCTCCCGCCGCACCGTCACCGCCCGCGCCGCCGACCGGCAGTGGCTGACCGTGCTCGCCAACACGGCCGCCGCGCAGGCGGTCGCCGTCCGCTCGCCGGGCGTGACCGCCGCCAACTTCTGGCAGCCCGGCGCGGCCGGTCCGCTCTCCGTCACGGCCCCGGCGAGCGTGCTCGTACGGGAGGTGCGGGGCACGACGACGGTGTGCGTCAGCGGCCCCGACCGGACGGGTGCGCCGGTGGACCTCGTCTGGGAGCGGCCGGTGCGCGAGGTCGTCTCGGCGGACCCGGGCATCGAGGTGCGGTCCACCGGCCGCCGCCTGGTGCTCCGGGCCGAACCGGGAACGGAGGGACGCACCCTGCGGTGTGACGTCCGGTAGACACCGGTTGACCGGAGTATGTCCGAGGACTGGGAGCCGTGCCGGTTGCGCGCGTACCCTCATGCGCTATGGGGGAGTTGAAGGCGGACTGGCGGCTCCGGCTGCGTCGCGGTGGGCCGCACGGGCTGGTGTGCGGCGCCGGAGTGCTGCTCACCCAGGACCGGGCGCTGACCTGCTCCCATGTCGTCGGCGCGCCGGACGCCCGGATGTGGGTGGAGTTCGCCGAGAACCCCGGCATCGCCCCGGTCGGGGCACGGGTCGCCGAGGACGGCTGGCTGCCCGGCCTCGGCGCGACCCGCGAGGACATCGCCGTGCTCGCCCTGGACAGCCCGCGCCCGCAGGCCACCCCCGCGACGCTCGACCGGAGACTGGAGCGGAACGGCGAGGTGTGGATCGGCGGGTACGCGCAGAACTTCGCCGACGGCATGTGGCTGACCGGCCGGATCGGCGGGGCACACGGCGGGTGGATCCAGCTCGACGCCCGGCGCAACGAACAGGTGGTGCGGCCGGGGTTCAGCGGTGCCGCCGTCCAGGCGCGCGGTGACGGCGACGGGCGGCCGGAGCGGGTCGTCGGCATGGTGGTCAGCCGGCGCGGCGACCTGGACCTGGCGGTCCCCCGCGACAACGACCTGGCGTTCTCGTACATGGTCTCGATCGACCGGATCGCCGAACTCGTGCCGCTCGTCGCCGAGTTGAGCGGGCCGGACGGCTGGGACCCCGGCCTCGCCCGACGGCTGCGGGACTGGTTCGCCGGCGGCGAGCAGCCCGCGGTGCGCTTCAGCGTCGTGCCGCGCGGCGGCGGCCGCGAGCGGACCCTGCGCCACCAGCTGTACCGCGCCCACTTGGTCTACCGGGGCGGCCGCACCACGCCCGAGGAGTTCGTCGGGGAGCTGGTGGCGCGGCTGCGGCTGCCGCGCCACCAGCTGAGGGCCTACCGCGACTGGCTGCTGGACGGCGGCGCCCCGCCGGACCGGGCGGCGGGCGGACTCCCCGGGATCGCCGGGCCCACCCTCGCCGTGATCGGACTCGACGAGGACCGGCAGCCGCGCCGGCTGGTGTCGTTACTCGTCCGGGTGCGGACGCTCGGCTTCCGGCTGCTGGTCGTCGTCCGGGACGGCGCGGGCGACGGCGTGAGCGAGGTGGCGCGGCAGCTGCTCGTACCGGCCCTCGACGAGCGGGCGGCCTTACTCCTGGGCCGCGTGGAATCCATCGAGCGGAACTGGGCCGTGCTGAACGGCATGGTGGAATCCGCCTCGCTGGCCCCGCCGCCCCGGACCGGCTCGGCCCGCCGCCACCAACAGCTGGAGCGGCTGCGTGCGCTCGCCGACCCGAAGGAACAGCTCACCGCCCTGCGCACCCTGTCGCGCGAGCTGGAGGAGGACCTGGACCGGCACACCCGGGCCGGCCGGGCGGACGTTCCGGGGCAGCGTACCGACCGGGGACGGACGGAGCGCCGATGAGGACCGACTGCCCGCACCGCCGGTTTACCGGAGCCCCCTGCGGCGGCGCCGTACAGCCCACCGGCTACTGCGACACCTGCGGCCGCTCCAGGAACGGCCCCGGACTCCCGCCGCTGCCCACCGACCCGGAGAAGTACGGCCCCGCCGGCCTGCTGGAACTGCCCCCGCTCGAACCGAGCGGCCCCGACCAGCGGCTGGACGCCGCCACCTCGCAGGTACGCGTCCTGATGAGCTGCTCGGCCAAGTCCTGCGCCACCTACTTCATCCCCCCGTACACCGCCGCCCCGCCCCCGGACACCGGCCACTGCCCCAAGTGCGGTGCCCCGTACGCCTACCGGCCCGAACTCACCGAGGACGGGCCGCTGCTCCAGGACCAGTACCGGATCCGCGGCCCCATCGCCCACGGCGGCCAGGGCTGGGTCTACCTCGCCGAGGACACCCACCTGGAGGAGTACGTCGCCGTGAAGGGACTCCTCAACCGTTACGCGGAACGGGGCGCCGCCCAGGCCGACGAGGAGCGCCGCAGCCTCGTCGCCATCCGCCACGAACGCATCGTCCGCATCCGGGACTTCATCAGCACCCGCGGAGAGGACGGCACGGTCTCCGGCGGCTACATCGTGATGGACGACGTCGGCGACCGTACGCTCTCCGCGGTCGTCGAATCGACCCGGCAGGGCACCTTCGTCCTCGACATCGAGCACGTCATCACCTACGGCTGCCAGATCCTCGAAGCCCTCGCCCATCTGCACGGCATGGGATTCCTGTACGGGGACATGAAGCCGTCCAATGTGGTCCACCGGCACGACGGCATCAAGGTCATCGACCTCGGCGGGGTGCGCAAGAGCGGGGCCACCGAACCACCCCCCGTGATCACCCGCGGATTCGCGGCACCCGAGACGGACAGCGGCAGACCGCTGACCGTCGCCCACGACATCCACACCGTCGGGACGACCCTGGCCGAACTCGCCGGCTGGGCGGTCGGCGACGACGTGCCCGGCCTCGGCATCAGCTCCTTCCGGCTGGTCGTGGAACGCGCCACGGCCCGCGACCCGGAACGCCGGTTCGCCGCCGCCGACGAGATGGCCGGCCAGCTCCGCGGCGTGCTGCGCGAGATCCGGGCGCTGCGCGGGAAACGGGACCAGCCCGAGCCCTCCGCCCACTTCACCCCGTCCACCGAACTGCTCGGCGCGCGGCTGGGCTCCGTACCCGACTACACGCACTGGCTGCGCCGCCCCCTCTACCGCCGCCACGAGCCGCCCGACGCCCCGGCCCTGGACTCCGGGCTGCCCACCCCCACCGAGATCGCCCGGCGGCTGCCGGTGCCGAGGCCCTACCCGGGAGACCCGGCGGCCGCCCGGTTCCTGGTCAGCAGCTACGACCCCGGCCGGCCGCTGACCCAGCCCGCCGAGGGGGAACGGTCGGTGGAGATCTGTCTGCACAACGCCCGCCTGCTGCTCGGCCAGGAGGACGCGGAAGCGCTGGCCGGGGCGCGCCGGCAGGTCCAGGAGGCGAACGCCATACCGGGCCCCGGCCCGGTGCGGCAGTGGCGGCTCAGCTGGCACTGGGGGCTCGTCGCGCTGCGCAGCGCCGATGTACTGGACGACCGGCGGCAGATGCTGGAGGCCGCCCTGAAGCACTTCGCGGCCGTCCACCGCGCGCTGTCCGGCGAGTACGCGGCGAAACTGGCGCTCGCGTACGTCGCGGAACAGCTCGGCCCGGACCTCCCGGCCGGGGTGGCCCCGTCGGCGTACGAACTCTTCCGGGCCGTGCACGCCCGCAACCCCTCGCACGTCGGTGCCGCGCTGGGACTGGCCAGGCTGGCCCTGGCACGCGGCGACCGGGAAGCGGCGGCCGGGGTCCTGGACCGGGTGCCCGACGAGTCGCGGGACCACGCCGTCGCCCGCGTGGCCGCACTGCGCATCCGGGCGGCGCGGCTCGCGACGGGGGAGCGGCCGCTGCCCGGGCCGCGGGAGATCGACGCCAGTCTCGCCGCGGTCCCGCTCCGCGCGGGCGGCCCGGACCCGGCCTCCGCGGTGTCGGGCGACGAAGCGGCACGGCTGCTGCGCACCGAACTCTTCGAGTGGAAGCTCGACGTCGTCCGGGCCGCCGCCCCCGGCGCACGGCGCGGCCGGCAGTGGCGCGGGCTGCCCCCGCCACCGGTCCCCGGGGAACGGGCCGTACGCGAGGAACTGGAGCAGTGCTACCGCTGGCTGGCCCGGCAGCGCCAGAATCCCGCCGAGTACGAGCGGCTGATCGATCTCTCGCACGCGGTCCGCCCGCAGACCCGCTTCTGAACCCGAACCCGACGCCGCAACCCTGGAGGCAGCTCAATGGGCCGCACCGCTCCCTCGCCCGGCCTCGAACCCGGTCTGCTCGTCGAGGTCCCCGAGAAGCACCCGCCGGGCCGCGACGTCAGGATCGAAGCCCACGTGAGGATCGAGACGGTCGCCGTCGGCCCCCGGGACGCGATTCCCGCCGCCGAACTCGCCCTCGTCATCGCGGTGGACGTCGCCGCGTCGCGGCGCGCCACGGCCGTCGCCGCGCTCGCCGACACCGTGGGCGCGCTGGCCGACGGAATCTCCTACACGGTGCTGGGCGGCGAAGCCTCCCGGTGCTACCCCCTGCACGGCCGGTGGGCGACCGCCGATGCGGACGACCGGCGCCGCGCCGCGTTCAGCGTCGGCCGGATCGCCGCGGCCCCCGCCGGGCGCCGTCCGGCCGGATACACCCGCTGGCTGGCCGAGGCGCGCGAACGGTTCGCCGAGAGCGCCCTCCCGGTACGGCATCTGGTGCTGATCACCGACGGGAGCGGCCGCGGCGAGGGGGACGACGCCTACCGCGAGGACAGCGCGCTGCGCACCGAACTCGCCCGCTGCGAAGGAGAGTTCACCGCGGACGTGCTGGCCGTGGGGGAGTCCTGGGACCCGGCACCGCTGCTCGCCGTCGCCGAGCGGCTGCACGGCGACGCCGCGTACGCACCCGATGCGTTCGCCCCCGCCGTCGACGCGGCCGTCCGCCGACTGCGCCGGATCCGCAGCCCCGCGCTTCCCGTCACGGTCACCGTACGTCCGGCGGTCCGCGAGGTGACCCTCACCGAGACCGCCCCACGCCAGCAGCGGCTCGACCCGGCCGGCGGCGGGGACGATCCGCGCCGGCTGGAGTTCCTCACCCATCAGTGGAAGCCGGAGGCCCGTGACTACCTCCTCTCCCTCCGGGTGGACGCGGACAACGACCCCCTCGGGGTGCCGCTCCAGCTCGCCACCGTCACCGTCGGCGACATCACCGAACCGGTCGTGATCCGCTGGCTGTCCGCGGGAGCCGCGGCGGCCACGGCGGGGCACTCCGGCGGCGCGGACCGGAGCGTCCACGCCATGAACGCCTCCACCGAGATAAGGACCGCCCTCAGGCGCGCGTACGACGCCCTCGACCTGGAGCGGCGCGGGGAGGCCGAGGAACAGTTCGGACGCGCGGTGCGGCTGGCCGCCGGGATCGGTGCCACCTGGGTTCCGGCCGAGGTCCGCAACATCGCCGAGATCGTCGACGAGCGGGAGGGGCGGGTCAGGATCGGGCCGACCGTCGACCGGGGCACCGTCCGCCGGGGGCGGCTGAGCATCGCCTCCGCCCACCTGGTGGAACCGCCCGACGGCCCGGCCGGGGCCACGGCCCGCTGCCCGCAGTGCGATCACCCGGCCGGCCACGCCGCCCAGTTCTGCATCGCCTGCGGGAGGCGGCTGTGATGCCCGGCCCGACCCGGTGGATCCGGGCGCTGCGGACCCGCCGCTTTGACGGGTCACGGACCCGGCGGCTCCTGGAGCGGCATCTGACCGCGATGCTCGCGGCCGCCCTGGTCTCGGTGAGCGTCCTGCTCGTCTCGTACCGCGAAGTACAGATCTCGGCGGGCGAGATGCGCACCCGTGGCGCGCCCGCCGTACAGGGGGTGGCCGCCACCCAGCTCGCCCTGCTGCGCGCCCACCAGGAGGCCCGGCACTCCGTCGACCAGGACATCGACAACGTGGTCGGGGCCGGTGCGCGGTACGAGAACCAGCTCTCCGCCGCCGCCCAGGGTCTCTCCCGGCTCAACGACGTACAGATCGACGGGGACCGCGGCCGCGGGGTGCTCGAAACCGTCAACGGCCTGCTGACCTCGTACAGCAGCTCCATCACCCCCGGCGCGGTGAAGTACGTGTCGGACGACCGGATGCAGCGCGAGAAGTTCGCCGAGGCCAGGACGATCCTCAGCCGCGACGGCACCGGTGTGGTGCCCCGCCTCGACGTCCTCCAGAAACACCAGATGGAACGGATCGACCACGTCAGCTCCCTGGGCACCCTCCAGCGGACCGGCTGGGCGATCGCCGAGCTCGCCCTGCTGGTCATGGCGCTGATCACACTGTCCGCGCTCCGGGTGCTGCGCCGCCGCTGCGGGCGCAGCCTCGACCCCTGGCTGCTGACCGCGCTGCTGGCCACGGTGGCGCTGGCCGTGTTCCCGCTGTGGGCGACCACCCTCACCCAGCACCGGCTGAGCACGGCCCACACCGGTCTCGTCGGCATCGAGCAACGGGCCCGCGGCCACCACGACCTGGCCGGGTCCCAGCAGTACGTCACCGACGAATCGGCGGGTGTGCGCGCCCATCTGGCCGCCCGGACATGGCAGAGCTGGACCTACTACGGGGCGCTGGGCGGTTCCGCGCTGATCGTCCTGCTGCCCGCCGTCGGTATCGGAAGGCGCCTCAACGCCGACTACTGGAGGGCCGGATGATCCCGCGCACCCGCGCGCTCCTGCTCGTGGTGGCCCTGGTCCTGGCCGCGGCGGGCTGCGGGCTCGCCGCCCCGGGCGGCAGCGACGAACAGCCGAAGGTGACGATCCTCGGCCCCTGGACCGACAGCCAGGAGAACCAGTTCAAGGACGTCCTGGACGGGCTCGGCATCCCCTACACCTATCAGGGCACCGCCGCGACCCGGGAAGTCCTGCTCGCCGAGGTGCAGGCGGGCAACCCGCCCGACATCGCGATCCTGCCGGGCGTCGGGGAACTCGTCGAGTACGCCGCCGAGAAACGGCTGCGCTCCCTGCGCGGGCTGTACGAGCCGGAGGAGTACGGCAAGCCCTGGCAGCCCGAGGCGCGGGGCGTCGCCGACGACCTGTGGGTGCCGCTCAAGGCCGACCTCAAGAGCATCGTCTGGTACCGCAAGGACCGGCCCCCGCCCTCCTCCCCCGCGCCGCTGGCCTCCTGGTGCATCGGCATGGGCGACGACGGCGCCTCCGGCTGGGCGGGCAGCGACTGGATCGAGGACCTGATACTGCAGAGCGCGGGGCCGGTGCTGTACGAACGATGGGCGACCGGGGACATCGCATGGACGGACGCCCCGGTGGCCGACGCCTGGACCAGATGGGCCGGGCTGCTGGCCCAGGATCCGGCGGCCGCCGAGCGAGCCCTGCTCTCCGACCACCGGGGCGGTCCCGGTGGCCACGGGCTGCTCTTCGGCGGCGGCTGTGATCTGGAACACCAGGGCTCGTTCGCCCGTTCGTTCTACGGGGACCTGAAGGAGCGCGCCGCCTTCACGGACTCCGCGCGGCTGCTGCCCGGCGGCCCTTCGCTGAAGGGCCGGGAGGTGTCCGCCGACTTCGCCGCCCTGTTCGGCAGGTCCGTACAGGCCCGCGAGCTGCTCAGGCGGCTCACCTCGCGCAAGGCCCAGGCGGAGTGGGGCCGCAAGGCCGGGGTATTCTCCCCGAACTCCGCCGTGCACGCCAAGAACGGAGCGGTCGAGAAGCAGATCAGCAGCCGGCTCACCGACCACCGGGTGCCCCTCTGCCTGGACGCCTCCGACGTCATGCCGGCCGCCGTGCGGGACGCGTTCTACGAGGCGGTGCTGCTGACGATCGCTCACCCCGATGACCCGGTGCGGCCGCGTCTGGCGGCCATCCAGAAGGTGCAGGACGCCCAGCCGAGGGTGCAGGACGCCCAACCGGAGGACACCCCGAGGCTGACAAGAGTGTGCAGCAGACCACAGTGAGCCTTTGTCGGTCCCCTACAAAGACGGACCCGCGGAGGCTGGTACTTCGACTGCATGGAGCCGAACTTCTGTCAGGCTCCACCAGGAAACGGGTCAGGAGACTGTACGGAGTCGACGGCAGGATTTACTTGCCGGGCTTCGTAGGGTCGACACATGACCGTTGTGGACGAAACCCCGGGCGAGCCGAGCGACACCCGTGGCCGTGTGGCCGAACTGCTGGCACTGCGCGAGCAGGCCCGCCGCGGACCGAGTGACCGGGCGACCGAGGCGCAGCACGCCAAGGGCAAGCTGACGGCGCGTGAGCGCATCGAGCTGCTGGTCGACCCGGGGTCGTTCAAGGAGGTCGAGCAGCTGCGCCGGCACCGGGCGACCGGCTTCGGCCTGGAGGCGAAGAAGCCGTACACCGACGGTGTCATCACCGGCTGGGGCACGGTCGACGGCCGTACGGTCTTCCTCTACGCGCACGACTTCCGGATCTTCGGCGGCGCCCTGGGCGAGGCGCACGCCACCAAGATCCACAAGATCATGGACATGGCCATCTCGGCCGGCGCCCCGCTGGTCTCGCTGAACGACGGCGCGGGCGCCCGTATCCAGGAGGGCGTCAGCGCACTCGCCGGATACGGCGGCATCTTCCAGCGCAACACCCGGGCCTCCGGAGTCATCCCGCAGATCAGCGTGATGCTCGGCCCCTGCGCGGGCGGCGCGGCCTACTCCCCGGCGCTCACCGACTTCGTGTTCATGGTGCGCGACACCTCCCAGATGTTCATCACCGGACCGGACGTCGTGAAGGCGGTCACCGGCGAGGAGATCACCCAGAACGGCCTCGGCGGCGCCGACGTGCACGCCGAGACCTCGGGCGTCGCGCACTTCGCGTACGACGACGAGGAGACCTGCATCGCCGAGGTCCGCTACCTGATCGGGATGCTGCCGTCCAACAACCGGGAGAACCCGCCCACCGTGGCGAGCGACGACCCGGCCGACCGGCGCGGCGACGTCCTGCTGGACCTGGTCCCGGCCGACGGCAACCGCCCGTACGACATGCACAAGGTCATCGAGGAGCTCGTCGACGACGGCGACTACCTGGAGATCCACGAGCGCTGGGCCCGCAACATCATCTGCGCCCTGGCCCGCCTGGACGGCCAGGTCGTGGGCATCGTCGCCAACCAGCCGCAGTCCCTCGCCGGTGTCCTGGACATCGAGGCGTCGGAGAAGGCGGCCCGGTTCGTCCAGATGTGTGATGCATTCAACATTCCCATCATCACTCTTTTGGACGTACCCGGCTTTCTGCCCGGGGTCGACCAGGAGCACGGTGGAATCATTCGACACGGTGCGAAGCTGCTCTACGCGTACTGCAACGCCACCGTGCCGAGGATCTCGCTGATCCTGCGCAAGGCCTACGGCGGTGCGTACATCGTGATGGACAGCCAGTCCATCGGTGCCGACCTGACGTACGCCTGGCCGACCAACGAGATCGCGGTGATGGGCGCCGAAGGCGCGGCGAACGTCATCTTCCGTCGGCAGATCGCCGACGCCGAGGACCCGGAAGCCATGCGGACCCGCATGGTCAAGGAGTACAAGGCCGAACTGATGCACCCGTACTACGCCGCCGAGCGCGGCCTGGTCGACGACGTCATCGACCCTGCCGAGACCCGCGAGGTGCTGATCGCCTCGCTCGCCATGCTCCGGACCAAGCACGCCGACCTGCCGTCCCGCAAGCACGGCAACCCCCCGCAGTAGTCCGCGGCCCTCGCAGCGCCCCTGCCGGACCCGCGAAGACCTGCCGAGAAGACGGAGAAACCACCCATGAGCACAGCCGCCGAGTCCGTGCTGCGTGTCGAGAAGGGTCTTGCCGACCCCGAGGAGCTGGCCGCCATAACCGCGGTCCTGCTCGCCCGCGCAGCCGCCCAGCCCGCCGCGACCCCTGCCCACCGCGGACGCAGCACCGCCGGCTGGCGCCGCCTGGAACGCACCCCGGGCTTCCGCGCCCCGCACTCCTGGCAGGGCTGACGGACACCCGCAGCGCGTGAGGCCCCGCACTCCTTCAGGATGCTGTTGGTTTATTCGGGGCCCGTCTGCTTCGCTCCGTCGATCTGGCGATCGGCGGAGCGAAGTGCTGCGAAGTGGCTGGTTCGGGTGCGG
>NZ_JBIBVN010000023.1:0-129070 GCF_043080425.1 Streptomyces sp. NPDC015032 | reverse complement strand
AGCGCCGATGGTACTGCAGGGGGGACCCTGTGGGAGAGTAGGACGCCGCCGAACTCCTTTTGTTGGAGAGCCCCGTGCCCTTGTGGCACGGGGCTCTTCTGCGTTCACGACTTCTTGCGATACCCCCTGTGCACCCGCCGCTGATGGCTGCGGGTAAAGTCAGGGGGCATCATTGGCACGTTCTTCACACAGGAGGCCCCCGGGTGGAGGTCCAGGAGACTCGGGTTCAGACGGACCGGGTACTCACCATCCCCAACATCCTCAGCATGGCTCGCCTTGTCGGGGTACCGCTCTTCCTGTGGCTGATTCTTCGCCCCGAGTTCGGCGGGCCCAAGAGCGATGGCTGGGCGCTGCTGGTGCTGATGCTCAGTGGGGTCAGTGACTACCTCGACGGCAAACTCGCCCGCCGATGGAACCAGATCAGCAGCCTCGGCCGGCTCCTGGACCCTGCCGCGGACCGTCTCTACATTCTTTCCACTCTCGTCGGCCTGACCTGGCGGGAGATCCTGCCGCTCTGGCTCACCGCGGCACTTCTCGCACGCGAGCTGATGCTCCTCGTGATGGTGGGAATCCTCCGCCGCCACGGCTATCCGCCGCCCCAGGTGAACTTCCTGGGGAAGGCCGCCACGTTCAACCTGATGTACGCGTTCCCCTTGTTGCTGCTCAGCGATGGAAGTGGTTGGCTTGCATCGCTGGCCGCTGTTTTCGGATGGGCGTTCGCAGGTTGGGGTACAACGCTCTACTGGTGGGCAGGGATCCTCTACGTGGTTCAGGTCCGCCGACTGGTCAAGGCGGATGTAGTAGCCGATTGAGCTCGTTGATGCGGTGCCGCGCAGCGTGGCCGGCCCGCCGCTGATGACCCGGATGTTGCCCCGACGGGCGAAGTCGGCCAGGCCGTCGTCTCTTCAAGGAGGACGTTTCCGACATGAAGGCCGTCGTGATGGCTGGCGGCGAAGGCACCCGTCTTCGTCCCATGACCTCAAGCATGCCCAAGCCGCTTCTGCCCGTCGCCAATCGGCCGATCATGGAGCATGTGCTTCGGCTGCTCAAGCGGCACGGGCTCAACGAGACCGTCGTAACGGTCCAGTTTCTCGCCTCGCTGGTCAAGAACTACTTCGGGGACGGCGAAGAGCTCGGGATGGAGCTCAGCTACGCCAATGAGGAGAAACCACTCGGCACTGCGGGGAGCGTGAAGAATGCCGAGGAAGCGCTGAAGGACGACACCTTCCTCGTCATTTCCGGTGATGCGCTCACCGACTTCGATCTCACCGACCTCATCGCCTTTCACAAGGAAAAGGGCGGGCTGGTGACGGTGTGCCTGACCCGTGTGCCGAATCCTCTTGAATTCGGCATCACCATTGTCGACGAGGCGGGCCAGGTCGAACGGTTCCTGGAGAAGCCCACTTGGGGCCAGGTCTTCTCGGACACCGTCAATACGGGCATCTATGTCATGGAGCCCGAGGTGTTCGACTACGTCGAGGCCGACGTCTCGGTGGACTGGTCCGGAGATGTCTTCCCGCAGCTCATGAAGGAGGGCAAGCCCATCTATGGCTATGTCGCCGAGGGCTACTGGGAGGACGTGGGCACCCATGAAAGCTATGTGAAGGCCCAGGCCGACGTCCTTGAGCGCAAGGTCGACGTGGAGATCGACGGCTTCGAGATCTCGCCGGGTGTATGGGTCGCGGAGGGCGCGGAAGTACATCCCGACGCGGTATTGCGGGGCCCCCTCTACATCGGGGACTACGCAAAGGTCGAAGCCGGAGTGGAGATTCGAGAGCACACGGTCATCGGGTCCAACGTGGTCGTCAAGAGCGGGGCTTTTCTGCACAAGGCCGTGGTGCACGACAACGTCTACATCGGCCAGCACAGCAACCTGCGCGGATGCGTGATCGGTAAGAACACCGACGTCATGCGGGCCGCCCGCATCGAGGACGGTGCGGTGATCGGGGACGAGTGTCTGATCGGTGAGGAATCGATCATTCAGGGGAATGTCCGCGTCTACCCGTTCAAGACCATCGAGGCCGGCGCCTTCGTCAACACCTCGGTGATCTGGGAGTCGCGCGGGCAGGCCCATCTCTTCGGCGCCCGTGGTGTGTCCGGGATTCTGAATGTCGAGATCACGCCGGAGCTGGCGGTGCGGCTCGCCGGAGCGTATGCCACGACCCTCAAGAAGGGTTCGACGGTCACCACCGCACGTGACCACTCCCGCGGTGCCCGTGCGCTGAAGAGAGCGGTTATCTCCGCGCTCCAGGCCAGCGCCATTGAGGTACGGGACCTGGAGAACGTACCGATGCCCGTCGCGCGCCAGCAGACCGCGCGAGGCAGCGCCGGCGGCATCATGATCCGTACGTCTCCCGGCGTGCCCGACTCGGTCGACATCATGTTCTTCGACGAGCGGGGCGCGGACCTCTCCCAGGCACGCCAGCGGAAACTGGACCGGGTCTACGCACGCCAGGAATATCGCCGGGCCTTCCCGGGGGAGATCGGGGACCTGCACTTCCCGTCCAGCGTCTTCGACTCGTACACCGGATCGCTGCTGCGGAACGTGGACACCACCGGGATCGCCGACGCCGGTCTCAAAGTCGTCGTCGACGCGTCCAACGGCAGTGCCGGGCTTGTTCTGCCCAGTCTGTTGGGACGGCTCGGCGTGGATTCATTGACCATCAATCCCGGGCTCGACGAATCACGGCCCACCGAATCCGCCGACACCCGACGGTCCGGGCTGGTGCGGCTGGGCGAGATCGTCTCCTCGGCCCGGGCGGCGTTCGGTGTGCGGTTCGATCCGGTCGGCGAACGACTCTCCCTGGTCGACGAGCGAGGCAGGATTGTGGAGGACGACCGGGCGCTCCTGGTGATGCTCGACCTCGTCGCCGCCGAGCGGCGCAGCGGGCGGGTGGCGCTGCCGGTGACCACGACACGGGTTGCCGAGCAGGTCGCGGCGTACCACGGCACGCAGGTCGAATGGACGAGGACATCGCCCGACGACCTGACACGCGTGGGACGTGAAGAAGGCACCATCTTCGGTGGAGACGGCCGCGGCGGCTTCATCGTTCCCGAATTCAGCAGTGTGTTCGATGGATCCGCCGCCTTCGTGAGGCTCCTCGGGCTCGTCGCCAGGACCCAGCTCACCCTCAGCCAGATCGACGCCCGCATTCCCCGTGCCCATGTCCTGCGCCGTGATCTGGGCACACCCTGGGCGGTCAAGGGCATGGTCATGCGCCGGGTCGTGGAGGCCGCAGGGGACCGCGGCGTGGATACCACGGACGGGGTGCGGGTCGTCGAGGCCGATGGACGGTGGGTGATGGTGCTTCCGGACCCGGCCGAGGCGGTCACCCATTTGTGGGCCGAGGGCCCGGACGACGCCTCCGCGCAGGCCTTGCTGGACGAGTGGGCAGCGGTCGTGGACAGCGCAGGTCACTGAGGGTTCCGCGGGTGTGCCCGCCGGTGTCGCTCGACGCCGTCGGGCACACCGGTGGGGCCATTCGGCGGTAGCAGTGGTGACGTGCGACGATGTGCGGCATGTCGCAGCAGCCCCCCGATCGGAGTACCGCCTCTCCCCCCGCGCGCCCCGACGCGTCCATGTCGCTGCTGACCAACGTGATGGACCACAGCCTGGACGACGGGTACGCCGAGGCGTCGGCGCGTCGCAAGGCCGACGGGAGCGCGGCACTGCCCCGCACGCTCAAGACGAAACTCGGCCTCGCAGCCTGTCTGGTGCTCGCTGCCCTCGTCGTCACGCTCGGGGCCGCGCAGGCGCGCGTCTCCGCGCCGGTCCTCGCCAAGGAGCGCGAGGAACTGATCGACCGTATCGACGGCGAGACGACAGCGGCGGACAACCTTGAGGCGGAGGTCGACGCGCTCCGGGACGATGTGGGCAGCCGACAGCGCAAGGCGCTGGAGAAGCACGGCGGGGACCAGGGAGAGCTGGTGGCGTTGCTCGCCGGGGCGACGCCGGTGGCCGGACCCGGCGTGAAGCTCGTCGTCGACGACGCCAAGGACACCGACCAGGGCGGTGGCGGGCCGCGGGAGACCAGCGGATTCTCCGACACCGGGCGGGTCCGCGACCGGGACTTGCAGCGGTTCGTCAACGGCCTGTGGGAGTCCGGTGCGGAAGCGATCGCGATCAATGGGCAGCGTCTGACGGCCCTGTCGGCGATCCGCGCGGCCGGCGACGCCATACTGGTCGACAACAGACCGCTCGTGCCCCCGTACACGGTGCTGGCGGTGGGGGACGGGAAGTCGTTGAGCAAAGCATTCCAGGACAGCGACGACGGCCAGTATCTGCAGGCGCTCAAGGACACCTTCGACATCCGGACGGGCATGTCCGTCCAGGAGAAGGTGAGCCTCCCGGTCGCGCCGAGCCTGATCGTACGTACAGCAGAGCCTTACAAGGCCGCAGACACCGGCAGTGGTGCGGCAGAGACAGGGAAGGGCACATCGTGATCGCCGTACTGGGCCTCGTCGTGGGAGTCGTGGTCGGACTGTTGGTCCGGCCCGAGGTACCGGCGATGGTCGAGCCCTATCTTCCGATCGCCGTCGTGGCTGCTCTCGACGCAGTCTTCGGTGGTCTGCGGGCCATGCTCGACGGCATCTTTGTCGACAAGGTGTTCGTCGTGTCGTTCCTGTCGAACGTCGTCGTGGCCGCGTTGATCGTTTTCCTGGGCGACAAGCTGGGCGTCGGGGCGCAGCTTTCCACCGGTGTGGTGGTCGTGCTCGGGATCCGGATCTTCTCCAACGCCGCGGCCATCCGCCGGCACGTCTTCCGGGCCTGAGGCCGATGAGCAACGAAGAACTTCCCAGCGGCAAGGAACACTCCGGCCGGCGGCCGGCCGACACCGTCCAGGAACTCACGGGTCGTCAGCGGCTGATCGCCGGACTCTGGCCGCCACGAGTGACACGGGCCCAACTCGTTGTCGCGCTGCTGTTGTTCGTCCTAGGTCTCGGGCTGGCCATTCAGGTGCGCTCGAACAGCGACAACAGCGCGCTGCGAGGTGCCCGCCAGGAGGACCTGGTCCGTATTCTCGACGAGCTGGACGACCGCACGCAGCGTCTGGAGGACGAGAAGCAGCGTCTCGAGGCTCAGCGCACGGAGCTGGAGAACAGCTCCGACCAGGCTGAGGAGGCGCGTAAGCAGACGGTGGAGAAGGAACGGCAACTCGGAGTCCTCGCAGGCACCGTGGCGGCTCACGGGCCGGGTATCACCCTCACCGTCAACGACCCGGGAAATGGCGTCAAGGCGGACATGTTGCTGGACGCACTCCAGGAGTTGCGTGCGGCCGGCGCCGAGGCGATCGAGGTCAACGGTGTCAGAGTGGTGGCCAGTACCTACTTCTCCGGTGACGGCGGCAAGGTCAAGGTGGACGGCCGTAAGATCACCGCGCCGTACGTGTTCAAGGTGATCGGCAAGCCCCAGGATCTGGAGCCGGCGCTGAACATCCCCGGCGGTGTGGTGCAGACGCTGGAGAAGGAGCAGGCCACCGTGCATGTGGAGCAGGCCGACAACATCGTCGTGGACGTCTTGCGACCGGCGAAGCAGCCTGACTACGCTCGGTCGTCGTCCCCGTGAAGCCGCGGCACGGAAGGGGCGACGGATACGGGCAGGAGGTTGCGGGGGGTCGCCGCATCGTAATGGTGGTGCGTGATGGAAACTGTCGAGTGGATACGGACGTTGTGAGGGTGTCCGGGTCGGCAGGTGTGTTCATTCAGGGTTCGTCCTGCCCCACGGGCGGGTCTATTTCGGTCAAGGGGA
The DNA here is from genome assembly GCF_043080425.1 of Streptomyces sp. NPDC015032. NCBI lineage: Bacteria > Bacillati > Actinomycetota > Actinomycetes > Kitasatosporales > Streptomycetaceae > Streptomyces > Streptomyces sp. NPDC015032. The sequence continues at coordinate 123,321 of NZ_JBIBVN010000023.1, read as the reverse complement.
ATCGCCCGTGAAGTTGTTTGGGAAGTTGTTCGGCAAGAGCGCTCGCGATGAGGCTGCCCGCCATCGCGCACCGCGTCATGGCCAGGCAGACGAGCAGGGCGCGGAGCGCCCGCTCTTCCGCGATCAGATGTCCAGTTCGGGCAGTGCTAATTCGGGCGTTTCCGGCGCGTCGTCTGTTGACCCTGCCGGTGCCGGCCGCATAGGTTTCACAGAACCGTCAACCTCAGGTACGGGTGGAGGGTTCGCCCCGAGGCAGGAGGGCTCGTCCATGCCGGTCTGTACGAGGTGCGGGCATCGCAACGCCGAGGACAGTCGTTTCTGCTCCAACTGCGGTGCGCCGCTGAGGGGTGGAATTCCCGAGCGTGCCTCGGAGACGACCTCGACCATCTCCATCTCCGGCCTCGAGGCGTACGAGGCGGAGGCCACCGGGCAGACGCCTCTGCCCTCCCTCTCGCCCGAGGCGCAGGCCGCCGTCGACGCTCTTCCGCTCGGCTCGGCGCTCCTCGTGGTGCGGCGAGGTCCGAATTCCGGCAGCCGCTTCCTGCTGGACGGCGAGCTGACCACGGCCGGCCGTCACCCACAGAGCGACATCTTCCTCGACGACGTAACGGTGTCGAGGCGGCATGTGGAGTTCCGCAGGGGCCCCGACGGCAGCTTCACGGTCGGGGATGTGGGCAGCCTGAACGGCACCTACGTCAACCGTGAGCGCATCGACTCCGTTGCCCTGTCCAACGGTGACGAAGTGCAGATCGGCAAGTACCGGCTGGTCTTCTACGCGAGCCAGCGGGGTATCTGACCCGCCAGGGAAGGTCCATGCTGAGAACACCGACGGGCGGTGCCGGTCACGGCACCGCCCCCGCCGACGACCGCCCGATGAGTATCGGCACGGTGCTCCTGCACCTGCGGGACGAGTTTCCCGAGGTCACGATCTCCAAGATTCGCTTCCTGGAGGCCGAAGGGCTCGTCGAGCCGCAGAGGACCCCCTCCGGGTACCGCAAGTTCCGGGCGGCCGATGTGGAGCGGCTCGCCCAGGTGCTGCGTATGCAGCGGGATCACTACCTTCCGCTGAAGGTCATTCGCGAGCATCTGGACGCGCTCGCCCGGGGCGAGCAGTCCGCCCTGCCGCCCGGAGGCGACCCCCGGGACCTGCCCGACGGCAGCTGGGAAGCCGAGTCCGGGCGGGCGACGGCGGCCCGGATCGGCCGTGCCGAGCTGCTCGCGGCGACCGAGGTCACCGAGAGTGACTTGGACGAGTGGGAATCGTACGGTCTGGTCACTCCAGGCGCCGAGGGCGGTTACGACGCCGAGATGGTCACGGTGGCCAAGCTTGTGGCGGATCTGGGGCGATTCGGTCTGGAACCACGTCACCTCCGCGCCATCCGGGCGGCCGCAGACCGCGAGGCGGGGCTCATCGAGCAGGTGGTCGCACCCCTGCGTCGGCACCGGAATCCGCAGACCAGAGCACATGCGGAGGCCACCGCGAGAGAGCTTGCCGAGCTGTCCGTACGGCTTCATTCGGCCCTTGTGCAGACCGCTCTGCGCGTCCGGCTCCACTGATCTCGTCGGTGCCCGACTACCCAAACCTGCCGAGCACGTCCTAGGGTTGCTGTGTGAACGAGCTCGACGTTGTGGGTGTCCGGGTGGAAATGCCCTCCAACCAACCGATCGTGCTCCTGCGTGAAGTGGGAGGCGACCGGTACCTCCCCATTTGGATCGGTCCTGGTGAGGCGACCGCGATCGCCTTTGCCCAGCAGGGCATGGCTCCCGCCAGGCCGCTGACCCATGATCTCTTCAAGGATGTGCTCGAGGCCGTCGGCCAGGAGCTCACCGAGGTCCGCATCACGGACTTGCGGGAAGGGGTCTTCTACGCGGAGCTGGTCTTCGCCAGCGGGGTGGAGGTGAGCGCGCGGCCGTCCGACGCCATAGCGCTCGCGCTGCGCACCGGAACGCCGATCTACGGCAGTGACGGGGTGCTCGACGATGCGGGCATCGCCATCCCCGACGAGCAGGAGGATGAGGTGGAGAAGTTCCGCGAGTTCCTCGATCAGATCTCACCGGAGGACTTCGGTACCAACAGTCAGTGACCGTTCTGCGAGGGCGCCGTCAGCGCATTCGACAAGCCTTTCCCGTTCGCGAGTCACGGGAAACCACCCTCAGGGTGATTATCACTCGGCGTGCCGAGTGTGGCGATCGTTGACGCACCCCGAGTGACTGCCTACCTTCGAGATGGCAGGTCAAGGACGGAGGTCGGCGTGAGAAGCAGCGGCGACGGTACGGCAGCAGGTGGGCCGTATCCGCAGCAGGGGAGTACAGCCGGCCACACCATCAGGCAACCGGTTCAACCGGCGGCGGTGGCGGGGGGCGGCGTGGCATCGGCCAACGACATCGGCTATCGCGGGCCGACGGCCTGCGCGGCTGCGGGGATCACCTACCGGCAGCTCGACTACTGGGCACGCACAGGGCTGGTCGAGCCGAGCGTCCGTCCGGCCTACGGCTCGGGCACACAGCGGCTCTACAGCTTCCGGGACGTCGTCCTGTTGAAGATCGTGAAGCGCTTCCTGGACACGGGGGTGGCTCTGCAGAACATCCGCACCACGGTTCAGCACCTGCGGGCCCGCGGGTTCCAGGATCTCGAGCGCATGACGCTGATGAGCGACGGGGCGACGGTCTACGAGTGCTCCTCGCCGGACGAGGTCGTCAAACTGCTCCAGGGCGGCCAAGGGGTCTTCGGCATCGCCGTGGGCGTGGTGTGGCAGGACGTCGACGTCGCGCTGTCGCAGCTGCACGGTGAACGTGTGGACACCGGCGAGACGCTGGTCGGGAACAACCCCGCCGATGAGCTCGCGCGACGGCGCAACCGCGCCGGCTGACCGGGACGGAGAGCAGGGCGGGGCAATTGTCAGTGCCATGGGGCAGCATCGATTGATGTGAGAGCCGCGCCCACCATCCTGCATCTGGACATGGATGCCTTCTACGCCTCTGCCGAGCAGGCGGCGAAGCCCAGTCTGCGCGGGAAACCGGTTGTGGTGGGCGGGCTGGGCCCCCGCGGAGTCGTCGCCACGGCGTCGTACGAGGCACGGCGCTTCGGGGTCCACTCGGCGATGCCCATGGCACAGGCCCGGCGGCTCGCCCCCAATGCGGCCTATCTGGTGCCCCGCTTCCTGCTGTACCGGATGGTCAGCGACCAGGTGATGGAGTTGCTGGGGCGGCTCTCCCCGCTGGTGGAGCCACTGAGCCTGGACGAGGCATTCGTGGACCTGGAAGCCGGTGGGGCGGCCGATGACACGGCTTCCGCGCTGGAGATCGGTGAGCAGCTGCGTACCGCTATCAAGGCGGTCACCGGGCTCACCGGCTCGGTCGGGCTGGCCGGCTCCAAGATGCTGGCCAAGATCGCTTCGGAGCAGGCGAAGCCGGACGGGCTGGTGCTCATCGAACCGGGCACGGAGCGGGAGCTGCTCGCGCCGATGCCGGTACGGATCCTCCCCGGCGTCGGGCCCGCGACGGCGGACCATCTGCGCCGCGCCGGGATGACGACGGTCAACGACCTGGCCGAGGCCGGGGAGGCGGAGCTGGTACGCCTGCTGGGGAAGGCGCACGGCGGCTCTCTCCACCGCATGGCGTTCGGGTACGACGACCGGCCCGTGGTCGCGGAGCGGGACGCGAAATCAGTGTCGGTCGAGGACACCTTCGACACGGACCTGCACGACAGGGTGCGGGTCCGGACGGAGGTGGAGCGGCTGGCCGACCGATGCGTACAGCGGCTGCGGGGAGCGGGGCGGTCCGGGCGGACGGTGGTGCTCAAGGTGCGCCGGTACGACTTCTCCACCCTCACGAGGTCCGAGACGCTCCGTGGGCCCACGGACGACCCCACCGTGGTCCGGGAGGCTGCCGCACGGCTCCTGGAGGCCGTGGACACCACCGGAGGCGTACGGCTCCTCGGCGTGGGCGTCACGGGGCTCGCCGACTACACACAGGAGGACCTCTTCGCGCAGGCCGCCGGTGAACGGGCCGCGACGGGGGAGACGGTCGAAGAAGCGACGGAGGCGGGTGACGAGGGGGACGAGCCGGCGGGCGGTGCGCGGGAGGAGCCCCCCGAGCCCGCAGAGCAGCTCGCCGCGCGGCGCTGGCCCGCCGGACACGACGTACGCCATGACGTCCACGGCCACGGCTGGGTGCAGGGCAGCGGTATCGGCCGGGTGACGGTGCGGTTCGAGGAGCCGGGGTCGGTGCCCGGCCGAGTGCGTACGTTCCGGATCGACGACGCGGAGCTGCATCCGGCCGATCCGCTGCCGCTGGTGCGGAACCCGGTGGACTACTCGTCCTGGCCGGCAAGTCTGCCGAAGTCCCTGTCCGGGCCGGTCTCCTCGGACGGGGAGTCCAGTCCGTAGTGCCGGTAGAGCTGGAGCTCCTGTTCCGGCGAGAGATGACGGCCGACGCCGAAGTCGGGTGCGTCCTTGATCAGTGCGCGGTCGAAGGGAACGCGGAGCGAATCCTCCACGAACTCGCTGGGTTCCAGCGGGACGAAAGCGTCCCGGCTGAAGAGTCCGGTGCGTACGGCCGCCCACTCGGGCACACCGGTCGCGTCGTCGAGGTACACCTCGTCCACGGTTCCGATCTTGGTGCCCTTGCGGTCGAAGGCCTTGCGGCCGATCAGGCTGCGCGGATCGATGTCGGTCTGCACGATCCCTCCCACTGGTCGCGGCTACTCCACAAGCTCTACAAAAGTGCAGATCCGGGGGGTTGGCCACTCGAGAATTCCGCCATGAACCCCGCTGGTAGGCTGGTGACGGCTGCTGACCCCGTGCGGGAGAGTCCTCCGGAGCGAATCCGGAGGCGCCGAAGGAGCAAATCCTCCCCGGAATCTCTCAGGCCCACGTACCGCACGGACGAGGTCACTCTGGAAAGCAGGGCGGGCTCCGTGCGGCCGAGTGCCGGTACGGTTCCCTTCCTCACCGACGGTGAAAACCGGCACGCCGCAGGGCGCGCCGGTGAAGCTCTCAGGTTGAGATGACAGAGGGGGAGGCCGTTCGGGCACCCGCGCCGTGGTGCCCCTCGCAGGTCGTGAAGACCAGGAGGCCTCCACCATGACCCCCCGTCGCACCCCGCTCTCCCAGCTGGAGCAGGGCATTCCGTTCGAAGAGCGCCACATCGGTCCCGATGGCGAGGCGCAGTCGAAGATGCTCGCCCAGGTCGGTTACGGCTCGCTGGACGAGCTGACCGCGGCCGCGGTGCCCGACGTCATCAAGAGCGCGGAGGCACTCCGGCTGCCGGCCGCCCGCACCGAGGCCGAGGTCCTCGCCGAGCTGCGCGCCCTGGCCGACCGCAACCAGGTGCTGGCCCCGATGATCGGGCTCGGCTACTACGGCACCTTCACCCCGCCGGTGATCCTCCGCAACGTCATGGAGAACCCCGCCTGGTACACGGCGTACACGCCGTACCAGCCGGAGATCTCGCAGGGCCGCCTGGAGGCGCTGCTCAACTTCCAGACGATGGTCGCCGAACTGACCGGCCTGCCCACCTCCGGCGCCTCCCTGCTCGACGAGGGCACCGCGGCCGCCGAGGCCATGGCGCTCTCGCGGCGTGTCGGCAAGGTGAAGAACGGCGTCTTCCTGGTCGACGCCGACGCCCTGCCGCAGACGATCGCCGTCATCGAGACCCGCGCCGAGCCGTCCGGTGTCGAGGTCGTCGTCGCGGACCTCTCCGCTGGCATTCCCGCAGAGGTCGCCGAGCGCGGTGTCTTCGGTGTCCTGGTGCAGTACCCGGGCGCCTCCGGGGCCGTGCGGAACATCCAGCCCGTCATCGAGCAGGCCCACGAGCTCGGCGCGGTCGTCACGGTCGCCGCCGACCTGCTGGCCCTGACCCTGCTCACCTCGCCGGGCGACCTGGGCGCGGACATCGCGGTCGGTACCACGCAGCGCTTCGGTGTGCCGATGGGCTTCGGCGGACCGCACGCCGGCTTCATGGCCGTGCGCGAGAAGTTCGCCCGCAGCCTGCCCGGCCGCCTCGTCGGTGTCTCCGTCGACGCGGACGGCAACAAGGCCTACCGGCTGGCGCTGCAGACCCGCGAGCAGCACATCCGCCGGGAGAAGGCCACCAGCAACATCTGCACCGCGCAGGTGCTGCTCGCCGTCATGGCCGGGATGTACGCCGTCTACCACGGCTCGGACGGGCTGCGGACGATCGCCCGGCGCACCCACCGTTACGCGACGATCCTGGCCGAGGGTCTGCGCGCCGCCGGCATCGACGTCGTGACCGGCACCTACTTCGACACCCTCACCGTGCGCGTCCCCGGGAAGGCCACCGACATCGTCGCCGACGCCCGCGAGCGCGGTGTCAACCTGCGGCTCGTCGACGCCGACCTGGTCTCCCTCGCCTGCGACGAGACCACCACGAGGGTGCAGATCGCCGCCGTCTGGGCCGCATTCGGCACCGACGGGGACATCGAGGCGCTGGACGCCGCGGCCGCCGACGTGCTGCCCGAGGGTCTGCTGCGCACCGACGAGATCCTCACCCACCCGGTCTTCCACCAGCACCGCTCCGAGACGGCCATGCTGCGCTACCTGCGCAAGCTCGCCGACCGGGACTACGCGCTGGACCGCGGCATGATCCCGCTCGGATCCTGCACCATGAAGCTGAACGCGACCACCGAGATGGAGCCGGTCACCTGGCCCGAGTTCGGCGCGCTGCACCCCTTCGCGCCGGCCGAGCAGGCGCAGGGCTTCCTCACCCTCATCCGTGAGCTGGAGGAGCGTCTCGCCGAGGTCACCGGCTACGACGCCGTATCGATCCAGCCGAACGCCGGCTCGCAGGGCGAGTTTGCGGGCCTCCTGGCGGTACGGGCGTACCACCGGGCCAACGGTGACGACCAGCGGACCGTCTGCCTCATCCCGTCCTCCGCGCACGGCACCAACGCCGCCAGCGCCGTGATGGCCGGAATGAAGGTCGTCGTGGTGAAGACGGCCGACGACGGCGAGGTCGACACGGAGGACCTCCGTGCCAAGATCGAGAAGCACCGCGACGAGCTCGCCGTGCTGATGATCACGTACCCGTCGACGCACGGCGTGTTCGAGGAGCACGTCGCCGACATCTGTGCCGAGGTGCACGACGCCGGCGGTCAGGTGTATGTCGACGGCGCCAACCTCAACGCGCTGGTCGGGCTCGCCAAGCCGGGCCGGTTCGGTGGCGACGTCTCGCACCTGAACCTGCACAAGACCTTCTGCATCCCGCACGGTGGCGGTGGCCCCGGCGTCGGCCCGGTCGGTGTGCGCGCGCACCTCGCGCCGTACCTGCCGAACCACCCGCTGCAGTCCGCAGCGGGCCCCGAGACCGGTGTCGGGCCGATCTCGGCCGCGCCGTGGGGTTCGGCGGGCATTCTTCCCATCTCCTGGGCGTACGTACGCCTGATGGGCGGTGAGGGCCTGAAGCGTGCGACGCAGGTCGCCGTGCTCGCGGCCAACTACATCGCCAAGCGTCTCGAACCGCACTACCCGATTCTGTACAACGGCCCGGCCGGGCTGGTCGCACACGAGTGCATCGTGGACCTGCGGCCGATCTCCAAGGCCACCGGCGTCAGCGTCGACGACATCGCCAAGCGCCTGATCGACTACGGCTTCCACTCGCCGACCATGTCGTTCCCGGTCGCCGGGACGCTGATGATCGAGCCGACCGAGAGCGAGAACCTCGCGGAGCTCGACCGCTTCTGCGACACGATGATCGCCATTCGCGGCGAGGTCGAGAAGGTGGCCTCCGGCGAGTGGAGCGCGGACGACAACCCGCTGTGCAACGCTCCGCACACCGCGGCGATGCTGGGCGGGGAGTGGAAGCACGGCTACAGCCGCGAGGTGGCGGTCTTCCCGGCCGGTGTCTCGGCCGCCGACAAGTACTGGCCGCCGGTGCGCCGGATCGATGGTGCCTTCGGTGACCGCAACCTCGTCTGCTCCTGCCCTCCGCTGGACGAGTACGACAACTGAGGCACGAACGGCAGGGCGTGACGCGGACATGCGTCGGGGCCGGTGCGGAGAAGTCTCCGGGCCGGCCCCAGTTCCTTCAGGCCGGGGTCAGGCAGCCTTCGCCACTCGGCCGGTCTCCAGAGGCCGGTGTGGGGCGATGATCTGCCCGTCCGGGAGCAGCTCACCGGTGTCCTCGAAGAGCAGGACGCCGTTGCACAGCAGGCTCCAGCCCTGTTCCGGGTGGTGGGCCGTCAGACGGGCGGCCTCCCGGTCGGCTGAGTCGGCGGTCGGGCATGGTGGTTGATGCTGGCACATGGGTGGGTTCTTTCGCTGCGTTGTAGTGAATGTCCTGCGGCTTGACGAAGTGTTCACGGCCGCCCCCCGCGTATCGATCGGTCCGGTCCCAGTGTTGCCCCACGGGCGTCAATCCGCAGGGATTTCGCGGCAGCACTTCTTCTTACTCCGAGGACGCGTCACCCGGCCGGTCGGTTCACCGCAACTGCACTGTCACTTCGGGTGGTTCGGGGTGGCCGGACCGGGCTAGTCCGGATGGGTGAGATGTGCGCCCGCGCGCGCCGTGGTCCTCAGCACGGTGCCGCGCAGAGCTGTGCCCCGCCACGGGAGTCGGTGGCGGGGCACGGTGCGGTGGTGCCGGGTGCGGCCGCTGTCAGGCCGGCGACCCGAGCAGGGGCCCGGGGCCCGGGGTGATGCGCAGCGTCATCACGCGGAGCAGTTCGGCCACCCGGTGCGGGCTATGTGCCGCGATGCCCGGTGGTGCGGGAGCCAGTGGTACGAGGAGATCGGCGGGAGCGAGTGCCCCGTCGGCTGCGTCGGCATTGGCGTCGGCGTGCAGCCACAGGGCCAGCATGTAGAGCTCCGGAATGGACAGCAGCCGTGGCTGGTACTGAGATGTCACCGTCTCGGCCTGGCGCAGAGCGAGTTCGGTCGAGGCGATGTAGGGGCCCTCGAAGAAGTGCGAGAAGGCCCAGCCGTCCGGGGTGAGCATGGTGTCCGCCGCGGCGACTGCCTGCTCCGAGCTGCGGATCACGAACCGCCACGCGGCGAGCCGGGTGGCGGGCGCGAGCTCGCTCGGGCCGATCCGCTCCAGTACATGGACGGGGAGCGGGAGTTCGGGGCTCAGCGGTCCCTGGGCGGATCGGAGAGCCGGTGTGCGGGCCTCGCGGACTGCGGTGGGTGAACCGAGTGCCGCGAGGACGCTGCGCAGAGCGGGCGCGGGAGCCGGGGGAACATGCAGCGGCATAGTGGGTCGCCTCTCACTTCGGAGACACGGTGATGCGTGGGCGGGTGCAGACGGCGCTGTCGGCGTGCGGGGCCAGAGGCGGCCGGTGACTGGGCCGGTGCGTCGACTCTCTGCCTCGTCTGCGAAGTTTATACGACACGTGTTCACACAGTGTTTCCACTAGTCGTCGCAGTTATTGCCAACAAGGCGGTATCAAGACTTTATTATGCGGGGATTCTGCTGATTCGTCGTCATCGGCGCAGCCGCTGCCAGGGATTTTTCCATCGACGCGGTCGGCCGAAACTCGTCGGCGTTTTCATCACGCTTCGGGTGGCGGAAAACCGCGGACTGCGCCATGCCGACGGAATGTGCCCCGGACAGCCGTCCACAGATTACTGGGTGCGTGGCGATCGTGGGGCGTTATGGATCACCGCGTCTGGGCATTATCGATCGTGACGCGAGCGGCCTGGGCCGCGGGCCGCCCACTCGAGGGAGGGACGCTTCGATGGGGGAGAAGGTCGTGGCGGGCGCCTTTGATCTGTCCGATCGGCACAGGTACCGGAGGAAGCTCCACCAGTGCCTGGAGGGGATGGAGAGGCTCCTGGCGGAGCGGAGGTTCGACCGCCCCCGCAACCTCATGGGCATGGAGCTCGAGCTGAATCTGGCAGGCGCCGACGGCATGCCGAAGATGATGAATGGGGAGGTGCTCCCTCGGATCGCGAGCCGTGATTTCCAGACCGAACTCGGGATGTTCAATCTGGAAGTGAACATCGTCCCGCACCACCTGGACGGGCGTGTTTTTGATCAGCTGGCCGAAGAGCTCAGGGCCGGCCTCGGATATGCGCACCGGAAGGCGGGCGAGGTCGATGCCGGGATCATGATGATCGGAATTCTGCCCACCCTGGGACGTGCGGACCTCGTTGCCGCGAACCTCTCGAAGGCGGACCGCTACACACTGCTGAACGATCAAATGGTGGCTGCGCGGGGCGAGGATTTCTCCCTCGATATCGACGGTGTCGAGCGACTGGTCTGCACCGCCTCCTCGATCACCCCCGAGGCCGCCTGCACATCGGTTCAGCTGCATCTGCAGGTGACACCGGCGCGCTTCGCGGCCGTATGGAACGCGGCCCAGGCCGTCGCCGGGGTCCAGATCGCCATGGGCGCCAACTCACCCTTCCTGTTCGGCAGGGAGCTGTGGCGGGAAACGCGGCCGACGCTTTTCCAGCAGGCCACGGACACCAGACCGCCCGAACTCCGGAACCAGGGGGTGCGGCCCCGGACCTGGTTCGGTGAGCGGTGGGTCGGTTCGGCGCACGAGCTCTTCGCGGAGAATCTGCGCTTCTTCCCCCCGCTGCTGCCGATCTGCGACGAGGAGGAACCGCTGCGGGTGCTCGACGAGGGCGGCGCGCCGCAGTTGCAGGAGCTGGTGCTCCACAACGGTACGGTCTACCGCTGGAACCGGCCTGTGTACGGCTTGGCCGACGGCGTACCCCATCTGCGGGTGGAGAACCGGGTCCTGCCCGCCGGTCCCACCGTCACCGATGTGATCGCCAATGCCGCGCTCTACTACGGGCTCGTGCGGGCGCTCGCCGAGGAGTCCCGTCCGGTGTGGACCAGGCTCCCGTTCGCAGCGGCGGCCGAGAACTTCGACGCCGCCTGCCGCCACGGCATCGACGCGGAGCTGATCTGGCCGCGTCCGGGCCGGTCGGGCGGGCTGACCCGGGTGCCGGCGGTCAAGCTCGTACGGGACGAACTGCTGCCGCTGGCTGCCGCAGGGCTGGATGCCTGGAACATCGAGTCCGCGGACCGCGACCGTTACCTCGGGGTCATCGAGGAGCGCTGCAGACGACGGGTGAACGGGGCGTCCTGGCAGGTGGACAGCTACCACCGGGCACGGGAGGCCGGGCTTGAACGGCATGCCGCACTGGCCGCGACCACCCGCCGGTACGCCGAACTGATGCACAGCGGCGAACCCGTCCACAACTGGCCGACGGGTGTCCCAGCGCAGTGACCCCGTCGGGGCGTCCGCCGGTGTCCGCCGCCGTTCCCGTCCGCGCGGAACGCTATTCCCGGGCGGTGTGGTTGCTCTGTCCGGCCGTCATGACGGCCTGCAGGATGACGGCCTGGATGTCGGCAGGGTCGGTGACCTGGTAACCTCCGCCGCCGGTCACCTTCGCTATCTCGTCGACCTCCTCGCGGTCGGCCTCGGGGCCGACCGCGATGGCGAGGAGCGGTACCGGACGCTCCGGGTCGGCGATCCGCTTCAGTTCCGCGATCAGGGCGCTGCGGGAGATGGAGCGGTCGTCCTGGTTCGAGCCGTCGGTGAGGATCACCACGGCGTTGAACTTGCCCTTCACATACGTCGCCTGCGCGTCCTTGTAGGCGGCCAACGTGGTGTCGTACAGGCCGGTCGCGCCGCCCGGCACCGGTTGCAGCGCGGAGAAGGCCGCGGTGAGCTTCTCGCGGTGGGTACCGCCGCCCTTCGCCGGATCGCCGAGCCGGCCGGTCGGTACCAGCCTGCGGTAGTCCTTGCCGCCGTCGAGCGTGGTGGCGAACTCCCAGAGCCCGATCTCGTCGTTCTGGGTGAACTGGTTGAGGGCCTGGATCAGGGAGGCCTTGGTGACATCCATCCGGGACTGGTTGCGCCCCGGCACGATCGTGGCCATCGAACCCGAGGCGTCGACGACCGTCGTCAGCCGCGCGTTCTGCACCGTGATCGTCCACATGCCGAGCGTCTGCTGGAGTTCCTCGGCGGACGGCGCCGCGGCGGCCGGGGCGGCATACGGCTGGGGCTTCCTGCCGCCCGCCGATGCGATCACCGATTCCCCGGCCGTTCCGTCCACGTTCCTGAAGCCGTGCTTCTTCAGAGTGGCCTGCGCCCCCGGCTCGTTCAGCAGCGTCATGAACCGCAGCGCCGCCCGGCCCTCGGACGTACTCATCCTGGTCTCGTCGACCAGTGTGTACGGGTAGTTGAGGAGCGGGGCGCCGTCCTCGGGGTAGAAGAGATCGAGCCTGCCGCCGCCCGTCGACGCCGCGTTGTGGGCGAACGCGGCCTGCTCCGAGAGGAGCACCGCCTGGTTGCGCTCCGGATGGCCCGGCTCGGCGTCCGAATCGCTCTGCGCCAGCGTCTCCAGCACCTGGGTGTCGCCGTCCGACATACGCCGCGCGAGCAGCTGGGCGGTCGCCGCGACCCGGGTGTCGCTGTCACCACCCTGTTTCCCGGAGGACGCGCCGATGCTGGAGAGTGCGAGCAGCCCGGTGGCACTGCGTGCCGGGTCCGCCGAGCCCAGGCGCACCTTGTCCGAGTCCGTGGCCTGGGCCGTCAGCCCGGCCCAGGAGTACCTCTTCTTCGGCCAGCCGAGGCTCTTGGCCGCCGACGGCACCATGGCCAGGGTGACGGGGGAGGAGGCGATGGAGTCGCCCGGGGTGATCGGAACGCCTTCGCCGGAGCCCTTGGCCCGGTCGAGCCACAGGTCGGAGTCGGGCAGCCAGAGCTGGTAGTCAGGGGCACGGGTCCCGGAGGAGAGGGCGTCGGCGACCTTGTAGGAATCGCGTGCGACGACCCGCACGTACAGACAGCGGCCGTCGGATCTCAGATCGTCCTGGCGCGCCTTCTCGGCGACGGCACGAACGGCGGGGGCGATGTCCGGTGAGGCCATCATGGAGAGATGGCACGGCGGAGTCCTCGCAGGACTTCGAGAACGACAGCAGGCCGCCCCGCGCCGCGACCGCCGTTCCCGCGGCCACCGCGAGGACGAGGGCGGTCGCGATCACCACGGTCCGCCGACGGCGCGGCGGCGGACCGTCCCCGCCTCCATCGGTCGCGTGGTGGTCGGGCAAGCTGTGACGTCCCATGTCGGTGGTGCCCCTCCTTGAGGATGAACAAGGAAAAGGGGGACCGCACCATCGCCCATGGTGGTTGTCCCCCCGGCCTGTCGCGCGTGGTCTTCGTACCTGTATTCGAGACCCTAGCGGGACGGGGCGGGGCCCGGGGTGTGAATGCACGACTCAAGGCAGGTGTACAGGTGGAGGCGGGGCGCGTGGCTGATTCTTTTCCCCAAGAGGCTGTTTCGCGACGGATCTTGCGGTCCGAAACGGTACTGGTACTGGCGCTCTCGCTGGGTGCCAGCGGGGTTTCTGCCCTGATCAGTTTTGTCGGATCACTGACGAAGTCAGGCGGCTTGAAGGAACAGGCCGCTACGCTCAACAGCTCCTATGCGCCAGGGCGTCCATGGCTGGATCTCGCCTGGCAACTCTTTGGAATCACGACGGCTCTGGTGCCCGTGGCCCTCGTCGCCCATCTGCTGATCAGGGAGGGCACCGGCCTGCGCGCCATCGGCTTCGACCGGACCAGGCCATGGCCGGACCTGGGGCGCGGCACGCTGGTCGCGGCGGGCATCGGAAGCGCCGGGCTCGCCTTCTACCTGGTGGCGCGAGCGGCCGGTTTCAATCTGACCGTGGTCCCGGAGTCACTGCCCGACGTGTGGTGGAAATTCCCGGTCCTGATCCTGTCCGCACTTCAGAACTCCGTGGTGGAGGAAGTGATCGTTGTCGGGTACCTGCTGCGCAGACTCGGGCAGTTGGGGTGGACGCCGATGGCCGCACTGGTGGCGAGTTCGGTGCTGCGCGGCTCGTACCACCTGTATCAGGGCATCGGCGGCTTCATCGGAAACATGGTGATGGGAGTGGTCTTCGTGCTGCTGTACCGGCGCTGGGGGCGGGTCGGTCCGCTGGTGGCGGCGCATGCGCTGCTGGATATCGGGGCGTTCGTCGGATACGCCCTGCTGGCCGGGCAGGTGGGGTGGCTCCCCACGCCGTGAGCGGGCGGGCGGCCGGTGGACGGAGTTCGGCACCGGAGGGGGAGGGGAAAGGGCGTCCGTCCCCGGGTGATGTGACCGGGGTGGTCCGTGAGTGGTGACCGGTACGGGGGGCGTACGGAGATGGTCCGTACGCCCCCGCTGTGCCGGCGTCGAAAGGTGTCAGAGCGCGGCGAGCAGTTCGCCGTCGATGACCGTGACGGCATTGCCGGTCAGCAGGGTGCGCTCGCCGCGCAGTGAGGTGCGGACCAGGCCGGAGCGGGCGGAGGCCTGTAGTCCGGTCAGTTCGTCACGGCCGAAGCGGGCTGACCAGAAGGGGGCCAGGGCGGTGTGGGCGCTGCCGGTTACCGGGTCCTCGTCGATCCCGACGCGTGGGAAGAAGCCGCGGGAGACGAAGTCGTAGCCGCGGGTGGGGTCCTCGGCGGCGGCCGTGGCGATGATGCCTCGCCGGGAGAGGCGGGCCACCGCGGCGAGATCCGGCGCAAGCCCCCGTACGGTCGCCTCGTCGGCCAGCTCCACGACCAGGTCGCCGATGTGCGGGCCGGTGTCGTGGACGGAGAGCGGTTCCGCGCCCAGAGCGGCGGCCAGCCCGGCCGGGGCGGCCTCCGGTGTCAGTGGGGCTGTGGGGAAGTCGAGCGTGACCGTGCCGTCCGGGTGGGCGGTCGCGGCGAGGATCCCGCATCGCGCCGTGAAACGCACCGTGCCGCTCGCCGTCCGGGTGGTGTGCAGGACGTGGGCGGTTGCGAGGGTGGCATGCCCGCACATGTCGACCTCGGTGGCCGGGGTGAACCAGCGCAGCGCCCAGTCCGCCTCGCCGCCCGGTGGCAGCGGGTGGGCGAAGGCGGTCTCGGAGAGGTTGATTTCCCTGGCGATCGCCTGGAGCTGTGCGTCGTCGGGAAAATCGTTGGAGTCCAACAGCAGGACTCCCGCCGGGTTGCCGGCGAAGGGGCGGTCGGTGAACGTATCGACGATTCGGATCCTCATGACGCGACCGTACGTGCGGCGGAAAGCGGCAGGACAAGGCCAATTCCGTTTCTCTGGACCGAAATGCCCGGCCGATGGCGGGGAATGGGTTCCGCCCGGTCCGGCAGCGGCTCTGCGCGCTCCTGTGCACTGCGCGACGCCGGGGTGCGGAAGGCCCGACGGAGTCCGCGGCGGGTCGCAGAGGATGTTGCCGCCTCGGCCGCCCTCGCCGCCTCGTTGTCACGATCAGGGGCGGGTACGGGCAGGCGGCCGCGCCGTCGGCCGCTTCGGCGCCGACGACGGCACGGGGGCCGTCTCCGCTCAATGGCTGCGCCGGGTGGCGACGGCGACCGCGGTCGATGTCGCGAGCGCGAGGCACAACGGCGAATAGGCGAGTCGGTCGAGGCGCCGGAAGCGGGCCGAGACCGATCCCGGGGACAACAGATCGGTCCGCCCGGCGAGCCCTGCTGCACCGCGCACACCGAGTACCCCCGCGACGCCGGCCGCGCCCAGCCGGGACAGCGCCGGGTGCCGCCGGGGCTGTCCAGCGACCAGCAGGGCCGCGGCCCCCAACGCGCCTGCCACGACATGGCAGGCAACAGGGCCGGGCATGTCCGGTCGGCCGACCACCGCGTCCGAGAGAGCTTCCCGGTCGGGGAGCGGCCACGACGAGCCCGTGCCCCAGGCAACGTGCATACCGGCAAGAGCGGTCAACGCCGTGACGGAAACCCGACGGGCGGTGCGCTCGATCTTCATGGCGTTCACGCTATCGCCCGCGCCGACGCTCATGCCGCACGGTCCCCCCGGCAGCAGATCCTGACCGTCCCAGGGAAGTTCGAGCGGGTGGCCGGCCGCGGCAGACAGTGCGCGATCCTTCGCATCCCCCTCCACCCCGTTCCCGGATACCGCCGCTTCCCGGGCGTGCATCGGATCTTCCCCAGCGCGTGAGGCAGCCGCTGTTGCGGCGGCGCTGCCACAGGCGGGTCCATTTTCCTGAACCGGTCTTGCGGGGACACGCGGTCGTGCGCACCGGCCGCGTGCCTCCGCACCCGCGCTGACCTGAGTGGACTGGATTGGCTGAGACGCAGCGACTCGGTTCGTCGAGACGAATCTCGGGGGTCGAGGCCGGAACGGGGTAAGTGCTGTCCCGGCTCAGGTCGGGCTGCCGCTGTAGTGGTCCGGCCTTCACGCTCTGGCGCCGGCGACTCCCAAGCCGTCCATGTAGTCGTGGGCTCGCGTGATCAGACCGTTGCGGACGTGGAGTATCAAGAGACCGGGGACGGTGAACTGGGTGGCCCTGGTCGTCATTGTTCCCACCGCGACATGCTCGGCGATGATCACTTCCGGATCGGCGGTCTCGTAGGCCGCGATCCTCCTGACCTCCAGCACCTGAGCGGGGCTGGCGCCCCAGGCCGCCCGGTATCCGGCGCGCACGGCCTCACGTCCCTCGTAGCGCGGGGGGAAGCCGGGAGAGGTGAACGGGAACTCGTGCACCGCGTCCACGGCATAGAGATCGGCGAGATCGTCTGGGGACTTGTCGAGCATGGCCTGGTAATAGCAGGTCAGCACCTCGTGAGGGGTGCGAACGGCAGGTGTATCCAGATGCGGCACAGGGGTCATTCCATTCGCTCAACACTTGTTGAGCCACTCACCGTAGGGTCAATCGGAAGTTCGGTCAACGTCTGTAGAGTGAATTGGTGTCCACTCCTCGCCAGTCCCGCGCCGACCGCCGCCGAGCGACCGAGGCGCGCATCCTCGACAGCGCCCGGGAGCTGTTCGCCGAGAAGGGATTCGAGCGCACCACCATTCGCGCCGTGGCGGCCGCGGCGAGCGTCGACCCGGCTCTGGTCATGCAGTACTTCGGCTCGAAGCGGGAGCTGTTCAGCCAAGCTGTGCAGGCGTTCCCCGCCCCGCTGACGGCCACTGATACCGACGCGCTCGTCGATCAGCTGCTGGCCTCGCTCGGCCTCAAGCTCGGCGGTCTTCCCGAAGGCACGCTGGCGATGATGCGGTCCATGCTCACCGACCAGGCAGCAGCCGATCACGTCCGTCTCACCCTCGGCCGGCAGATCGACGGCGTCGGTGCCGCCCTGCCCGCTGCCGAGGATCCCGAACTGCGCGCCGCACTGGTTGTCACCACGTTGCTGGGTGTCACCATCGGCCACCAGCTTCTCGGCCTGGCCTCGCTTCGTGGGGCCCCTGCCGATCGCATTTCCGCGTTGCTCCGCCCGGCCATCAAGGCCCTGGCAGGGCCGCCGGGGGCCTGCATCTGCTTGGCCGACCGGTGATCCAAACGAAAGCCCACAGTGCTCCGCACGACGCCTCTGGCCAGGCCAGATAGCGAAACGCTGCTGGAATGCCAGGGAATGCCGGCGGCGCGGCCGGACGCACCCTGACCCGCCCGCTCATCCGTGCGACCTCTAATATCATGTGGCGTTTCGTCGTCGGACGCCGATGCCTGCCTGGCCGTGTCCGCCGACCAACGCCCACGGCATCCGCCGCACAGCGATGGTGTCGGGTATCGAGCAGTCGAGGAGAGGAACGTTCATGCGCGCTCGGAACATCGGAGCGGCCGCCGTAACAGCATTGGCGCTGGTGGCTGCCCGCGACCTCGTCCAGAAGAAGCACGCACTGCTCAGAAACTTCCCCGTGATCGGGCACGCCCGGTACCTGTTGGAGACGATCGGGCCGGAGCTGCGGCAGTACGTCGTGACGTCCAACGAGGAAGAGCGCCCGTTCAGCCGTGACCAGCGCACTTGGATCTATGCGTCGGCCAAGGAAGAGAACAACTATTTCGGGTTCGGAACCGATGTGGACGTCGAGCACGTGCAAGGGCACGCGTACGTGAAGCAGCGCACGTTCGCCGGCACACTGCCCGACCTGCACGACCCGCAGGTCCCGCTGCCCTCGGCCAAGGTGCTGGGCGGCCCGCGCGGGCGCGCCAAGGCGTTCCGGCCGACGAGCGTCGTGAACATCTCGGCGATGAGCTTCGGATCGCTGTCCGGCGCGGCCATCACGGCGCTCAACAAGGGCGCGGCGCTGGCCGGCACGATGCAGAACACGGGCGAGGGCGGTCTCTCGCAGTACCACCGCAACGGCGGTGACCTCGTCCTCCAGATCGGGACGTCGTACTTCGGTTGCCGCAACGAGGACGGCACCTTCAACCTCGACAAGCTCAAGGAGGTGGTCGCCGGCGCCCCGGTCAAGGCGATAGAGATCAAGCTCTCCCAGGGCGCCAAGCCGGGGCTCGGCGGGATGCTGCCGGGCGCGAAGGTGACCCCCGAGATCGCCAAGATCCGAGGCATCCCGGCCGGCAAGGACTGCGCCTCCCCCTCTCGGCACACCGCGTTCCACGACGTCGACTCGATGCTCGACTTCGTGGAACTGCTCGCTACCGAGACCGGCCTGCCGGTCGGGATCAAGAGCGCGGTGGGGGAGATGAGCTTCTGGGAGGAGCTGGCCACGCTGATGGCGCGTGGTGATCGCGGGGTCGACTTCGTGACCATCGACGGAGGCGAGGGCGGCACCGGGGCGGCTCCCCTGATCTTCACCGACTCGGTGTCGCTGCCGTTCCGGATGGGCTTCTCCCGTGTCTACGGCACGTTCGCCGAGCGGGGTCTGACCGACGACATCACCTTCATCGGCTCCGGCAAGCTCGGTCTGCCCGAGAACGCCGCCGTCGCCTTCGCCCTGGGTGTCGACATGATCAACGTCGCCCGCGAGGCAATGCTGTCCATCGGCTGCATCCAGGCGCAGAAATGCCACACCGACAAGTGCCCCACCGGCATCGCCACCCAGGACCCGTGGCTGGTGCGCGGCGTCGACGCGCCCTCGAAGGCCACCCGGGCCGCTGTCTACCTGCGCACCCTGCGTAAGGAGCTGCTGAAGGTCTCGGGAGCTGTCGGTGTCGCCCACCCGGCACTCATCACCACCACCGACATCGAGATCATGAACGGCGACTACGACGCCCGCACCCTGGCGAGCGTCTACGGCTACAAGGACGGCTGGGGCGAACTCGGCCCGGAGCTCGCCCAGGAGATCACCGCACTGGTCACCACCAAACCGACCCCTCTGCAGAAGCCGGCCGGCTGACGGTGACCAGTTGGCGGTGGGTAGGGCTGTCCCGGGACGCAGGGGGTCCACCTGCCGGAGAAATACAGCAACTGGCAGGGCGCCTGTGCGTCCGCAACCGGCTGCGGATGTGCCGGTGTTCCCGGCCCCGGCGGATCAGCGTGGTCACCGGCTGCGGCGGGGCAGGCGGGGCGGAAGGCCACCGGCCTTCGACCGCGCGAGGCGTACAGGCAGCGCAACACCGTCGAGTGGTGCATCCAACCGTCTGAAGCAGCGGCGAGGCATCGCGACCGTTACGAGAAGACCGTGACCATCCGCCTCGCCGGACTCCACAACGCGGGCATCTTCCTCCGGTCCGCCCGGTGATCCAAACGAAATCCCTGGATGCCCGGGGCCTCGCGGTCGAGCCGCGAGGCCCCTTCCCGTCCGTCCGGCGCCCGTCAGGCGGTGACCAGTCCGCCCAGTTTGCGCAGCGACTCGATGAGTGCGGCGGTCGCCGAGTCCTTGAGCTTGCCCGCCATCAGGGAGACCGCGGCGCCGGTGAATTCCCCGTCGATCCGTACCGTGGTCGCATCGCCGTCGGGCGTCAGTGAGTAACGCATGGCCAGGTTGACGCCCATCGGTCCCTTGCCCCTGGTGGCCAGCAGGCGCGCGGTCTCCAGTTCCGCCACTGTCCAGGTCACCTCGGCGGGGAAGCCCATGAGCTTCATGTTCTCCTCGTAGGTGGCCGCGAGTTCGAGTGTCGCGGGGCCGCCCTTGGGAAAGCTGGTGTGGGTGGCGTTCCACTGGCCGTACGCGGTGAAGTCCGTCAGCTGGGCCCAGACCTTCTCGGCCGGTGCTTCGATGCGTGCTTCTGCACTGACTTCGGCCATGCGACCACCCCTTCTCGGCGGGTTACGGTGTCGCGGAACGTAGCCGCAGTGACGTGAACATTCAATACTGATGAACCGTCAGATCTGTGTGCCCCGTTCCTCCGGCCGCTCGGCGGATCAGTGCGGCATCGAACCGGTCGTGGGCGCGCGGGTGCGGGCCGTCGTCATGGCAGTGGAACGCGGCCCGGAAGAAGTCGGCGCGCAGTGCGTCCGATGGTGCGTGGACCCGGTACACGTACTCCCGTCCGTCGAGCGCCGGAAGGGCGATCAGCCGGGACACGTCCGCAGACCCCCTTCCGGCTGCCGCTTGGCTGGTGTGGCCTGTGGGGCGTTCCCGGAGTGGTTCCTGGTTGCTCCGGGGGTGCGGTGCAAGGCGGCGCGCGCCGATTTTCCGGATCGGATCCCGGAATGGCGAGATCTCATCCGTAAGGAGGAGAAACCGCTCGGGTGTACCCAACTTGCGTGGGATGTCTAAATGGGTCCCTCCGGGGATGCTCCGGCGCCGCGGGACTGATGGGGTGAGAGATGTGCAAAACCGGACGCCGCGGATCCCTCAGCAGCCCGCACCGAACCACGCCGAGTTCGGCGCCAGACTCACTGTGGAGCTGGCCGCCGTGGTGACGGGCGCCCGCAGGCGCGCACTGCGCGACGGCGACCGGCAGATCGATACGGCCCATCTCCTGCACTCCCTCATCGAGTCGGACCCGGAAGTGCGGGCATCCTTCGAGGGCGGACCGCAACTGGCCAAGGTGCTCGGGTACCTCGTTCAGCGCAGTATCGGATACGGGCTCCGCTGGCAGGGCTCGGTGGAGGACACCGGTGCCGTTCCGGTTGTCAGGGATCCGGGTTCCGCCGGGCGGGACACGGGGGTGGAGGGCTGGTCGCCCTCGGCCGTCTCGGCGATGGCCGGAGCCCACGAGCGGGCGGAGCTGCGTGGCGACGAGCGGGCCGGCGGGCTCGATCTGCTCGCGGCGCTGGCCACCGACCACGAGTGCCGGGCCGTTGAAGTGCTGGTGCGGGCCGGCGTGGACGCGGGGCAGCTCGCGGCCCGGATCGCGGGGGCGTCCGGCCAGGAGTGGCAGGGAACCGGGGGCTGAGGCCCGGCGTGCCGGGGGCCGATTGGACGCGGCACCTTCGCTGTGCCGGGCGGGCCGGCCGTGCGCGTTCATGACGGACCGGTCACCAGGGTCCGCGACTGCATGGACGGCCCGACCGTCGCAGGGCTGGGGAACCGATGGTGAAGGGCGCGGTGAAGCCGGGCGGCTGACGGGGAATGCGCGTCAGGGGTCACCGGGGTGACGCTCCTGACGTCAGCTGTCATGATGTGCCGATGCACGCGCCTCAGGGGAGAAGCGCCAGCCTGGGACTTGCCCTGGTGTCGGCGTTCGCATTCGGCGGCTCAGGGGTGGCGGCCAAGCCGCTCATCGAGGCAGGACTCGACCCGCTGCATGTGGTGTGGCTAAGGGTGGCGGGTGCCGCCCTCGTCATGCTGCCCGTCGCCTGGCGCCACCGGGCTCTCATGCGCAGCAGGCCGGTCCTGCTGCTGGGGTTCGGGCTGCTCGCCGTCGCGGGTGTACAGGCCTTCTACTTCGCCGCCATCTCCCGAGTCCCCGTGGGCGTCGCACTCCTCGTCGAATACCTGGCGCCCGCGCTCGTCCTCGGCTGGGTGCGCGTCGTCCAGCGCCGGCCGGTGACACGGGGGGCTGCGATCGGCGTGGTGCTCGCCGTCGGGGGGCTCGCCTGTGTGGTCGAGGTCTGGGCGGGGCTGAGCTTCGACGTGATCGGGCTGTTGCTCGCCCTGGGTGCCGCCTGCTGCCAGGTCGGCTACTTCGTCCTGTCGGACCAGGGGAGCGAGGACAGGGCGGAAGGCGCCGAGCCGCCGCATCCGGTCGGAGTCATCGCGTACGGGCTGCTGATCGGCACGGTCGTCCTCACCGCGGTCGCCCGCCCGTGGAACATGGACTGGCCGGTTCTGGGCGGCGATGCGGGCATGGACGGCACGGATGTACCGGCATGGCTTCTCCTCGTCTGGATCGTGCTGATGGCGACGGTGGTCGCCTACGTCACCGGCGTGATCTCGGTACGGCTGCTCTCACCCGCGGTGGCGGGTGTCGTCGCCTGCCTGGAGGCGGTCATCGCGACCGTGCTCGCCTGGGTGATGCTCGGCGAGCACCTGTCGGCGCCGCAGCTCATCGGCGGTTCGATGGTGCTGATCGGTGCCTTCGTCGCCCAGTCGGCGACACCCGGGACGCCCTCCGGTCCCGTCGCGCCGGGACGGGGCGAACGGCACGTCGGGGGACCGGGCGGAGGGCGCGGCGTCGCCGAGGGAGAGCCGTCGGCCGGCCGCGCCGCGACGTAGTGGGACGGCCATGTATTCGGCCGTACTCCCGCCGCCCGCCGCTCGGTGCGGGCGGCCACCTCCTGACGAAGACCGGCTTCGGGCGGTCCCCGAGCGGTTCGTCGTTGCCCGCGCGCGGAGCCGAGCGACCACCGTCCTGTCCTCATCCGGAGAAGTCACGTGTCGAACCCTGCTTCCGGCCCGCCCGTCGGGCGGAGCCTCTTCTATCTGATCGTCGCCGGTGTGGCCTGGGGCACCGCCGGGGCCGCGGCTTCGCTGATCTTCGAGGTCAGCGATCTCGGCCCGCTCGGCCTGTCGTTCTGGCGCTGCCTCGGCGGCCTCGTGCTGCTGCTCGCCGTGCTGGCGCTACGGACCCGGCGCGCGGCAGCCCCCGTCGAACCGCGCCGCCGCCGGCTGTTGCGCATCCTGGGGACCGGCGCGGGTCTCACCCTCTTCCAGAGCGCGTACTTCGCGGCCGTCGAGGCGACCGGTCTCGCGGTCGGGACCGTCGTCACCCTCGGAGCGGGCCCCGTGCTCATCGCGGTCGGCGCGCGGCTGACCATGGGGGAGCGGCTGGGACGCGGCGGACTGGCCGCGGTGGCGGGCGCACTGGCCGGGCTCGCCGTACTGGTGCTCGGCGGCGACGGGGCCACCGTGCGCCCCGCCGGAGTCGCTCTGGCGCTGCTCGCCGCGGCCGGCTACGCGACGATGACCCTGCTGACCCGGTGGCTCGGCCGCCGCGGCGGCGCCACCGACTCGCTCGCCACCAGCGCCTGGGCCTTCGGGATCGGAGCCGTCGGGCTGCTGCCGATGGCTGTGGCCGAGGGGCTCGTGCCGCACACCACGCAGGCCGCGGAGGTCGTGACCCTGCTGGTGTACGTGGCGGCGGTACCGACCGCGCTCGCCTACGCGCTCTACTTCGCGGGCGCCGCGGTGGTGCGTGCCGCGACGGTGTCCGTGATCATGCTGCTCGAACCGGTCAGCGCGGCGGTCATCGCTGTGGTGGTGCTCCGTGAGCGGCTCACCGCGGCCACTGTCGTCGGGACGCTGCTGCTGCTCGCGGCCGTGGCGGGGCTGGCGTTCGACGAGGCGCGCGGTGCCGCGCGCGTTCGACGAGGCGCGCGGTGCCGCGCATGCCCGCCGCCGGGCGGCCGTACCGGCCTGAGCGGACGGGCCCGTGCCCCCGGCGGCGGAACCGGTCACCCCTGATGGTGGTTCAGAGTGCGGTGAGGTAGTCCGGTACCCCGATGGCGGGATCGAGGTCGTCCGCGGGGAGCGGTGCCGCGTAGCCGTGGGCGAGCGGTACGACCCCCGCCCAGTGCGGCAGCGCGAGGTCGTGGGGTTCGTCGTTGGGGCCGCCGGTGCGGATCTTGGCGGAGACCTCCTGGAGGTCCAGCCGGATCACCGCCGTCGCGGCCAGTTCCTTCTCGTCGGCGGGCCGCGCATCCGCGGACCGGCCCGGCACCACATGGTCGACGATCGCGTCGAGGGCGGTACGCCGCTCCTGCGGGTCGGTCACCGTGCGCGCGATGCCGTGGACCACCACGGAGCGGTAGTTGATCGAGTGGTGGAAGGCGGAGCGGGCCAGCACCAGCCCGTCGACATGCGTCACCGTCAGGCAGACGGGGAGGCCGGGGTCGGTCCGGCCGGACTCCCGCAGCGGCCGGGAGCCGGTCGAGCCGTGTACGTAGAGACGCTCGCCGATGCGGCCGAAGAGCGTTGGCAGGACGACCGGTGCGCCGTCACGGACGAAGCCGAGATGGCAGACGTACGCCTCGTCGAGTATCGAGTGGACCAGTTCCCGGTCGTACGCCGCGCGTTCGCGGGAACGGGTCGGGACGGTACGCCCGGTCGGCACGTAGCCGGTTCCGGTGTCCGGGTCCGTGGGCTGCGGCGATGCGGTGTCCGGCATTGCGTACTCCATTGCACTAGTGCATAATCCGGTTTGTGCTAGGAGAATATCGGATCGTTGGGCGGCGCGCATCGGAAATTGCCGCCAGTGTGGAGCGCGGGGTCGGCTCGGGGGATCTCGCGCCGGGGCAAGCGCTCCCACCCATGCGGGAGTTGGCGGAAGAGCTCGGGGTGAACCCGAATACGGTGGCGGCCGCCTACCGCACGCTGCGCGAGCGTGGAGTGATCGAGACGGCCGGCCGCCGGGGCAGCAGGGTGCGACCGCGCCCCGCGAGTACGGCGCGCGGTTCGCTCCGGGTCGAGGCGCCCCCCGGGGTGCGCGATCTGGGGGAGGGGAACCCTGATCCGGCGCTGCTGCCCGCGCTGGGGGAGGCGTTCGCGGCGGCCACGGGCGAGTATGAGCGGAAGCCCGGAATGTACGGACAGGCGCCGGTGGACCCGGAGTTCGCCGCACTCGCGCGCGCCGCCCTGGATGCCGACGGCGTACCGGCCGGCCCCGTGGTCGCGACCTCCGGGTCCCTGGATGCGATCGAGCGCGTACTGGTCGCGCACCTCAGGCCCGGTGACGCGGTGGCGGTCGAGGACCCGGGGTGGGGAAGCCTGCTGGACCTCGTACCGGCGCTGGGGCTGCGCCCCGTCCCCGTCGCCCTCGACGACGACGGACCGCTGCCCGGTGCCGTGGAGCGTGCGCTGGACGCCGGTGCCCGCGCGCTCGTGGTCACCGGTCGCGCGCAGAATCCGACCGGGGCCGCGATCGGTGCCGAGCGGGCTGCCGAGCTGCGGTGCGTCCTGGACGGGCACCGGAGCGTCCTGCTCGTCGAGGACGACCATGGGCACGCCATCGTCGACGTGCCGCTGCACCCACTCGCGGGCGCCACGGACCGGTGGGCCTTCGTGCGGTCCGTGGCCAAGGCGTACGGGCCGGATCTGCGGGTGGCCGTGCTCACCGGCGACCCGGTCACCGTCGACCGGGTGTCGGGCAGGCAGCGGCTCGGCCCCGGCTGGGTCAGCAGACTGCTGCAACGGGCCGTGGTCCACCTGTGGGCCACGGGCGCGGTCGACCCGGGCGAGGTGGCGCGGGCGTACGCGGAGCGGCGGGACGCGCTCGTGCGGGCACTGGAGCGGCGGGGCGTGGAGGCGCACGGACGCAGCGGCATGAACGTCTGGGTACCGGTCAGCGACGAGACCGGGGCCGTGGCCCGGCTGCTGCACGCGGGCTGGGCGGTGGCGCCCGGCGCGCGGTTCCGGATGACCGCGCCCCAAGGCATCCGGCTCACCGTCTCACCGCTCACCGGGGCCGACATCGAGCCTCTGGCCGACGCGCTGGCGGCGGCGGCCGGGCCGGCGGAACCGCTGACCTACGGCTGAGCCCCGGTCCCGGCCCCGGCGCCGCGCGCCCTGCTCCGGGCGAGGGCGGCGCCCGCCAGGACCACGAGGGCGCCGACCGGAGTGTTCCAGCTCAGTCGCTCGCCGAGTACGACGACTCCGGCCGCGGTGGCGATGACCGGGATGAAGTAGGTGACCATCTGCGCGGTCGTCGGTCCGATCTCCTCCACCAGGCCGTACTGGACCAGCACCGCGAGGCCCGTGCCGAGCGCCCCCAGGGCGACCACGGCAAGGGTCGGGACCAGCGGGAACCCGTCGGGCGCCGAGGTGAACAGCGGGGTCACCAGAGCGATCTGCGCCGTACCGAGAAGGAGCTGGCTGCCGGTGAGGGAGAGGGTGGACGAACTGCTGCCCGCCAGCGTCCTGCGGACGTAGATCCAGCCGATCGGATAGCTCAGGGAGGCGAGCAGCGCCATGGCCGTACCGCTGAGGTCCAGTCCGGAGAAGCCCTGCCAGGCGCCCAGCACGGTCAGTACGCCCAGGAATCCGAGCCCGAGTCCGGCGACGCGGCGGCGGGTCGGCCGGTCCTCGGACAGTGCGACGAGCGACAGCATCATGCCCCACAACGGTGAGGTCGCATTGCAGATGCCGGCCAGCGTCGAGGGGATGGTCAGCTCGGCATACGCGAAGAGCGAGAACGGCAGCGCGTTCAGGAAGAACGCGGCGACGGCCAGATGCCCCCAGGTACGCGTGCCGCGCGGTAGCCGCTCCCGCCGTACCGCCATCGCGACGGCCAGCACCGCCGTGCCCGACAGGAGGCGGCCGAGGGTGACCTGGAACGGGGCGTATCCCTCGGTGCCGACCTTGATCAGGAGAAAGCTGAAGCCCCAGATGAGCGAGAGCGCCCCGAAGCGGATCCGCCAGTCCGGCCCCGGACGCGCGACAGGCGCGGAATCGGGCGTCGGGGCCGTGGCGGGGGCGGCCGTCCCGGCGGGCCGGGACGGGGCGGAGAACCCGGCGGGAGGAGGGGTGCTCGGAGTGGCGGGCGTGCTCATGCCGTCAACGATGACGAAGACAACCACGTAGGACAAGTGAGACTTTGTGTGAGTATCCCCGTAGCATTGCTTACATGTTGAATCTGGAGCGCCTGCGTACCCTGGATGCCCTCGCCCGGCACGGTTCGGTCAGTGGTGCCGCCGAGGGGCTGCATGTCACCACATCGGCGGTCTCCCAGCAGATGTCGAAGCTGGAGCGGGAGGTGGGGCAGCAGCTCCTCACCAAGAACGGGCGCGGCGTCCGGCTCACCGACGCCGGTCGGCTGCTTGCCGACCACGCGGCCCGGATCCTGTCCCAGGTCGAGCTGGCCCAGTCCGATATCGAGGCGCAGCGCGGCGAGGTGGTGGGCGAGATCCGGCTCTCCGCCTTTCCGACCGCGGCGCGCGGGCTCTTCCCCGCGGCGCTCCACGCGCTTCGCGCGGACCACCCCGAACTGCGCGTACGTACTCGGGAATTGGAGCCCGAGGACGGAATCCGTGCGGTCATCAGGGGTGACATCGATCTGGCGGTGGTGCTCGACTGGAGCAACAAGCGGCTGCCGGTGCCCGGCGGACTGGCCAAGGCCGAACTCCTGGACGATGCGCCGGATGTCGCGATGCCGGCCGGTCACCGCCTCGCGGACCGGGCGGAGGTCGACCTGGAGGAATTCGCCGACGACGACTGGGTGTCCTGGCCCGAGGGCGAGTTCTGCTACGACTGGCTGATGTTCACCCTGCGCTCGAAGGGCATCGAACCGCGCATCGCACATCTGGCGGGCGAGCACCACACCCAGCTCGCCCTGATCGCCGCGGGGATGGGAGTCTGCGTCGCGCCCCGGCTGGGCCGTGGCCCGGTGCCCGACGGGGTGCGGCTCGTGCCCGTACGGCAGCAGATGCGACGGCACGTCCACGCCGTGTGGCGTACCGACGCGGACCGGCGCCCGTCGATCAGGGCGGCGGTGGCGGCGCTGCGGGTGGCCGGCCGGGAGATGCACGCGCCGACGGTGTAGGGCGGGTGGGCCGTTCTCCCGGGCCGAGGCCGCTCAGGCCGAGGACGGGCCCGCGAGCTTGCGGAAGTCCCAGGAGGTGATGGTCTCCGGGGTGAGCCGCAGCCAGGCGTGCCGCCCGTCGTGCGGCATGGTGTCCATCGCGAAGTACTTCGCCGCGAACAGCCTTTCCGGTACGTCGAGTTCGGTGCAGGACTTGCCGACGCGGGGCGCTTCACCGACCTGGACTGCCGTGCCGGACAGTTCGATGCCGCGCAGATCCGCGTACTCCGCCCCGTCGTCCACGACCACCGCGATCCTCGGATCGCCGCACAGCTGGGACCAGCGCAGGCTACGGGTGATCGAGTACAGCCAGAGGGAGGTGCCGTCCCAGGCGAACCAGAGGGCGCCGATGTGCGGGCGGCCGTCCGCGGACACCGTGGCGACCCGGCAGGTGCGCTGCTCGGCGAGATAGCTGTCGCGTTCCTCGTCCGTCATCATGATCCGACGGCCCCGTCGCTGAATGGCGGCCATGGGTGACCTCCCGGTAGCTGACTATGTGTCAGAAATCATGGGGTCTCTTCCCTCATCACGCAATGGCGGTTAGCCTCGCGCGCCCGATCCGCCGCTGAAAGGGGCAGCCGTGCCGTCGAAGGAACAGCTCGCCGAACAGCTCGATCCGGCCACCACCGTGCTCCTGACGGTCGAATGCCAACAGGGTGTCGTGGGCCCCGACAGCGCACTGCCCGAACTGGCCGAGGAAGCCAGGTCCTCCGGCGCCCTCCACCGCGTCGCCCGACTGGTGGCGGCCGCCCACGAGGCCGGGGTCCAGGTACTGCACGCCGTGGCCGAGCGCCGCCCCGACGGGCGGGGCGCCAACAACAACGCCCGCCTCTTCCGGGCCGCCGGGCGGCTGCCCGTACAACAGCACTCGGGCACCACGGCGGTACGGATCGCCGCGCCCGTCGAGGTGGCGGACGAGGACCTCGTCGTGCGCCGGCTGCACGGCCTCTCGCCCATCGCCGGTACGGAGGTGGACGCGCTGCTCCGCAACCTCGGCTGCCGGACCCTCGTCGTCACCGGGGTCTCGGCCAATGTCGCCGTTCCCAACGCCGTGTTCGATGCGGTGAATCTCGGTTACACCGCGGTGGTGCCGTCCGACGCCATCGCAGGGGTGCCGGCCGACTACACCCCCGCGATGATCCGCAATACGCTCGCCCTCGTCGCCACCCTCGCGACCACCGATGACGTGCTCGGCTGCTGGCGCGCCCGAGGGCGGACGAGTACCCGCCCGGCGGAGCGCGGCCGGACGGACCCTAGGCCGGGAGGGTGATCGAATCCCCCTTGACCTTGATGGCCTCGGCGGCCAGCGGCCGGGTCGCCGGACCCGCCGTCACATCACCGGTCGCCAGGTCGAACCTGCTGTTGTGGCAAGCGCAGTTGATGGTGCCGCCCGACACGCTCGACACGGCGCATCCCTGGTGCGTGCACTTCGACGAGAACGCCTTGAAGGAGCCGGCCGCGGGCTGTGTCACCACGATGCCGCGGTCGGCGAAGATCTTTCCGCCGCCCTCCGGAATGTCGGTGGTCTTCGCCAGCACGTCCCTGCCGCCGCCCTCCGGAATGTCGGTGGTCTTCGCCGGCACATCCGCGCCACCGCCCCTTCCGGCAGCGGCCGCCTCGACGGCTTCCGGGCCGTCCGAGTCCTTCTGACCGCCGCACGCGGTGAGTACGGCAGTCACCGAGACGGCCCCGACCGCCGTGACAACGGCCCGACGCCCGGGGCGGACCCCGTGGTCCTGCGATGCGTTCATTCCGGCATTCCCTTCCGCGACGCTCGCGATCTGGATGTTCGCGAGCTCCCTGTTTACGACCTCGGCGGTCACCGTGGCCGTGCCCGACCGGGGGTACGCGCAGCGGGACCCCCGTCTTCAATGCCTCAAGGACTTCTTGAGAAAGTCTCGCTCCAGCAGCAACAGATTGCTCGCCGTCTCCTCCTGGGTGACCAGATGGCCGGACCCGGACAACGGCAGCACCGTATGCGACCGGCCCGCGGCCAGCAGCGCGGCGGAGAACCGCAACATGTGGGCGACGGCCACATTGTCATCGGCAAGTCCGTGCACCAGCATGAGAGGGCGGGTCAGCCCGGCCGCCTCCGGGAGCAGCGAATTGCGCTCGTAGTTCTCCGGAAGTACATCCGGGTGGCCGAGGAACCGTTCCTCCCAATGGGTGTCGTAGAGCCGCCGGTCGGCCGGTGCGGCCCCCGCGACCGCCGCGTGGAAGACCTCCGGACGGCGCAGCACGGCGGCAGCCGCGAGGTACCCGCTGAACGACCACCCGCGCATGGCGACCCGCGTCAGGTCCAGCGCGGAATACCGTGCGGCAGCCGCGTGCAGCGCGTCGATCTGGTCCTCCAGAACGACCGTCAGCCGGTCGCCGTACACCGATTTCTCCCACGCCTCCCCACGGCCCGGAGTGCCGCGGCCATCCGTCACCAGCACCGCGAAGCCCTGCTCGGCGAACCACTGGGCGACCGCGACCCACCAGGTACGCACTCTCAGGACGACCTGCATGCCATGGCCCGCGTACGGGCTGAGCAGCACCGGCAGCGGGGCGTCGCCCGGCCGGTGCCACGACGGCAGGTACAGCCTGCTGCGCAGCTCACGCTTCCCGAGGCTCAGCACGGCGGGTCGTGGGGTGACCAGCGGTGCCTCGGCGAGGACCGCGATCCGCCCCACCGCAACCCCGTCGCGCAGCACGGACACCGTCTGACCGTCAGGGGTCCTGCTGTCCAGCACCACGGTGGGGCCGCCGACCGACGCCGTGTGCACACCGGGTGCCGCACTGACACGTACGAGACCGTGGAGCCCGTCTTTGGAGGGTGTATCCGCGCAGGACCAGACGTGGACCTCGGTCGGTTCCTCACTCGCGGTGAAGAACACCCTGTCTCCGACGGCGCCGAGCACCTCACGGACCTCGAGTCCCGGAGGCGTCTGCCCGCCGCCGATCGCCAGCCCCTGTGTGTCGCCACCCGGCCGCGCGGGAACGACGAGCGCTCCGGAGGAGAGCCGCAGCGGTGTACCCGGCCTCAGTGCCACCCACGCACCGTCATGGGCACGGCTCAGGGTCCGGGTCTCTCCGGTGGCGGGATCCACCGCGAGGACATGCACCGAACGCTGATCGCGTGTCTGTACGGAGACCAGCGGGCCGTGCCCGTCCCACTCCGCCGACGCCACGTACTCGAACGACCGGTCCGTCCACGCACCCTCGGGGTGGTCCTCCCCGGCGGCCGCGGGCAGCCGGACCCCGAGCCGCTCCCCGGACACCCGCACGAGGTGCAACGACACCTCCGCGTTCGCCGTCCCCGCCGCCGGATACGCGAGCTCGCGCGGAGGCCGTTCCGGGTGGGCCGGATCGCTGATGTACCGGCGCCGCACCATCGAGGTGTCCACCCGAGCCACCAGAAGCGCATCGCTCCGCGGCGACCACCAGTGGCCGCGCGGGCGTCCGATCGACTCGGCCGACACATGGTCGGACAGTCCGTACGTCACCCGCTCGCCGTCCGGGGCGGCGAGCGCACGGTCGTCCGCCCCTTCCGCCGACACGATCCGCAGCGCGCCCCCGGAGACGTACGCGATCAGGGTGCCGTCCGGCGACGGCCGGGGATCGACCACGGGGCCGGCGGTGACGATCCGGCGCGGTGCGCCTCCGTCCGTCCGCACCACCCAGAGTTCGCCCCCGAGCGCGAAGGCCGCGATCCGCACCCGGGCGTCGGTGGCGTAGGACACAATGCCCGACGAGGTCTCCCTGGCCCGTTCGCGGCGGGCCAGCTCCTCCGGCGGCACCGCACCGGACGACTCGTCGCCGTGGCCCGGCCCGAGCGGATCGGCGAGCATCCGCTCCCGCCCGTCCTCGTACAGCCAGAGCCGGCTCACCTGATCCGTACCGGACGTGGTCCGCACGAAGAGCACCCGGGCGCCGTCCGGTGAGACGCTGAACTGCCGGGGCACACCCAGCGAGAAGCGGCGGGTCCGGGCGAGCTGCCGGGGGAAGCCCCGGGTTCTGTGCGAAGGGTCGTCAGCCGTGGCGTCGAACGGTGTTGTCATGGAGACACCATGACAGGCGGACCCCGGACAACCCGCCCCGGTTCCGGCTGCGGCCCGGGCCGGGGGAGACCGCGCGTCGGGTGTGATCGGCCGCGCGTGATTGTCAGAGGTGCCTGCGAGGCTGAGCGGCATGACACTGAGCAACTTCAACGAGTTCGAGCAGGCCATCCGCCGCGGCTGGGGCGCGGACACCACAACGCCGGACCACCGTCCGGAATGGACCCCGGACAACCCGGCGCGCGACCAATGCGGCGTCACCGCCCTGGTGGTGCACGACCTCTTGGGCGGTGAGCTGATCCGCGGCGAGGTCCATGTCGACGGCGAGCGGGTGGACTACCACTGGTGGAACCGCCTGGGCATGGGGATCGAAGTCGATCTCACGCGCGAGCAGTTCGGCCCCCACGAAAAGGTTGTCGGCGGGGAGGCGATCGAGCGGCCCGCGGAGATCGTGCGGCTCCGCACGGAGTACGAGCTTCTCCGCAGCCGAGTGCTGGCGGCGCTGCGTTCGTAGGCGTTGCGCCGCCCGGCCGTCCCGGGCGGCGTACGGGGGTCAGTGGGCTGCTGCGTCCCTCGCCAAACCGCCATGTACGGCGGTGGCTGCCAGGTGCTCGCGGGTCCGTGCCGACCCGGCCTGTACGGCGGCCCCGGCTGTCGGTGGTCGCGGGGCACCCGCGGGTCAACGGAGCGGGCGGGGCCAGACATCCGGGGTGACAAGGGCGGCGATGACGCCGGGATCGGCGTGCAGGAGGGCGGGGAGCACGGTCAGTCAGTCGCTGTGGTGGGCGGTCATGGCAGCGGCCGTGGACGCGTCTTGGGAGGGGAGGGCGAGCGCCAGGGTCGCGCGGGCCGTGGCGCACCGGCACCGCTCCGAAGCCATGATCCACCTCGCCATGACCGACCTCACGGCCCGCCGCCTCGCCAGCGAGAACACCATCATCTGGCGCGACCCGTCACCAAGACATAAAAAGCAACATATCGGCATGAAATATTGAACAAAAACGGCCACTATGGGCAACTGCACCACCCCGGAGAAGACCCGACCCGGCATTGCCGGCAACAGGGCCATGTGCCCAGCACGTGTGGGTGATCGCAACGTTTGATTTCGGCCAAACTGCGATCGGTGAGACTCGGGCGCACTTCTCGCGGCTGCCGATGTAGTAGTAACCTGGACGAGTTCATGACCCGGTGAAAGGCCGCGAGAAGCCCGTGTGTACACGCCTCCGAACTATGTTCCGCTGGAGAGAAGACCGGATTGATGTTCGGTTTCCGCAGGTTTGAAAGCGATGTGGCGGAAGAGGGGATCCTGGCAGAATCGGGCAATGTCCGTCCGTGGTGTTATTCGTCAGCATTGACCACAGGGGTCGCGCGGGACATGCTGTGTCCCATGGCTTACGGGTTATGACTGCAACCCTTTGGGCGGCACACTCCGCCGTGAGGCGAGAAGTGCAGTTCCCCTGACGCGCCCGTACTGTCATCGCGTTCGAAACGACCGCCAGAAAGGGGCCGCTCGTCATGCCGGACAATAGGTCCGAGCTGAAGGCGTTGAAGGCGACCAAGTATACCTCCACGGTCCGCGCGTCCAGTGCTTTCGATCGGTTGCGGGCTTCCGGGTATCGGGTGGGGCTACGAATTCTTGACTTGACCGACCGGATGCTCGGCAGGGACCACGATTTACTGCCGCCGCGCAGATACCGCCGCTTCATCGGGAACGGCGACTTTCTGAAGGTCGGGCGCCAGATCACCGACTACATGCGGGAAGAGCTGGGGGTCGGACCCTCGCACGACGTGCTGGACGCTGGCAGTGGCGCGGGGCGCATCGCGATTCCGCTCACCGAAGTCCTCGGCGAGCAGGGCTCCTACCTCGGCTTCGACATCGTGCCGCACGCCATTGAGTGGTGCTCGTCCGCCATCACGCCGAAGTATCCCAATTTCCGATTCGAGCATGTCGACATCCGCCAGGAGATCTACAATCCCGACGGAAAAATGTCGGCTGCGGACTTCCGATTCCCGGCCGAGGACTCGGCGTTCGACGTGGTTGCGATGGTGGGTCTCATCAGTCATCTGCTGCCGCCCGAGTTGGACAATTATCTGAACGAGGCGGCTCGTACGCTGCGTCCCGGTGGCATGTGCTTCGCAACGGCCTATCTGGTCGATGACAAGGTGGCCGAAAACATCGCCCAGGGGCGTACGGCATTCACCTTCACGATTGATCACGGCGAATACTACATGCATTCGAAGGAAGAACCGACCTACGCTATCGCCTACCGGGTCGATTATCTGCGCGCCGCAGCCGCGCGATATGGTCTGCACCTGCGTCGAGAACCGAAGCCGGGTACGTGGGGCACCTCCACCGAGAGGCCGGCCTCGATGGACCTGCTCGTCCTCGAACGAGGCTAAGTGCACAGGGCGCCGAATTCCCGCGCGGGCAATGCGGTCGGTGGTTGCAGGATTCGCTGAACCGGCGGCGGCTGCCGTTCGACCGAGTACACGAGAGAGGAAACACTTTCCCCATGGCAGACAACATTCCGGGTGACGGGGGCAGCGGGGGCGTCCTCGTCCTGTCGGGCATCTCCGCGGCGGGCAAGTCGACCGTCGCACAGGCTCTGGCCGAGCGGTTGGACCGGTCTGTTCATGTGCGTGGAGACTTCTTCCGCCGCATGATCGTCAATGGCCAGGTCAACATGACTGCCGACCCGGAGCCGGAGGCCCTCGAGCAGCTCCGCCTCAGGCACAGGCTGGCAGCGGCGTCCGCCGACGCGTACTGCCAGGCGGGCTTCACCGCGATCCTCCAGGACATCCTGCTCGGCGAGCACCTCCAGGAGATCACCGAGACGATCAAGAGCCGGCCGCTGGCCGTGGTCGTCCTGGCTCCGAACCCCGACGCCGTGCTGGCGCGGGAGGAGAAGCGCGCCAAGACCGGGTACGGCCCGGACTGGCAGCCCAAGGACCTCGACTCGGTGCTTCGCGGAAGCACCCCGGAGGTCGGACTCTGGCTGGACACCTCCGACCAGACGGTGGAGCAGACCGTGGACGAGATCCTCAAGCGGGCCTGGACCGAGGGCGCCGTTTCCTGAACGTCCAGGGGCCGGTTCGTGTCCACCGAGGTGGTGGGCACGAACCGGCCCTTCTCTCATCGACGGAGCAGAACTCCCGAACAGGAGAAGAGAGTTGCGGACCACTGCAATGGGGCAGGGCGGGCAGCGGGTCGGCGTCGTGGGACTCGGCTGCATGGGGATGTCCTATGCGTACGACCCCCACGGACGGGACGACGCGGTATCGATCGCGGCCATCCACCGTGCACTCGACCTGAGCGCGGATCTGATCGACACCGCCGACGTCTACGGCCCGCACACCAACGAAGAGCTGGTCGGCCGCGCCCTCGCGGGCCGTCGCGACCGGGCGTTCCTCGCGACCAAGGTGGGCTTCGTGCCCGGCGAGACGAGGCTGCGCAAGGACGGCAGGCCCGAGCACATCAGGGCGGCGATCGACGCCAGTCTGCGTCGGCTGGGCACCGACACCATCGACCTCTACCAGCTCCACCGGGTCGACCCCGAGGTGCCGTTGGAGGAGACCTGGGGAGCGATGGCGGAGACGGTACGCGCCGGGAAGGTCCGTGCGCTCGGCCTCTCGGACGTCACCGTGGAGCAGGTCCGCACCGCGCAGTCGGTCCACCCGGTGGCGGCGGTGCAGGCGGAGATCTCGCTGTGGACCCGGGACTCGCTCGCGGAGCTGGTGCCCTTCACGGCCCGCGAGTCCATCACGGTGCTCGCCTACTCCCCGCTCGGCCGCGGCTTCCTCACCGGGCGGTTTGCCTCCAGCGAGGACCTGCCCGCCGACGACTTCCGCCTGGTCAACCCCCGCTTCCAGCCCGAGAACCTCGTGGCCAATCTCCCGCTGGCCGAAGCCGTGCGCAAGGTGGCCGACGGCCGGGGCGTCGCGCCCTCGCAGATCGCGCTCGCGTGGGTGCTCGCCCAGGGAGACCACATCGTGGCGATACCGGGCACCAAGAACGCCCGTTATGTGGAGGAGAACACCGCCGCCTCCGAACTGATGCTGACCGCGGAGGAGACGGCGCTGCTCGACGCGCTGCCGCCCCCCGCGGGAGCCCGGCAGTGACACCACCGCCACCCCCGTCGACCCCGCCATCCCATCCCACCGCGTCCGCCCCGCCACCCCGCCGGAACGCGACCACCGCGCTCCTCGTGCCTCCCGCGCCGGGGCGACGGTCGAGCCCGGTCGTGTGCGTCGCAGGAAGGAAAGTCATCCGTGTCCGAAGCCGACGGGCCCTCACGCCGTAAGGGCCTGCCCGTTCTCACGGCCGCCGTACGGGAGGAGCCCTGGATCTTCGGCGCGGCACTCGCGGCCAGTGCCCTGTACGGCGTCGCCCCCGTCGCCACTTCCTGGGCGCTGGGCAGGATCACCGACCGGGTGATCCTGCCGGCCTTCGAGAGCGGCGAGACCTCCTACGCCGCCCTCGCGACGGCCGGTGCCGCGATCTTCGCGGTCGCGATGCTGCGGGTGGTCGGTGTCATCGGGCGGCGGGTGGGCGCCGGACTGATGCAGTTCCGGCTCCAGTCCACCTACCGCCGCAAAGTCGCCCACCGCTACCTTCAGTTGCCGTTGTCCTGGCATCAACGCCACTCCGCGGGACGGCTGTTGTCGACGGTCAACTCCGACGTCGAGGCGGTCTGGTCGCCGATCATCCCGCTGCCGACGGCGCTCGGTGTGGTGATCATGCTGGTGTCGGCGATCGGTTCGTTGATCCTGGTTGACCCGGTGCTGGCGCTGGTGAGCATCGCGCTCTTCCCGGCGATCGGCCTGCTCAACGTCTTCTACCAGCGCCGGCTCTCCCCGCTGGCGGCGCGTGCGCAGAGCCTGCGCGCCGAGGTGGCCGACATCGCGCACGAGAGCTTCGACGGCGCCGTCGTGGTCAAGACCCTCGGACTGGAGTCGCACGAGGCCTCGCGCATGGCGCGGCGGGCGGAGGCGCTGCGGGACGCGAACGTGGCGGTCGGCCGGATGCGGGGCCGCTTCGACCCGCTGCTGGACGCCCTGCCCAACCTCGGCATCCTGACGGTCCTCGCGGTCGGCACCAGCCGGATGGCCTCCGGGGCGATCGGCGTCGCCGAACTGGTGCAGGTGGCCTACCTGTTCACGATGATCGCATTTCCGGTACGGGCCTTCGGCTGGGTGCTGGCGGAGCTGCCGCGCTCGGCGGTCGGCTGGGAGCGGGTGCGCGCCGTACTGGACGCCGAGGGCGACATGCCCAGCGGCGAGTTGAGGCTGACCGACCCCGGCCCGCTCAACCTCGACGCTCGCGGGGTGAGTTACGCCTACAACGGCAGCGACGTGCTGCGCGAGGTGACGCTCAGCACCGGCGCGGGCAATACGGTGGCCGTGGTGGGCCCGACGGGCTCGGGCAAGTCCACCCTGGCCGCGCTGATGGTGCGGCTGATCGACCCCGACCGCGGCGACGTGCTGATGGACGGCATGAACGCGCGGCAGATGCGTACGGGCGAGGTGGCGTCCGCGGTGGCCTTCGTCCCGCAGGAGGCGCTGCTCTTCGACGACACCGTACGCGGCAATGTACTGCTGGGACTGGACCGCGAGGACACGGCGGTCTGGGAGGCGCTGGAGGCGGCAGACGTGGCGCACGTGGTGCGCGAGTTGCCGGACGGGCTGGACGCTCGGGTCGGCGAGCGCGGGGCCACTCTCTCCGGCGGCCAGCGCCAACGCATCGCACTGGCACGGGCATTGGTGCGCCGACCACGGCTGCTGGTGCTGGACGACGCGACATCGAGCGTCGACCCGGAGGTGGAGAGCCGCATCCTCAACCGGCTGCGCGCCTCCAAGCTGCCGTCCACCGTCGTGGTGGTGGCCTACCGCAAGGCGACCATCGCGCTCGCCGACCACATCGTTTACGTGGACCGGGGGCGCGTCGCCGACGCCGGCTCGCACGCCGAACTCCTTGCCCGCTGCACGGGATACCGGTCCCTGGTCACCGCCTACGAGGGCGAGCAGAACGGGCGGCAGAGCGGTCGGCGAGCCGAGGACGGTACCACCGACGAGAACACGGACGGTGACGCCCGGATCGGCGCGTCGACCGCGGAAGCCGAGGAGGGACGGACCGCATGAGCCGTATCGGGAGCTCGCACTACAGTGCGACCGGCACGCTGAAGCGGCTGCTCGCCACCTCGCCGACGCTCCGTCGCGGCCTGATCGTCGTGCTGCTGCTCGCGGTGGTCGCCGCCGCCGGACGGGTGGTGGTGCCGATCGCGGTGCAGGTGACGCTCGACACCGGTCTCCAGGCCGACGAGGGCCCGCGCACGGGCTTCGTGCTCGGCTCGGTCGCGATCTGCGCGGTGGCGGTGTTCTGCACGGCGTGGATCACCTTCCGGATGAACCACCGCCTCTACCGGGAGGTGGAGACGGCGCTCGCGGAGATGCGCAAGAAGGCGTTCCGGCGGGTGCACGACCTGTCCGCGCCTGCGCTCGGCGGCGAGCAGCGCGGCGACCTGGTGGCCAGGGTCACCGGCGACGTGGACCAGTTCAGCACCTTCCTCCAGTTCGGCGGCATGCTGCTGGTCAGCGGCTGCCAACTGCTGGTGGGCAGCGTGGTGATGTTCTCCTACTCCTGGGCACTGGCTCTGACGGTGTGGGCGGTCTTCCTGCCGCTGGCGCTGATCCTGCCACGGCTGCAGAACCGGCTCTCCTTCCGCTACGCCGATGTCCGAACCCGCGCCGGCGCGATGCTCGCCACCACCGGCGAGGCCGTCGCCGGGGCGGCTGTGATCCGCGCGCACAACGCCTCCGGACTCATCGGCCGCCGTATCGACACGGCGGTGGAGGACCACCGCAAAGCGCAGGGCAGGGCTCAGCGGCTGGTGGCCGTCACCCTCTCCAGCGGGGAGATCGCGGCGGCGCTGGCCATCGGCGCGGTGGTTAGCTTCGGCGTGGTGCTGGGCATCAACGGCCATATGACAGCGGGAGAGTTGGTCGCCTTCCTCTTCCTGGTGACGCTCTTCATCGGTCCGGCGCAGATGAGCACCGAGGTGCTCAACGAGCTCCAGAACGCGCTCGCCGGGCTGCGCCGTACGCTCGCCGTCATCGAGGCGCCGCGCGAGGTCGAGGACCCGGGTGAGAAGGGCGTGGAGCTGGAGCCGGGCCCGGTGGGCGTCGGCTTCGAGGAAGTGGAGTACGCCTACCCCGACGGCGCGCACGTGCTGCACGGGGTCTCGGTGGAGATCGCCCCGAGCAGCCGGGTCGCCGTGGTCGGTGAGACGGGCTCGGGCAAGTCGACCTTCGTCAAACTGCTGACCAGACTGGCCGATCCGACCTCGGGCCGGGTGCTGCTGGACGGGGTGCCGTTGACGGACGTGACCCTGGACTCGCTGCGGCGGCGGGTGGTGATGGTGCCGCAGGACGGCTTCCTCTTCAACACCACCGTGGGGGAGAACATCCGCTACGGCCGCGCCGACGTCGGCGACGACGAGGTCCGCGGCGCGCTCGCCGACCTCGGGCTCACCGGCTGGGCCGAGTCCCTCCCGCACGGCCTGGACACCGAGGCCGGACCGCGCGGCGAGGCGCTGTCGGCGGGCGAGCGCCAACTGGTGGCGTTGGCCCGTGCGTACCTCGCCGACCCGGACCTGCTCGTACTGGACGAGGCGACCTCGGCCGTCGACCCGGCTACTGAGCAGCGCCTCCAGCGGGCCCTGGAGACCGCCACCCGGGGCCGTACCGCCGTCTCGGTGGCACACCGGCTCTCCACCGCCGAGGCGGCCGACCGGGTGCTGGTTTTCGACGCCGGCCGCATTGTCCAACAGGGCGAGCACAAGGAGCTGGTGGCCCGTCCCGGCCGGTACGCGGAGCTGTACGCCGCGTGGCAGTCGGCGACCGCGGGCACGGCCTCCCGGACCTGAGCCGACGGGCAAGGGCGGTACGGATGAGGGGTGGCAGCCGACCGGCTGCCACCCCTCGCTCACGGACGCGCCCGGCCGGGATCAGGTGACGCCGCGCATCAGCCTGCTGAGGCGCTTGCGCGAGACGGCGACCGCGCCCGCGCAGGCCAGCGCCGCACAACCGAGCACGGCGAAGTAGGTGCCGAGCGACCAGACGGTGCCCAGCCGCACCACCTGGGAGCTGAGCGCGCTGCCCATCGCCACCGAGAGGAACCACAGGCTCATCAGCTGGTTGGCGAACCGGGGCGGAGCCAGGCGGGTGGTGACGCTCAGCCCGGTGGGGCTCAGACACATCTCGGCCATGATCTGCACCAGGAACGCCATCAGCAGCCACATCGGGGAGATGCGTTCGCCGCCCGCCGCCGCCACACCGGCACCGGCCATGATCAGCGTCGCCACCCCCAGCCCGCCGAGGCCGATGGCGAACTTGGCGGCGGTGCTGGGCTGTCGGGTGCCCATCCGTATCCACAGCGCCGCGAAACTGCCCGCCAGCAGGATGCTGTAGAAGGGCCCGAGCGACTGGAACCAGCTGGTGGGGAACTCCCAGCCGAAGAGGTAGCGGTCCACGTGGTCCCGGGCGAAGAGGCTGACCAGCGAGCCGCCCTGCTCGGCGATCACCCAGAACATGCTGGCCGCCAGGAAGATCCAGATGTACGCGCGCAGCCGACTGCGGTCGACCCGGTCCAGGCCCGCCGTGCGGAACATGGTGACGAAGTAGACCAACGGGATCAGGACGGTCAGCGCCGTGACGGCCTGGATGACGCCCTTGGTGAACGACATGCCCCACAGCGCCACCAGGCCCAGGCAGAGCAGTACGACGAAGGCGACCGCCGCCGCGCAGAGCCCCAGCATCCGCCGCAGTTCGGCGGGTTCGGCGGTACGCGCCTGCTCACGGGTGACCGCGGGCAGCCGTCGCCCGCCGCGTACGCAGACGAGCAGGCCGATGAGCATGCCGACCGCGGCGGCGCCGAACCCGGCGTGCCAGTCGATCCGTTCGCCGAGGTAGCCGGTGATCAGCGGGGCGGCGAAGGCGCCGACGCTGATGCCCATGTAAAAGAGGGAGAAGCCGGCATCGCGCCGTGAGGCGTCCCGCTCGGCGGCGTCCTGCTCCCGGTCGTAGAGCCGGCCCACCATGGTGGAGATGCTCGGCTTCAGCATGCCGGTGCCGGCGGCGACCAGCAGCAGCCCGAGGTAGGTGGCGGCGGAGCCGGACGGCAGGGCTAGGGTGCCGTGTCCCGCGGTGATGAACACACCCCCCCACAGTACCGCCCGGTACGAGCCCCAGAGCCGGTCGGCCAGCCAACCGCCGGGCAGCGCCAGCAGGTTGACCAGCGCACCGTAGATGCCGAAGACCGCCGCGGCGATGTGCGGGGCGAGCCCGAGCCCGCCCTGGTCCTCCGGTGCGGCGAGGAAGAGGACGAGTATCGCCCGCATCCCGTAGAAGCTGAACCGCTCCCACATCTCGACGTTCCACAGTGTGAGCAGCCCCCGTGGGTGTCGATTCCGGGTGCGCCCGTCCTTCTGTGCGGTGTCCCCCGTTGCCACGCTGTCCTCGCCCTCGCCCTCGCCCTCCGGTGTCGACATCAGCGCTCAGTGCCCCGCGACCGGTCTCAGCCGGCCAGCGAGGTCGCTTCGAGTTCGTCGCTGACCAGGAGCAGCGGAATGCCGTCGACCACCCGGTAGGTGCGACCGCACTCTGCGTCCCCGCAGGTCATCGTGGCGCTCGCCTCGTCGAGGCCGAGCCGGGTCTTGCAGACTGGGCAGGCGAGGATGTCCAGCAGACGGCTTTCGATCATGAGAGGTCCTTCGTGTCGTGAGATGTCGTGCTGTCGAAACTGCGGTGAGGGACCGTCCGTGGGGACGGGTGCCGCGGCTCCCCCGGGCCGGTTCACATCCGGTGGTGTGCCGGGACGGGAGCGGACACGTTCGGTGGGGGTCCCGAGACGGGGGCCTCGGGCTGTGGGGCCTTGGGGTGCGGACCCTCGGCTTTCGGGGCCTCGCGTCGTTCGGGCCCGGACAGCGCCGCGGCGAGTACGGCCCGTACGGGCGCGCGGGCCTTGAGGCGCATCTCGTCCAGCTCGGCGTACGGATCGGAGTCCAGCACGATCGCGCCGCCCGCCCCGACGTTCCAACGGCCCCCGGTGCGGACCGCGGTGCGGATGACGATGTTCAGATCGGCGCCACCGGACAGGCCGAAATAGCCGATGGAGCCGGAGTACAACCCGCGCGGGCGGCCCTCCAGACGGTCGATGATCTCCATGGTGCGCAGCTTGGGCGCCCCGGTCATCGAGCCGCCGGGGAAGCAGGCGCGTACGCAGGTCACCGGATCGGCCGCCGGGCTGAGCCGACCGCGGATCGTCGAGACCAACTGGTGTACCGTGGCATAGGACTCCACGTGCATCATCCGGGGCACGTGGACGCTGCCGACCTCGCAGACCCGGCCCAGGTCGTTGCGGAGCAGATCGACGATCATCAGGTTCTCGGCGCGAGTCTTGGCGTCCTCGGCGAGCGCCTGACGGGCGCGGACGTCCGCCTCGGGGTCGTCCTCCCGGGGCGCGGTGCCCTTGATGGGTTTGGACTCCACGGTGCCGCCGGGGGTGATGCGCAGAAAGCGTTCGGGTGAGGAGCAGGCGGCCTCCATTTCGCCCAGGCGCAGATACGCCCCGTACGGCGCCGGGTTGATGCGGCGCAGCCTGCTGTGGACCTCCAGGCCGTCCGGGTCGCCGGGTATGCCCAGGGTGTCCGTGAGGCAGACCTCGTAGCTCTGCCCGGCCCGCAACGCCGCCAGGCACTCCTGAATGTCGTCGAGATAGCGGTCCGCGCCGCGGTCGCCGGACGGGGCAGGGTAGTTCGCGGGCGGCACCGGTACCGGCTCGGCCTCCGGGCGGGGCAGTGCGCGCAGCGTGTGCGCTGTCCGCTCCAGCCACTGTCGCGCCCGTGCGGTGTCGGCGGTGTCGGGGCGGGAGAGGCAGAGCATATGGGTCTCGCCGCGCTCGTGGTCGACCGCCACCAGCCGGTCGGCGAAGATCCAGCCTGCGTCGTCGGCCGCCGAGGGGCGGGTGAGCGGGGACCCGCAATCTGCCCGCAACTCGTAGCCGAGATAACCGACATAGCCGCAGACGAAGTCGAACGGCAGGTCGAGGGCGGGGATGCGGCGTCGCTCCAGCTCGTCGCGCAGATAGTCGAAGACGCTGCCCCGCACCTCGGTGGTGGTGCCGTCGGCGCCGGTCACGGCCACCGTCCCGGAACCGGCGCGGTAGCGGACGGTCTCGGCCAGCGGGCCCGAGGCGTCGCCGAGGAAGGAGAAGCGCGCCCCGCCGCGTTCCGCGCGTGAGCTGTCGAGCCAGAAGGCGTGCGCGGTGGCGGAGAAGAGCTCGCGGAAGACCGCCTCGGTGTCCGGCTCCAGCGCGAGACGGCGGTGGTGCAGCTGGTACTCCGCGGCGGGTCGGGCGGGTGCGCGCCCGGCGGGCGCGCCCGGCACCGCGTCCGGGCGGGTAAGTCCGGTTTGCGCCCCGGCCGTTGGCGCACCGCTAGGCTGAGTGCCGCCGGACCGCGTACCGGCGGGCCGTGCGCTGAGGGGCGCGCCCGCGGGTCCGGTCCGGAGCGCGGGCCTGGTCGAGGGGAGCGTACGCGGCCGGGAGACGGCAGTGCGCGGGGTGCCGACCACAGCGTGGGAACGGGCGAGCCGCACGAAGTTGGCGATCAGCCGGTCGCCGTGCTCGGCGCAGGCGGACTCCGGGTGGAACTGCACTCCCCAGCGCGGCAGAGACCGGTGCCGCAGCCCCATCACCACTCCGTCCTCCGCCCAGGCGGTGGCTTCCAGCTCGGACGGCAGCGGTTCGCGTACGGCCAGTGAGTGGTAGCGCACCCCGGTGAAATGCTGCGGCATGCCGGCGAACAGCTCCCGCCCCCGATGGTGCACCGGGCTCA
Source organism: Streptomyces sp. NPDC015032 (assembly GCF_043080425.1). Lineage (NCBI taxonomy): Bacteria > Bacillati > Actinomycetota > Actinomycetes > Kitasatosporales > Streptomycetaceae > Streptomyces > Streptomyces sp. NPDC015032. The sequence continues at coordinate 79,820 of NZ_JBIBVN010000023.1, read as the reverse complement.
GCCAGCCGTGGCGCGGTTCCCACGCCTGCTCGACCCGGGCCTCACCGGCGAGCGCGAGCCCCTGGTGGCCCAGGCAGACGCCGAGGATCGGCAGCCGGGACTGCGCCAGCAGTCCGGTCAGATGCCCGAAGTCGCCCGGGACGCCCGGGTGTCCCGGGCCAGGCGAGACGACCAGCGCGTCGTACCCCGCCATGTCCGGGCTGAGCAGCACCGGGTCGTCGTTGCTCACCACGTCGGGCTCGGTCCCGGTGACCGAGGCGATCAGCTGGAACAGGTTGTAGCTGTAGGAGTCGTAGTTGTCCACGAGTAAAATCCGCATGGAGGCTCCGTTGGCTGGTCCGGGGACGTCGGGATGACCGGTGGTGCTCATACGCCCATGGCCAGACCTCCGTCGACGGGTACCACCGCGCCCGTCACATAGCCGGCCGCCTCGGAGGCGAGGAAGGCGATGACCGCGGCGACCTCCTCCGGTTCGGCGGCCCGGCCCAGCGCGCTGCCGTCGACGATCTGCGCCTGCCGCGGCGCGGGCAGATCCGCGGTGAGCGCGGTGCGCACGAAGCCGGGCAGCACGACGTTGCAGGTCACGCCGTGCGGGCCCAGCTCGCGGGCGACCGTCCGGCCTAGCCCGACCAGGGCGGCCTTGGAGGCCGCGTAGTTGGCCTGTCCCGCCATGCCGAGCACGGCGGCGACCGAGGAGACCAGCACCACCCGGCCCCATCCGCCGTCGACCAGAGCGGGGGCGGCCCGCCGCAGGACGCGCCAGCTGCCGGTCAGATTGGTGTCGACGACGCGCTGGAAGGCCGCGGTGTCGGAGCGGATGAGGAGGTTGTCCTCGCGTACGCCGACATTGCAGACCACGATCTGGACCGGCCCCTGACGCCGCACGGCGCTCTCGAACGCCCGGTCCACGTCCGCCGTTTCGGTCACGTCGCAGCGGACCGCGCCCAGGCCCTCGGGCGCGCCGCCGCCGCGAGAGGCGACGGTCACCCGGTGGCCCTGCTCGGCCAGCGCACGGGCGGTGGCCAGTCCGATTCCCCGGCTGCCGCCGAAGACCAGTGCCGAACGCCTGGGCACGGCAGGGGAGGTGTCGGCGCACGCGGCCTGTGCGTCGGCCGTCGTGGGGGCCGCGTGGTGATCCGGGGCTTCGGTCGAGTGCGTCGGGGCGGTGTGGTGTCGGTCGGGGGTCACGGCAGCGGCACCACTCTTTCGAGCGGCTGCATGAAGTTCAGCGCGACCGGGACCGCTGCCGGATGGAGGGCGGCGGCCTTCGACAGCACCTGCCCCGGCCCGGTGTCCACGACGGTCTCCACACCGGAGTCCAGAACGGCGAGCATCGCCTCGTTCCAGAGCACGGGGGCGGAGAGCTGCCGCAGCAGGTCGGTGCGGAGTTCGCCGGGGTCCGTGCTCGGCCGGCCCGTGGTGTTCAGGAGTACGGGCACGGTCGGCACGACCGGTCCGAGCGCGTCGAGCGCCGGGGCGAGTTCTTCCTGCACCGGGTCCATCAGCGGCGAATGAGAGGCCACCCCGGCGGTCAACTCCCTTATGTGCACGGGGTCCTCCTCGGTGGACGCCTCGGCGGCCCGCGTGGCCACCCAGCGCACCGCGGCTTCGTCGCCGGAGACCACGGTCTGCCGCGGCCCGTTGAGACAGCCGGTGACGGCCGTTCCCACAGCGGTCGGGCAGTCCGCGCACCACTCGGCCACCCGCGCCGGTGCGACGCCGCTGATCGAGGCCATCAGCGCCGGGCGGCGGCGCGACTGCTCCGCCATCAGCCGGGCGCGGCGGGCCACCAGCGCCAGCGCCTCCTCGAAGGCGATCGACTCGGCGGCGACGAGCGCCGCGAAGTGGCCCAGGCTGTGGCCGCCGATGAAGGTGGGCGGGGCCAGCCGCTCGCCCAGGTGGGCGCGCAGCGCGGCGCTGCCGGCCAGCGCCGTCGCCACGACCGCCGGGTGGGAGATCTCCGGCGGTGCCAGCTCGGGCGCCGTACCGGCGCGGCAGAGCCGGGCCAGGTCGAGCCCCACAGCCTTCTCCGCGCGCTCCAGCACCTCGACCGCGACCGGGAACGTGCGGCACAACCGGCGTGCCATGGACGGCAGATGGGAGCCGGCGCCGGGGAACACCAGCGCGTAGCGGCCGGCCGAGAGCGCGGGCAGCGGCGTCATACGCCCACCTCCTGCCACAGCCTGGCCATGTGTACCTTGCCCGAACCGGTCCGGGGCAGCCGCTCGGTCAGATGGAAGCGGGTGGGCACCTTGTACGAGGAGAGCAGCCGGGCGAGATGGCGCCGCAGTTCGATCTCGGTGACGGCTGGCTCGGCTGCGACGAACGCGACGAAAGAGTCACCGGTTCGCCCTGGCGCCGCAGGCGCCGCGCTCACCCGGCACTCACTGACGCCGACCATCGAGGAGATGGCCCGCTCGACCTCGTCCGGGTCGACCTTCCGGCCTGCCACCGTGATACGGCGGTCGGTGCGCCCCTGTACCTCCACCAGCCCGGGTCCGGGCAGCCGACCGGTGTCACCGGTACGGAACCAGCCCTCGCGCAGGGCCGCCGGGGCGAGTTCCCGCAGCCCCCAATAGGCGACCTCGGCCCCCTCCTGGCGCAGATGGAGATCGCCGGTGGTGTCCGGGCCGGGGTCGGTGAGCCAGTTGCCGTCCTCGTCCGACAGACGGGCCGTGACGCCGGGCATCAACCGCATCGGTCCGTCGGGATCGTCCGCGGCGAAGGCGATCTGGCCGAACTCGGTCGCCCCGTACTGGTCGCGCATCGGGACGCCGACGCGTTCCCGCCAGGCGCGCGCCAGTTCGCGTGGCAGCGGCTCACCGGCCGAGAGACAGAACCGCAGACTGGGTGCCTCCAGCCGCTCGCCGCACTCCAGCATGGCACGGTAGAGGAAGGGCACGCTCTGCATCGCGGTGGCGCCGCTCTCCCGCAGCGTACGGGCCAGGCCGGCCGGTGAGGGCGGATGGGAGGCGAGCACCAGGGTGGCGCCGGTCAGCAGCGCGGGCAGCAGGGCGGCGCCGAAGGCGTACGCGTGGTGCAGCGGTGTGGTGCACAGCATCCGGTCCTCGCGGGTGTATCCGGCGCTCGCGGCGAAGGCGGCGGAGTTGGCCAGCGTGACCGGCCAGCTCTTGCGCACCACCTTCGGCAGTCCTCCGGTGCCCGAGGTGACCAGCCCGATGTACGCGGGCGCACCGGCACGGTCCGCGAGGCCGCCCCCGGAGGTGTCCGGCCGAGCGCGGACGGCGGTCCCCCCGGGCATCGCGGCAACTGAAGTTCCGTACCAATGCCCGACATTGCCCAGCTCTGCGACCTGGTCCCGTTCGGCGGCGGTGGCGCGGGCGTCGTAGAGCACGACCTCCACGGCGTTGGCTATCAGCGCGAGCAGCGCGACCGCGGTGTCGGAGTGGTTGCCGGCGAGCAGGCCGACTCGGGTCCGCCCGCCCGCGGGTGCCGACAGCGCGGGTCGGGCGAGCTGGACACGGTCGTACAGCTCGGCCCAGGACAGGACGGCGCTCTCGTGCTCCAGCGCCGCCCGTTCGCCGTCCCGCAGGGCGCGCTTCCGCAGCAGCTCCAGCAGATCCGGCGGGGCGGGTGCGGTGCCGGTGGGCACCGTGCCGTCGGGTGCGGTGCTGTCCGGAGTGGTGCGGTCGGGTGTGATCACGTGCCGTCTCCTGCCACCACGGTCAGCCGGGAGCCTCCGCAGTCCAGCTTCATGCTCCGTGCGCCGTGTGAGGCCCGCCACCCGGCCAGGGCGGCGAACGGCGCGGTCACGTCCGTACCCCGGCCGCCCGTCGAGCCCGCCGGGCCTGCCGTGTCGTCCCGGCGGACGGCCGGGTGGCTGCCGCCGGGGCGCCAACCGGTCACCCCGCCCCAGCCGTTGACCTGCCCTCTGCTGTCGCCGCTGCTGCCGAGAATCGCGGCGGCGGTGGTCAGCAGCGGTACGGACTCGTCGTCGATCGTCGCGGGCTGCGGCCAGTGCGCGGCGGCCACCAGCACGCTGCGGCAGCGCCCGGAGCGCACCATGAGCGCGGCGTAGCCGAGTGCGTCGACGCCCGCGGCAGCGCCGGTGAGCGTCACCGCGCAGCCGTCGAGATGCAGGGCGATGCACAGTTCGCCGGTGAGCGTGTGCGGTGAGTAGTGCAGAAAGCACTCCGGCGCCAGCCAGCGCGGTCCCGGTCCGGCCAGTACCTGGGCTATGTAGGTACCGGTCGCGGCGGTGGCGCCGTCGGAGGCGGTCACGCAGCCCATGTTCCGTACCTCGTCGGGGGAGAGCCCCGCCTCGGCGACGGCGGCCTCGGCGGTGGTCAGCAGCGCGGGGCGCAGCAGGTCCCGCACGGCCAGAGGGATACGCGGCAACTCCTCGGTGCTCTCGGGCAGTCGGGGGACGGGCTGCGGCACGGAACGCACGGTGAGCCCGGCCAGGCTCACGGGCGTCGCGGCAGCGCCCGGCAGGGAGGCGCCGCTCGCGGAGAGGCCGGTCGCGGGGGAATCAGTCACGGCTGAACACCACCGCCACGTTGGAACCGCCGAGTCCGCAGGAGATCGTCATGCCGACCGACGGCGGTGCCTCCGGCGGGCGGTCGCCGAGGTTCAGATGGTCCCAGCGCGGATCGCGGTCCTCCAGGCCCAGAGTGGGCAGGACCTCGCCGCGTGCCAGCGTGAGTACGGTCATGATCGCCTCCACGGTGCCTGCGGCGCCCTGGCAGTGGCCCAGGGCGGCCTTGGTGCTCACCACCGGAACCTTCGGCAGCCGGTCGCCCAACACCTCATCGAGCGCCCGGAGTTCGGCGATGTCGCCGTGCCGGGTACCGGCCGCGTGCGCGTTGACGTAGTCGAGCAGGCCCGGTTCGGTGCGGGCGTCGGCGAGCGCGCGCCGTACGGCCTTGGCGACGCCTTCGTAGTCCGGACGCGCGGCCTGACTCGCCTCGTTGCTGCTGCCCCAGCCCCGCAACCGGGCATAGCCGGGGGTGGTGGCGGCCGTGGCCCGCTCCAGGACCATCGCGGCGCCGCACTCGGAGATCCGGATGCCGGCGCGGCGGGTGCTGAACGGGCGGCAGCCGCGCGGATTCAGGGTCCGCAGCGAGGCGAGCCCGTGGAAGGCGGTCTCGGTGACGGTGTCCACGCCGCACACCACGACGCGCTCCACGACGCCGTCTCGCAGCAGATCTGTCGCCACTCCCAGCGCGGTGGCACCGGCGGCGCTGGCGTTGCCCACCTGCACGACGGGGCCGTCGGCGAAGGGGGGGCCGTAGGGTTGCCAACCAGCGTTCGGATGCGGGCTGTTGCCCTCGGTCCAGGCGCGCCACACCTCGGTGCCGGGGCAGCCGCCGCTGTCGGTGGTGCCCAGGACCAGCGCGGTCGGCACCTCTCGTACGCCGGTGCGTTCCCGCGCGTCGGCGAGCGCGGCCATGACGGCGCGGTGCAGCAGGTACGGCAGCCTGGCCACCTCGCCGGGGGCGGGTGCGCCGGGCTCCGCAGGCACGAAGCCGGCGATCCGCGTACCGGTGCGCGAGACGTCGAAGTGGGTGACCTCGCGGAACTCGCCGTCGCCCGACCGGCAGGCGCGCCAGAGGGCTTCGGTGCCCACGCCGCCCGGGGACAGCACCCCGAGTCCGGTCACCACGGGGGCGCGATCGGCGTCGGCTTCGGTCTCCGCGACGCCGACGCTCTCGGCTCGCGCGACCTTTGCACCCGCGGTGCTCACGGCGTCTCCGCGGGGGCGTGGCCGTGGGTGTCGAGGTAGCGGACGAGTGCGTCGACGGAGTCCGCGATGTCCCACAGCTCTCCGTCGGCGATGCGCTCGACCTCGAAGTCCCGCTCCAGTGCGGCGAGTACGACCACGATGTCCAGGGAGTCGATGCCTACGTCGTGAAACTTCTCGCCGCGGTCCAAGGCGTGGGCGAGCTGGGCCCCGATCCGCGCGCCCAGACGGTCGCGCACCAGCGCTTCCGTCCGGTCGGCGGCCGAAGCCTGCCGGTCGTCCTGCATAGCCTCTTCCTTTCCGTGCCCGGTGCCGCTCCGGCTGTCGCCGGTCCCGCGTCCGATGTCCTGCGTGCGGTGTCCCGCCTCGATGCCTGCTGCCCTCGTGCCCGCTGCCCTCGTGTCCGGCGTTGTCACGTCCGGTGCGCCGCGGTGTGTCCGCTCAGGGCCTGCCCGCCGCCTGCGCGTTCGGTGTCGGCCCGCCCGAAGTCGCCCACGTGCAGGTGGACTTCGCGCCGGGTCGCCACCGCCGCCGCGTAACCGGGCAGTCGCACCGGTACGGTCCGCACCGACCAGCCGTCCAGCTCCCGAGGCCCGGCGACGACCAGCCGTCCGTCGTCGTCCAGCCGCGCGCCGACACCGGCCAGCGCGGTGCCCAGCCCGAGCCCGGTCGCCTTGGCGTACGCCTCGCCGCAGGCCCACGCGGCCAGTACCGCAGGCCGGGCGCGGGCGGCCGGCAGCGTCTGCCACCGGTCGTGTTCGGCGGGCGCGAACACCCGTCGTGCCAGCGTTCGGAGATCACCGGCCGCCGTGCCCGACTCGACGTCCACGCCCACGCCGTGCTCGCCGTGCGCCACCGTGACCGCGGCCAACTCGTCCGAGTGCGCCAGCGAGAGGGCCAGATCCACGCCGGGCAGCGCCAGCCGTACCGGTCCGTGGTCGGCCGCACCGCACCGGGTGCAGGTGACGCGCAACGGGACCTGGTCCGGCCGCAGTCCCAGCCCGCGGCCCAGCATCCCTCGCAGCAACCCGCGGGCGACGCTGAACCGGGCGCGGGCCGCGTCCGTCATCGCCGCGCCGCGCAGCCGCTCCTCGTGGCTGAGCAGCGAGGCGTAGCTGCGCGCCGAGCCGGGGGTGACGCGCTGCTGCCAGAGCCGGGCCCGCCCCGGTCCGGGCAGCACCACGCGGGCGTCGGGGCCGTTCACCGGTCCCCGCCCAGCTTCAGCAGGCGCCAGATCTCCTCGACGGTCTCCGCCGCGCTCTGTTCGGAGGTGTCGAGCCAGTGCCCGATCCCGGGAGTCTCGTCGCGGAAGGCGGCGTCCAGCGCGTCCGCGCCCCACCCGCCCTCGCCGTACGCGTGGTGGGCACGGGCCGCGTCACGACCGCCGACCACCTCCGCGCGCGGCGCCAGGACGACGACGTGCACGGTGAGGGTGTCGCCGAGCATGGCGACGAACTCCTCCAGATAGGTGCCAATGATGTTGTCCTCGGCGATCACCGGGAAGCCCGCAGCCGCGTAGGAGCGGGCCAGAAACGCGAGGTGGCGCAGCCTCAGCCCGTACTGGAGCAGCGCCTGCGGCTTCCGCGCCGGGGACATCTCGGCCCGGCCGGAGACCACCATGCGCCGCAGCACGTCGCCCTCGATCAGCACGGCGCGGTCGAAGCGCCCGGCGAGCAGCGCGCCCACGGTGGACTTGCCGCTGCCGGGGATACCGGTGACCACCACCACGGGTGTGGGGGAGCCGGACCCGGGGCTGGGTGCAGGGGCACTCACGAGACCGGCGCCTTCGTGCGGGCGCGGTCGGCGGGGCCGTGGTGGACCTGCCACTGCAGCGGTTCGTCGCGGAAGGTCAGCACCTCCACCACCGCGCGGTTGACCAGGGGCTCGACCTTCTGGAAGGAGCGCTTGACCACCTCGGTGCCGGACTCGCCGAGGCCGTCGGGCAGGTACTGCTTGATCTGCTCGAAGAGCAGCCACTGCCGGCCCTTGCGGTTCTTGGTGACGCGCTCGACGTAACTGGGCCTGATGCCATACTTGTTGGCGAAGTGCCGCAGGGTGTCCTCGGTCCAGGCGTCGCTCCACCGCAGCATGAAGTAGGGCAGGTCGGTGAGGGCGAAGGGCGGCGGCATCCGGTAGGTGATCACCGACTCGGGCTCGAACCAGACCGTGCCGCCAGCGTCCAGCACTCGCTGGCTGAAGTCCAGGTGCTCACGGGTGGTGAGCAGGCCCTCATCCATCCCGCCGACCTGCTCGAAGACCGAGCGGCGCACGACCGCGCAGTGGAACTCGATGATGTCGCACTGCTGGCGCCGCATCTCCTTCTCCGGCACCTCGGTGATGTGCTTCATGAAGTGGCGCTGGGTCTGCTTGAACTCCCTCGTGCCCCAGACACCGGAGAACTCCATGTCGCCGCCGGCCATGTGGACCACCTGCTCGTCCAGCGGGCCGTGCAGGTAGAGCGGGCCGACCATGGCGGCCTTCTCCTCGTCCGCGCAGGCCACAAGCGGTTCGAGCCAACCGGGCGTGTAGTCCACGTCGTTGTCGAGGAAGACCACGTACTCGCTCTTGGCGAAGCGCAGTCCCACGTTCCGCGCGCAGTTGGGCGAGACGTACTTGTTCAGGCGGATCGCGGTAAAGCCCAGCTCGTCGCCGAGCCGCTTGAGCCGTTCCCACCGGTCCCGGGGGGAGTTGACGTCGACGTACACCACGTCGCAGGGGAGTTCCGTGTGCTCGTAGAAGCTCCTGAGCGACTCCTCCGCGTAGGAGAAGCGCTCCCGGCTGGTGATGATGGCCGTCACACGGGGCGAGTTGTCCATGTCTGCTCCAGGTTCACCGGGGAGTGGGTTGCGTACCGGGCTCCGTCGCGGCGGATTACCGGGCTGGCCCGCGGGTCAGTCGGGTCGGACGGTGATCAACGAGTAATGGCCGTAGGCGGGGGTGGCCACGCAGCCCCCGAAGCCCGACTCCGCCAGCAGCGAGGCCAGTTCGGGCAGGGTGCGGAGTCGGCCGCCGGTCATCACGGCCAGTGCCAACGAGTAGCCTGCCGCCGAGTCCGAGCCGTGCCGGGAGTCGTCGAGCAGTACCTGGTGGATCAGGAGCCGCCCGTTGGGTGCGAGCGCCTTGCGGGCGCGGCCGAGCAGGGTGCGGCAGCCCTCGTCGTCCCAGTCGCTCAGTACATCGGCGAAGAGCACCCGGTCCTGCTCGCCCGGCCAGGGTTCGCCGAACATGTCGCCGGCCCGCAGCCGTACGCGCCCGGTCAGGCCCGAGTCCTCAATCAGCTGGACGGCCTGACGCTCGATCACCGGCAGGTCCAGCACCTGTGCGGTCAGCCGTGGATTGCGTCCGGCCAAAGCGAGCGAGTAGGTGCCCACGCCGCCGCCGATCTCCAGCAGACTGGTGCAGTCGCCGAGTTCGAGGTGATCGGCGAGCGCCGCCGCCGGTCCGGCGGAGTGCGCGTGCATGGCGCGGGCGAACAGCTCGCCGTGATGGCGGGAGCGGTTGTGGGTGTCCCAGATTCCCTTGCCCCGGTAGCCGTACGGTGTCCCCTCGGTCACCAGGGTGCGGACGGCGGTGCAGCGCTCGTCCCAGCCGAGACGGAGCATCGGGGCCCAGTGGCGGGCGGTGCCCGGCAGCAGGAAGGACCGGGCCGTGGCGGTCGGGTGGTACGCGCCGCCGTGCACGATGAGCAGGCCCTGCGCCGTCAGGGCGTTCAGCAGGACCGCGGTGCCGTGCGGGTGCAGTTCGCGGTCCGACGCCACCGCGGCGGCGGACGACGGCCGCTCGGCCAGCGCGGCGAACAGACCGAGGCGGTCGGCCACGGCCACCGCGGAGAGCCGGTACTGCGATGCCAGCACATCCATCATCAGGGTGTCGTCGGGAGCTGCCGCATCCGCTTCACCGACAGGCAGCAGCGGGCTGTCGGACGTCATTGGGCGCCGGCCTCCGCGATGCGGCCGGAAAGGGTTTCGACGAGCTCCCGGACGGTCGTGTAGCGCATCGGGTCGATGTCGTCGTTCTCGAAAGTGAGGTCGTGCTTCTGCTCGAAATGGCTGAAGACGTAGGCCATGGTGATCGAGTCCAGTTCCAGGGCGGAGACCGGGTCGTCCAAGGTGATTTCCGCGGCGCGACCCGGCGCGGTATCGCACTGCTCCATCAGGACCGTACGGATTTCCTGGAGAATTTCGCCGTCCGAACCCATGCCACTGCTCTCCTCACCGAAAGCGAACAATGATTCACCGGTGCGCCGTATAGGTAGGCGCAGCCGGGCACGACCAGACGCTATGCCTAGGGGAGAATGCTGTCAACGGTTTCCCCGAAGCCTTGAAATTGCAGCGAAAAACGCTTTTCAGACCCCATGGGATTTCACTCCAAGGGGCCTTATGAAAGGCGTTCGGCGACTCGTCCGATTACCCGCAGATGAAGTTCTCCAGGTTCTCCAGAGGTTTTCCCGCGCCGAAGCACCACTGCGTCTCGCCGAGCAGTCGGCGGGTGATGAGCACCCCGTCCGTCTCGACGGCCGGAGGGCGCTCGCTCCCGTGCCAGCGGTGCATCTCGTTCAGCAGTCTCTCCAGGCTGTCGGCGAGCAGCGGGATCTCCTCGTGTGCGACGGCGTAGACACCTTCGGCCTGGAAGCGGTGCAGCCCCAGCATCAGCAGCCCGAGCTTCTGTGCCCGGCCCGCCGCGGTCAGCGCGGCCTGTGAGACCCGCCGCACCGACTCCTGGTCGGCGTCGGCGAGCGCGTGGCCGAGCAGGAACAGCTGCGGCTGGATGTCGCCGAGTACCAGGACATCCATGCCCTTGGCGACCAGGGACGGCAGCGGCCCGCCGGGCCACACCCTGCTGTGGAACGCCCGCAGTTCGGCGATGTCCTCGGCCAGCGCGGGCAGCGAGGCGGGGAGCAGCGCGTCGGCCATCTCCTCGGCGCCGCGTGCGCGCGGTGGCGCGATGTCCTCGACCAGCGCTACGCGCGAACAGGCCTTCCGCAGCTCGGAGTCGACCTTGAGGGTTCGGCGGTAGCCCTCGGCGGCCGGAGCGTCGACGTCCAGCAGGTGCAGGCCCTGCTCGTCGAGCCGGTGGGCGAGCACCATGTGGTGGTGGAAGTGTTCCTGGCCCTCGTACTTGTCGCCGGGCCAGTGATAGCCGTCGGGCATCAGCACCACCGGGGCGCCGGTGTCCAGCACCTCGGCGACCAGCGGCCACTGCCGGGCGCCCTCGCCGATCCCGGTCAGATGCCAGCGCACGGTGCACGCGGGGAAGTCGCTCACCGGCCCGTACCACTCGCCGCGCCGAATCAGGTCCAACGGTGCGGCCATGCCCTGTGCGATCTCCCTTCTTCCGTAGCCGTGTCCCACCAGCACCGCTTCGACGGAGCGCAGGAAGCAGCCCAGTCCGTCGAGCCCGATGCTCTTCCAGCCCAGAGCCGCCGTCGGGTCGAAGGCGTACTCGGGAGTGTGCGGGCGCGGTGTCGCGGCCCGGGGTGCGGGACTGTGGTCGCTCACGTCGTCCTCCTGGTGTTCCGCAGTACGGTCGCCATCAAGGTCAGAGTCGGGTTGTGCGCCCCGGAGCTGGGGAAGAGGCTGCCGTCGGCGGCGAAGACGTTGTCCATGCCGTGCAGCCGCCCCTCGCCGTCGGTGGCGCCTTCGTGCGGGTCCTCGCTCATGCGCATCCCGCCCAGCGTGTGGAAGTTGCCCGGCACGAAGGCCGGTTCGTCGGGGAAGGCCGCCGAGCGCGTCTCGGGCAGGGCCGCGACGGCGTCGGCGCCGGCCGCGCGCAGCAGCTGCGCGAGCCGGGGCAGATAGAAGCGCTGGGCCGCGGTCTCGTGCCGGTGCGGCGTCCAGCGGATACGGGGCACGGGTACGCCCCGCCAGTCCCGGAGCCGCGGGTCCAGCGTCACGGTGTTCTCCCGCTGGGGTACGTCCTCGCCGTGCATCTGGACGCCCAACAGACGGTCGCGCAGAGGGCTTTCGTCCATCAGCCGCTTGAACGCCGCCCCGTACGGCACCTCGGTCAGCTCCGGAAGCAGCCGCCGGTAGACGCGGCCCTCGGCCACCCGCCCCAGCGGGGTGCCGCCGAGCTCGACCACTCCGCCGCGGAAGTAGGGCAGTCCCGCTTCGTTCGCGGCGGCGCGGGCGCCGGGGTGGTCGGGGTCGGCGAAGTCGTCCAGCGCGTGAGTGATGTTCCGGCCACGCTCCCCGCGCACCCGCTCGGAGGCGAACAGCCCGTAGGCGATCGAGTACCAGTGGAACATCAGATACCGGCCCACCAGCCCCGCCGAGTCCGGAAGTTCGGAGAGCAGCGCCAGTCGGCAGGTCTCCACCGCCGACCCGGCCAGGACCACCCGGCGGGCGGGCAGCTCGTGCTCGTGGCCGTCCGCGTCGCGCCACACCACCGAGCGGGCGCGCCGGCCCTCGTACCGGACCCGGGTCGCGGTCGCCAGCGGGATCACCTCGGCGCCGGCCAGCACCGCCCGCCGCAGCGGAACCAGCGCACTGCCGCGCGACTGGTTGGGGCAGCCGTACCCGCAGCACGCGCCGCAGTCCAAACAGGCCGGACGGCCGTCGTAGGCACGAGAGTTGGCGGCCATCGGCATCGGGAAGGGCCGCAGTCCGAGCGTGCGGGCGGCGGCGGCGATGCGCAGCGAGGAGGGCTGGTCCGGTCCCGGGGGCATCGGGAAGTCGGCCCCGCGCGGCGCGTGCCGCAGGGTGGGGAAGTCCGGCAGCTGCTCCAGGGAGCCCTGGACGCCGAGGATCCGCTCCATCTCATCGTAATACGGGGCGAGTTGAGCGTAGTCGAAGGGCCAGTCACGTACGTCGGCGTCCGGCAGCGGGCCGAGCAGCGAGCGCTTGGAGAAGTCCAGGTCCCACAGGCGCGGGGTCTTGGCGTCCCAGTGCACCGAACCGCCGCCCACCGTGGCCGGCAGCGCGTTGACGAAACCGGTGTGGCGGCCTCCGCCGGGTCGGCGCTCCTCGTAGACCCGGGGCTCGGCCAGCACGTCGGGGTACTCGAAACCCCGGATCGACCCCTTGACCTCGTCGGAGGAGAAGCGGTGCGAGGGGGCCGGGGCGGCGAGGTCGTCGAAGTGGTTGGGGCCGCGTTCGAGCACCGTGACGTCCCAGCCGCGTTCGGCGAGCACCATCGCGGCCACCGAGCCGCCGGGGCCGCTGCCGATCACCACCGCGCGCTCAGCCATCCTCGCCGCCCAGAACCACCCGGCGCGCGGCGGCGGTGAAGTCCCGCAGGAGCGCGGCGGTCTCGTCGCCGTACGGGGCGGGAGCGCGTCCGGTGCCAGCGCCCGTGTCGGTGCCGGTGACGGCGTCGGAGTGCGGAGTGCGGCCGGTCGGGGACGGCGGCACGGTCCGGGGCGGCGGCACGGTCGGGGTGGTGAGCACGGCGCTGCCGGGGGCCGGGCGCCCGCGGTAGACCGGATCTCCGTAGGTCCCCTCGATGGCGTGGTCGAAGAGCAGGCCGCGGAAGGCGTGCGCCCGAGGGTCGCGCAGCGCGCGGTTGCGCACCTCGGGGCAGGCGGCGGCGAAGTCCCCGTCGGCGAGCCGGTCGAGGAGGGCCGTGCCCTCGCGGTAGGCGTCCTGCAACTCCCGTACGCGGCGCAGCCATCCGTGCCGCTTTTCCGGTGAGAGCGGTACGTGCGCGTTCCCGGAGCCGACGGCGTAGATCAGCGGCGGGTCGACACGGAAGGCGCCGAGCAGTCGGTCGGCGTAGTGCACCGCCCCGGCCTCGCGTGCGCCGGGCTCCCGTTCGCCGGGCAGATCCATCGGTCCCGGAACGAGGAGCGCCATCGCCTCCCGCACTACCTCCGCCTGGGGCGCGGAGAAGTGAAGCCACGTCAACTCTTTCTTCTCCGTTGAAACTTGCGGATAATCAACCGGTACGTCCATGTTCTTCCCTCTTTGCTGAAGGAGATCCGTATGAGCCAGACCGAGACCGCCTCCCCCCACGGAGCCGGGCGCTCCGGCGGCGCCGGTACGGCGTTCACCGTCACCCGCAGCCTCCTCGGCGCTCGGGTACCGGAGTTCACCGGAAGCGACGACGTGGAGGTGCACAGCCTGGTCTCGTCCGACCATGTGCCGCTGTACCTCTTCGCGGTGAAGTCGCTGGCCCGCTGCTGGTCGGAGGTCACGCCCGTCGTGCACGACGACGGCACGCTCACCGCCACCGACACGGCGCGGCTCAAGCGGCTTGTCCCCGGCGTGCGCGTCATCGGGCGTGCGGAGGCCGACGCCCGGGTGGCCGAGCTGCTGGCGGACCACCCGGTGCTCGCCGCGGTGCGGCAGAACAACGTCCGCATCCTCCAGCTGGTGGACTACTTCCTGCTCGCCGAATCCCGGTCGGTGGTGAGCATGGACAGCGACGTGGTCTTCCTCAACCGCCCGCAGCGGCTGATCGAATGGGCCGCCGCACCGGCGCAGGAGCGCTCCGCCTTCCTCTACTCGCCCGAGTTCGGCTGGGAGCCGCAGGGCGTGCACTGGATAGCGGACCACCTGCCGGGCGTGCCCCACGTGCGGTACATGTGCTGCGGGTTCTCCGCCGTGGACCGGATTCGCTTCTTCGACGCCGACTTCCTGGAGCGCACCCTGGCCGGGCTGCCCCGCGAGATCAGCTTCGCGCCGCGCTACGTCACGCAGATGTCGTACTCGCTGCTCGGCGGTCGGCCCGGCATCGCGTCGGAGAGCCTGGAGGAGCCCTACCGGTCGGGTCGCCTGGAGTGGCTCCCGGACCGGGAAGATCGCGTGATCTGCCACTACTTCGCCTCCCATGAACGTTCCACGGCGCTGGACAACCTGACCGAGGAGGCACCGCTGCTCACCCGCGCGATCGGACTGCCTGCCGTCGGCTGAACGAAGCGGTGCGTGCCGCCGCCGGGGCGGCACGCACCGTGCTCACAGCGGCACTTCCGGACCGCCCGCGGCGGCGGACGCGTACGCGCACTCCACGACCCGGGCAGTCTCGAAGATCTCCGTCGCCGGCCGGTGCCAGGACGAGGGATCGGCGAGCACCTGGCGGAACTCGCGGTACATCGGCGGGAACCACTCCAGATGGGTCTGGTCCTTACTCGGGGAGACCAGGTTCCGCCGGTAGGTGCTCCCGCCCGCGGCGCCCTCGACCACTCCGTCGTCGATCCGCAGCCATCCGCCGGACCCGTGCACCGAGTAGTGGTTGGAGCGCACTTCGCTGATCCAGCTCAGCTCGATCTCGCAGTGCGCGTCGCCGAAGTCCAGCCGCACCCGGGCCTCCTCGTCGACCGCCAGCGGGTCGCCGCCGGCCCGGCCGACCGTGCAGGAGACCCCCTTGGGCGGCCTGCCGAACAGCCGTAGCGCCATGTAGACACAGTGCGTGCCGTGATCCAGCAGGATTCCGCCGCCGGCCAGTTCGCGCGAACGGCGCCAGTCGGGCGCGAACTCCGCGACACCGCGGGCGTGGCGGTCGCGCAGTATCCGGAAGACCGCCGACTCCAGCCGACCGGTCCCGGCCCCCTCCACCGCGGCCGACAGCTCATGCATCACCGGCGACGTCCCGTAGTTGTGGAACGGGAAGAGCAGCCGCCCGCGCGAACGTGCTAGCTCCACCAGGCCGCGCGCCTCCTCACCGGTGACTGCGACCGGCTTCTCGCAGATCACATGGACACCGGCGGCGAGCGCCGCCCTGGTCTGCGGTACGTGGAACACCGGCGGGCTGCAGATGTCCACCACGTCCAGCGAGGCACCGGCCGGCGAGGCGAGTAGCTCCTCCAGCGAGGCGAACACCCGCCCGCCGTCCAGCAGTTCGGCCGCCCGTGCACGGCTCTCCGCACCCGGTTCCACCACAGCGACGACGTCCGCGTCGGCCACCGAGCGGTAGCCGGCGAGCCGTGCGCCGCCGGAGGTGCCGAAGCCCGAAAGGGCCACCTTCAACGGCATGTTCACACCGCACCTCCCGTCGTCGGCACGGGCGGCCGTGCGCCGCCCGCGTCTACCAGCCGCGCGTGCACCGCGGGCGCGGCGGCGACCAGATCACCGTCCGCCGGATCGAAGGGCGTACCGCCCCAACCGGTCACCACCCCGCCAGCCTCCTGGACGAGCAGCGCACCGGGAGCGGTGTCCCACACCTCGATGCCGAACTCCAGATAGCCGTCGTAGGCGCCGCACGCCGTACGGCACAGACCGACCGAGGCGCTGCCCGGCTCGCGGATCTCGAAGCCGCCCCGCAGCAGGCTGTCGGCGACCGAGCGCTGTGCCTCGCGCACCACACCCGCCGTACCGAAGCCCGTACCGGTCAGCGAGCGCCCGGGGGCCTCCCGCGTCACTGTTATCCGCCGCCCGTCGCGGTACGCGCCCTGCCCGGCGAGCGCGGTGAACCGCGCGCCGGACTCCGGCAGTACGACGAAGGACAGGACCGTACGGCCCTCCTCGACCAGCGCGAGGGCGACCGCGTAGTCCGGCAGCCCGCGCAGGTAGTTGGTGGTTCCGTCCAGCGGGTCGACGATCCAGCACGGCGAGCCCGGGACGATGTCGGCGCCGGCCTCCTCCGAGACGACGCCGAACCCCGGGGTGCGCTCGCGCAGCACGCCGAGCACCAGCCGTTCGGCGGCGGTGTCGGCGTCGCTGACCAGCGAGTCGTTCTTCTTGGTCGCCACCTCGTGGCTGGAACCGCGCCGCCGCAGCAGCTCATCGGCCGCCCCGGTGGCCGCCTCCTCGGCGACCGCCAGTAGGGCGGACGGATCGAGTGCGCCGCTCATCGGTCCTCCGCGGTGGAGTTGAGGACCTCGCAGATGATCCCCACCGCGGTCTCGGCCTGCTGCTGGTCGATCGCCAGGGGCGGATAGAGCCGAAGGGTGTTGCCGCCGAGCATGACCAGCACCCCGGCGTCCATCAGCTGGAGGTAGACGCGCTGCACCAGGCTCTTGGGCGCCGGCTCGCGGGTCTGCTTGTCGACCACCAGCTCGATCCCGATGGTCAGGCCCGCGCCGCGCACGTCACCGACGAGCGGGGCGGTCTCGGCCAGGGGCCGCAGCGCGGCGAGCATCTCCTGCCCGCGTTCGGCGGCGTTCTCCACCAGCTTGTCCTGCACCAGGATGTTCGTGGTGGTACCCACCGCGCGGCATGCCATGGGGAAGGCGCCGAAGCTGGAGGAGCTGGCGCTCGGTTCGGAGAAGGGCTCGGCCGCCATGGTCTGCGCGGAGGCGATCACCCCGGTCACCGGGTAGCCGCCGCCCATGCCCTTGCCGACGGTCAGCACGTCGGGCCGGACGTCCTCGTGCTGGTAGGCGAACGGGGCGCCGGTCCGGCCGAAACCGGTCATCATCTCGTCCGAGATCAGCAGCGCGTCGAACTCCTCGGCCACCTCCGACAGCGCGGAGAGGTAGCCGGGCGGGGGCACGACGTTGCCGGAACGGCCCTGCACTGGCTCGACCACGATCGCGGCGAGCGCGCCGGTGCTGTTCTCCTTGATGACGTTCCGGGCGTGGTCGACACAGGCGAACCCGCACTCGGGCACCCGGAGCTTGAAGGGGCAGCGGTAGCAGTTGGCGTACGGCGTGGAGTAGTAGCCCGGCGGCAGCGGTCCCAGTCCCGAGCGCGCGCCGGCGGTGAGCGCCAGCGAGCCCATTGTCTTGCCGTGGAAGCCGCCCCAGAAGGACAGGAACTCGTGTTTGCCGGTCACCGACTTGGCCAGCCGCAGAGCGGCCTCCACCGCCTCGGTGCCGCCGCTGTAGAGCTGGATGGTGTCCAGGTCATCGGGCAGGAAGTCCCGCAGGATTCGGGTCATCTCCAGCCGCGCCGGCGTCCCGAAGGCGCCCGCGGTGGCCCGGCCCAGCTCCTGCGCCATCGCCGCGACGAAGCGGGGTTCGGCGTGGCCCAGGGAGTTGACGCCGCCGGCGCCCTGGAAGTCGAGGATGCGATTGCCGTCGACGTCCGTCAGCTCGGCGCCGTCGGCGGACTCCACACAGAGCCGGGAGAGCAGCATGACCGCCTGCAGTCCCGGGCCGATGACCTCCTGCTCCTCGGCCCAGTGGCGCTCGGTGACCGTACGCGGGTTGCGCATGCCCCAGCCGTGGTCGGCGCCCGAACGCCCGACGGCGCCCGCGGGCTGTCCGGGCGCGGAGACCCCGGTGGAGACGGGGGGTGTGGTGTCGCTCATGACCGCGCCTCCAGGGCCTCGTGCGTCCAGCCCTCGGCTACCAGCGCCTCGAACCCGCTGCGGGCGGCCTCCAGCGCCTGGTCGATGTCCGCCTCGGTGGTGGCGGCGGAGACGAACCAGTGGTGGTTGGGGTGGAAGAAGACTCCCTCGGCGATGGTCGAGGCGTAGAACACCCGCTTCGCACGCTGGTTGTCGTCCTCGCTGCCCATCGCGAAGTCCAGGAACGGCATGGGCGGATGGCCCACCACCTCCACCGGGGTGCCGCTCTTGGCGGTCAGTTCGCGCAGCCCGTTTTGGAGCCGCTCGCCCAGCCGCCAGATGTGCGCGAGATGGTCCCCGGACCGCAGCTTGCGGATCGTGGCCAGCGCCGCGGCCATGGCGTCGGCGTTGGAGTAGTAGGTGGAGGAGATGTGCACCTTCTCCAGCGTGCGCAGTACGTCGGCGCGACCGGTCAGGGCCGACACGGCGTACCCGTTGGCGAACGCCTTGGAGAGGGTCACCAGGTCCGCGGTCACGCCGTAGTACTCCTGCGCGCCGCCGAGCGCCAGCCGGAAGGCCGAGCGGATCTCGTCGAAGACCAGCAACGCCCCAAACTCGCGGGTGAGTTCGCGTACGCCCTCCAGGAAGCCGGGCTCGGGTGCCTCGACCATGAAGGGCATCATCACTACGCAGGCGATGCTGTCCGGGTGACGCTCGAAGAGCACCCGCAGCGAGTCCAGGTCGTTGTAGGCGAAGGTGTCGACCAACTCGCGACTGGAGTCCGGGATACCGGTGTCCCACTGGGCGCACCAGTCGTGCCAGCCGTTGTAGCCCCAGCGCACCACCCGGTCGCGGCCGGTGAACGCGCGGGAGAGCCGTACCGCCGCGCCGGTCGCGTCCGAACCGGTCTTGAGCAGCATGCCCATCTCGGCGCCCGGGATGATCTCCAGGATCTCCTCGATGAGTTCGGTCTGCACGGGCTTCATCAGACCCACCGCGAAGCCGCGCCGGATCTCCCGGACCACGGCGTCGTCCACGTCCGGATCGGCGTGGCCGAGGATGACCGTGCCGTAGGAAAGGAAGAAATCGAGGTACTTGTTGCCGTCTACGTCCCAGAAGTGGGCGCCCGCCGCTCGTTCGGCGAAGACGGGGTAATGCCCCTCGACCATCTGATCGGAGGCGATGACGTTCTTTCTCTTGGCTGCCAGAGCATCGATCTGCTCGGCCTTGCGGTCGAGTTCGAAGGACCGGTCCAAACGCATGTGATCTTCCTTTCACAGGCAGACCGCAGTCCCCGACGCCGCACGGCGACGGACGAACTGCGGATGAGGAAGCGCGGACGAGCAGGCCGTACGCCAACAATTGGCGGTGCGAGAGGCCCTAGCCCGGCCGGGAGGACCGGGCGACCTCCAGCAGCGCGTGCGAGCGCTCCCGGATGCCGGACAGGTCCCCGCCCCGCAGGGAGTCGCCGACCAGCGGCCTGCCGAGAGCCGCCGCGTGCGCCCCCACCGCGAAGTAGTCTGCGAGGTCGTCGGCGGTGATGCCCCCGGTCGGCACGATCGGGATGTCGGGGAACGCCATGGTGAGCGAGGCGAGGTAGGCCGGTCCGCCCATTCGGGCGGGGAAGAGCTTGACCAGCGCCGCACCGAGCCGGTGCGCCTCCATCACCTCCGTGGTGGTGAACGCCCCGCACACCACCGGGACTCCCAGGTCGCCCGCCGCGGCGAGGACCTTGGGAATCACCCCCGGGGTGAGCAGGTAGTGCGCCCCGGCGTCGACCGCGCGCTTCACGGTGTCGGCGTCGCGGACGGTGCCTGCGCCCACCAGCGTCGCTCCGGTGGCGACACTCTCGCTGAGCGTGCTCAACGCGTTCGGCGAGGTGAGCGTGATCTCCACGGCACGGATGCCGGCCTTGCCCAACTCCTCCGTCACCGTGGGCACGGCGGGCGACTCGGGCTCGGTGATCATGGCGATCAGCGGATCGGTCGACAGCTGCTGCGCGAGATCGGCGGAGGTGAGCTGCGAGCCGCTCATGCCTGCTTCTCCAGCACCAGGATCTGCCGGCGGGTCTGCCGCACGACCGGCGCCTCGGGATCGGGCAGCGCGCGCAACTCCCTTACCAGCGGCTCGACCTTCTCCTCGTAGATCGAGTCGTCGACGGCCCACAGGTGGTAGAGCATCCGTTGCTCCAGCCCGGAGGCGATCGTCTCGGGGCTGTGCTCGTGCGTGGCCGCCTCCAGCTCTCCGACTTCCACCGCCTTGAACCCGACCGACTCGGCCAGCGGCACGATCCGGTCGGCGCGATCGTCCGCCTCGGCGGTGCGGGACTGGATCGTCTCCATGATCTGGCTGACCGGGTGGTCGTCGAAGAGGATCATCCCGGGGATGACGACGTACCGTCCGCCGGGCTTCAGAACCCGGTGCATCTCCGAGAGGCCCTTGCGCAGATCACCGACGACATGGGTGACCCAGACGCTGTACGCCTGGCTGAACGTCTCGTCCGGGAACGGAAGATCCTCCAGCGAAGCGGCGGCTGCCACCTGGCCGATCCGGCTGACCGCCTTGGTCAGCATGGAGTGGGAGAGGTCGATCCCCACCACCGGGTAGCCCTGCTCGTGGAGGGCCAGTGCGACCACGCCGGTTCCCATGCCCGCGTCCAGGATGAGTTCGCCCTTGGACGTGCGGGAGGCCACGGCGGGGGCGATTCTCCGCCCCCGGGCCTCACCGCCCCGGGTCCTGTCGTAGAAGTCCGCCGCCGGTGAGAAATTGACCGAGGACTGCATATCCACCTATCTCCATCTACTTGTCGTCAGTGCATGGAAAGGGCTGCGTAAAAGGCGGGCTGTCTCCTGCCACTGCCTCTCCGTATGACGCGCAATGTGCGAGCAGAGAGGTAAGGAGTCGGCACACTGCTGGCATTTCTTCGCGCATCCCGTCGGCGGTGTCGGACCGACGGCATTCGGAGAGGCGGGACACGGGGCACTCCGGCGGGGTCCTGGTACGGGACCGGTTGCCGCGACCGACCGGCGGCTCGCTCCCGCCCGGACACACCGCGGTGCGACACGGTGCGGGAGGACGGGGCGAATCGGCGTCAGCCGCTGTGCCGGAGGATGGGGCCGCCGTTCTTCCTGCGGACGGCGATCACCGCGGCCCTGGGCTGGGAGTCCGCGCCGTCGGGCCAGTGGGAGGCGGGGTTGGCCGGGGTGGCGCCGGGGAGCTCGCCCGGATGCTGGACCGAGACCAGCACATAGTCCTCGCCGACTACCGGACCGCAGCACTCCGCGCCCGCCGGGATGGTGAGGAAGCGCTGCACCCTGCCGCGCTCGGGGCCGCTGAGCGGCACCATGTAGAGGCCGTCGTTGACGCCGCCCTGGGCGCCCGAGTCGGTCGCGATCCACAGGTTGCCGACCGAGTCGAAAGCGAGGTTGTCGGGGCAGGAGATCGCACTGACCCGAGACTTCTCGTAGCCGGCGTAGTAGCTGCTCGGCGAGTCGGGATCGCCGCAGACCAGCATCAGACGCCAGACGAAGCGCTCCGCGGTCGGGTCGTCCCCACGCTCGCACAGCTCCAGCACGTGGCCGTCGCGGTTGTCCTTGCGGGGGTTGGCCTCGTCGGGGCCCGGCTGACCCGCCGCGCCCCGGTAGTCGTTGTTGGTCAGCGCCGCGTAGACCCGCCCCGTGCGGGGGTCGGCCTCGACGTCCTCCGGGCGGTCCATCTGGGTCGCGCCCGCGCGGTCGGCTGCGATCCGGGTGAAGACGTAGACCTCGTCACCGGTCATTCCGGGTACGAAGCTGCGGTCGTTGTGGGCGAGCGGCAGCCACTTTCCGGTGCCGTCGAACTCGCCGTCGCCGGGCAGCTCCCCGGAGCCGTCGATCTGCTCCGCAGGGCTGTCGCCGGTGAAACGGGCCGCGTAGAGGGTGCCGGAGTCCAGCAGCCGCATATTGTGCCGCCGGGCGGACCAGCCGTCGCCCTTGCGTATCCGCCCGTCGGAGACGAACTTGTAGACATACTCGAAACGTTCGTCGTCCCCCATGTAGGCGACCACGCGGCCGTCGGGGGTCACGCTGATCGTCGCGCCCTCGTGCTTGAAGCGCCCGAGCGCGGTGTGCTTGACCGGCACCGAATCCGGGTCGAAGGGGTCGACCTCGACGATCCAGCCGAACCGGTGCGCCTCGTGCGGCTCCTTGCCGAGGTCGAACCTCCGGTCGTACCTCTCCCAAGCGCGCAGCGAGGGCCCCTCCGCGAAGCCGTAGCGCTTCAGGCCCTCCTTGACCAGCGGGTCCGTCGGCTTCTCCGCGTGGGAGAACGGCATGTGCACGTTCTCCTCGCCGGAGAGCACGGTGCCCCAGGGGGTCGTACCGCCCGCGCAGTTGGCCATGGTGCCGAGCACGGTACGGCCGGTCGGGTCGGCCTCGGTGCACAGCAGCGGCGACCCCGCCGCCGGGCCGCGCACCTCGAAGGGGGTGTGCAGGGTGATGCGGCGGTTCCACCGGGAGGAGGAACGGGCCCGCAGCCGACCCCCGGCGCGCGGGCGCTCCACCAGCACCACGGACATCCCGTACGCCGCCCAGGAGGTGCGGACATGCTCCTCGGAGGGGCCCGCAGGGTCCCAATTGGGGAACATTAGCGGCTCGTTGACGTACTCGTGGTTGCTCACCATGAGCCACCGGTCGTCGGTGCGCAGCGGGACGAGGGCGCAGTAGTCGTTGTTCGGGCCGAACTGGCCGGACTGCGCGAGTTCGGTCTGGTTGCCGAAATCGAAGCGTGGGGCCCCGGCGAGCACCGGGTCGCCCCAGCGTATGAGCACGTCGTACTCGAAGCCCTCGGGGAGGGTAACGCGGTCCCCGCTGTCCGGCGGGACCGCGGGGAAACCGGGGGTCTCTCCGGCAGGTGGTCCGGCGGGAGTTCCCGCGGCGGCGCTCCTGGCCGTGGCGGCCGGCGCGGTGGAGGGAGTGAGCGGAGCAGAGAGAGCGACGGCTCCGGCCCCGAGCAGGTTTCTGCGGGAGATGGACTCGCGCAGCACGCTGCCGAAGTAGCGGTTTCCCGAGGTATTGGGCGCGTGTCCGGCACAGGCATTGCCGCATCGAAATAAACAGGTCTCCGGTGCGCGACTGGAATGTCGACTGTCTGCAAGTAAAGGTAATCGTAGCACCGGCAAGCCAACCGCCCTTCAGTCTGAACAACGTGAACGTACGTCAGTATGCATGAGATGAGGGCGAGTGACAATAAAGGGCCAGAGCTGCGCTTTTATCGGAAAGCGAGGTGAGTGGCATCGTCATGGTGAAAGATGATTTCCCGCGGTCACAGGCGTGACGCAGAAGTCAGTCACGGTGGCCGAATCTCAATACTCGAATCCCGCAGTTTGGCCAATTCGGGTCCTTATATCCGGCGTTCTGGACAGCCCATCCAGCTCCGATGTCGACCAGTCGGCCATGCGGTCCCGCCTTTCGGTCCCCGAGCTGCCTTGATGGCGTTGTCGTCGCCTCTGAAGTGGCGGGTCAGGTCCGCGCAGCTCGCAGTGCTTCCTCCGGATCTTCTTCGCTTGTTGCTCCGTGCGGTGAACAGGCAGGGGAGACCGGGCCTGCTAACCTCGCCGATTCGGTTGGGCTGAGGCGGCTGCGTTGATCACCAACTGTTGGGCGGTCGAGGCGATTCTGTTGCCTGGACATGGTGGAGTCCCGGCGCAATGGTCGGGTTCTCCGGGGCCTTCGGATCGTGGTGGGCGGGAGGCCGCAGGTCAGTCAGCCGGTCGGGGCAGTGCGGCAAGGCGGTGGAAAGTCGTGGCCAGTTCGTGTCTCCAGGGCCAGGTCGCCGAGATCCGCAGGTGGAGGCGGCGTCCACCGCGGGTGAGGCGGGCAGCAACGTGTAGCAGCCGGTAGCGAAGTTTCTTGGGTTCGGCGGCGGCGAGTTCGCCATCCAGCAGGAGGACGCGGGCCCAGGCGAGGAGATCGATCGCCGTGAGGCTGAGTTCAAGCCAGGTGGCGTTGACGTCGAAATGACGGGAGGGGAAGCGGCCGAAGCCAGTGTTCTTGCCGCACCGGATGTGGTCCTCGACGGTGGCGTGTCCGCGGTGGCGGACCTCAAGGAACTGTGCGGAGCCACCGCCGGAGTAAGGGGTATCGGTAAGGAATACCTGGTGCCGCAGGCCCTCGTCCTGGTCGAACAGGGACAGTTGGGCGCCGGGGTGCGGAGGCGGAGCTGGCCAGGGGGCCGGCCGCGCACGGCTGGGAAGAGCAACGCTGGACCCTGAGCCGCGTGAGGACGGTGATCGGTCGGCGCTTCCACCTGACCTGCACGGTCCAGGGTGTGCGCAAGCTGCTGGTGCGCAACGGCTGGTCCTGCCAGGTCCCGGCCCGACGGGCAGTCGAGCGGGACGATGAGGCGGTGGCCGGGTGGGTGAAGGAGCTGTGGCCCTGCGCGGAAGGCTCGCGGCGGCTCGTGGGGCCTGGCTCGTCTTCGAGGACGAACCCGGTTTCTCCATGACGCCGCCGCAGGCCAAGACCTGGTCCCAGCGCGGCCGGACCCCGGTCGTGCGGGTGCGGGGCCGTTCCCGCAGACGGGTGTCCATCGCGGCCTGACCTGCTACAAGCCCGGCCACAGGTCGCAGCTGATCTACCGGCCGCGCCGGGACGACGGCCGCCGCGACGGTCGCAAGAGCTTCTCCTGGCGCGACCACCGAGACCTGCTGATCGCCGCCCACCAGCAGCTCGGCGGCCCGATCGTCCTCATCTGGGACAACCTGAACGTCCACAAGGCCGCCGGCCCGCGGGAGTTCGCCGCCTCTCGGGACTGGCTGACCATCTACTACCTGCCGCCCTACGCACCCGACCTCAACCCCGTCGAAGGCATCTGGCCCCTCCCGCGGCGCGGCTGGCTCTCCAACGTCGCCTTCACCACCCCCGAACACCTCATCCAGCGCGTCCGACGCGGCTTACGGCACATCCAGTACCGCAGCGACCTCATAGACGGCTGCCTCGCCGAGACCGGCCTGACCATCAGACCCACCTGAACAACCCAGCGACATCACGAGTTCAGCCTCAGTAACGCCGGCAGAACTGCGTGTATACATAGCGAAGCTTGGCAGCTCCGTGAGGTCGGTCGACTATGTGCGTGGCATCTTGGGTGAGCTGTCAGGGATCCTGGAGACAGCTGTTGATGACAAGCGGATCGCTCGAAATCCGATGCGCGTGAAGTCGGTGCAGTGGCCGAAGGCATCGAAGGGGTGCAGGGAGGCGTGGTCGTTATGGAACACCTATACGTGGAAGCCTGCTCTGGCCAAGGCTGAGGTCATCCCCCAGCGGCCCGAGGGAGCCAAGCCCTGGCAGTGGGCTGCAGCTCCCAAGGACGGTTTCCACGTGCTGCGACATACCTACGCCTCGATCATGTTGGAGGCAGGCGAGTCTGTCGCCACCCTGGCCCAGCGGTTGGGGCACTCATCGCCGACGATTACGCTCGGTTACTACGCGCACTTCATGCCCGGGGCCGGGAACCGGGGCCGGGCTGTGATCGACGGTTTCCTCGGAAAGCGGGTCGCCGGCCAAAACTCCCCAGATTCTCCCCAGGGCTGATCGGGGTGATTCCCCAGGCTGTACGGCCCTGACCTCGGTCCGTGGATCTCCAGGGATCTGAGCCATATAGCCTGGGGAAATGCTCACCGAAGTCATCGCGACCCGCTATGTCACACCCTTGCGGGAGGGCGGATCGCTCCCCGGGATCGTCGAGGCCGACGACCTCGGCACCTACGTCATGAAATTCACCGGCGCCGGACAGGGGCGCAAGACGCTGGTCGCGGAGGTCATCTGCGGACAGCTCGGCCGCAGGCTCGGCCTTCGCGTCCCCGACCTCGTACAGATCCAGCTCGACCCGGTCATCGGGCTCGCCGAGCCCGACCAGGAGGTGCAGGAGCTCCTGAAGGCCAGCGGCGGGCTCAATCTCGGGATGGACTTCCTGCCCGGATCGATCGGCTTCGACTCGCTCGCCTACCGGGTGGACTCCCGGGAAGCCGGCCGGGTCGTCTGGTTCGACGCGCTGATCAACAACGTCGACCGGTCCTGGCGCAATCCGAACATGCTGATCTGGCACGGCGACCTGTGGCTCATCGACCACGGCGCCACCATGATCTGGCACCACAACTGGCCCGGCGTCCGGACGTCCGCCGCCAAGCCGTACAACGCCTCGGACCATGCGCTCGCCCCCTTCGCCCCCGACATCGCGGCGGCGGCCGCCGAGCTCGCCCCCCTGGTCACCGAGGAACTGCTCACCGAGGTCGCGGCCGACGTCCCCGACGAATGGCTGGTGGACGAGCCCGGCTTCGACTCCACGGACGAGCTGCGCCGCGCCTATGTGGAGGCGTTGTTGCCGCGCGCCGCGACCATTCATGAGCGGATCACGCTGGAGGGCCCCACCGAGCCCAAGCCGTCCCAGGCTCCTGGCTGGCTCACCGAACACCTCACCCCGTGGCCCCACCCCACCAAGAAGAAGAACGACAAGGACGGCCAGCAGTGAGTGAGCGCGATGTCTTCGAGTACGCGCTGCTGCGTGTGGTGCCGCGGGTGCAGCGCGGCGAGTTCTTCAACGCGGGCGTGGTCGTCTACTGCCGCGCGCGGAGCTTCGTCGCCGCCCGTACCCATCTCGACGAGACCAAACTGAACGCCCTTGACCCGACCGCCGACGTGGTCGGAGTACGGGCCGCCCTGCGCGCCGTCGAGGGCGTCTGCCGCGGCGGTGCGGACGCGGGCCCGGCCGCTCGCGACGACGCGGGCCGCCGCTTCCGCTGGCTGATCGCGCCGCGCTCCACCGTGGTCCAGCCGAGCCCCGTGCACAGCGGCCTCACGAGCGACCCGGAGGCCGAGGTCGAACGGCTGCTGGACCTGCTGGTGCGCTGACATTCCTGCCCCGGCGCCGCGACTCGTGACCACTGCGGCAGCGGCGCCACCGGGTGTGACATGCGCCCCTGCGGCCGTGGGCCGTTGACACCGGGTGCCAGGGCTTCTAGCGTCTCGTCTGCTGAAGGTACTAAGCGGTTGCTCAGCTATCGGGAAGGGTCCGCGCACACGAACGCTCCGTGCCGGGCCTCCCCGACGTCCGCTGAGCGGCGATCCAAGGGCGAGGAGAACCAAGCATGTCCACCACCGAGCAGCGCGTCGCCATCGTGACCGGAGCGGCGCGGGGCATTGGCGCCGCCACCGCGGTGCGCCTGGCGGCCGAGGGTCGCGCAGTCGCCGTACTCGACCTCGACGAGGCGGCCTGCAAGGACACCGTCGAGAAGATCACCGACGCTGGGGGCACCGCCCTCGCGGTCGGCTGCGATGTGTCGGACAGCGTCCAGGTGGAGGCCGCGGTCGCGCGGGTCGCCGCCGAGCTCGGCGCCCCGACGATCCTCGTCAACAACGCGGGCGTGCTCCGCGACAACCTGCTCTTCAAGATGACCGAGTCCGACTGGGACACCGTGATGAACGTGCACCTCAAGGGCGCGTTCCTGATGGCCAAGGCCGTCCAGAAGCACATGGTGGACGCCAAGTTCGGCCGAATCGTCTCGCTCTCCTCCTCGTCGGCGCTCGGCAACCGCGGGCAGGCCAACTACTCCGCGGTGAAGGCCGGCCTGCAGGGCTTCACCAAGACCCTGGCCAAGGAACTCGGCAAGTTCGGCATCACCGCCAACGCCGTCGCGCCCGGCTTCATCGTCACCGAGATGACCGCGCAGACCGCGGCCCGGGTCGGCATGGGCTTCGAAGAGTTCCAGGCCGCCGCCGCCACCCAGATCCCGGTGCAGCGCGTCGGCCGCCCCGAGGACGTCGCCAACGCCATCGCCTTCTTCGCGGGCGACGAGGCCGGCTTCGTCTCCGGCCAGGTCATGTACGTCGCCGGCGGACCGCTCAACTGACCTGGGGGGCTACGGACATCATGGCTGTGCAGGAGAGTGGGAAGGTCGCGCTGATCACGGGCGCGAGCCGGGGCATCGGCTACGGCGTCGCCGAGGCGCTCGTGGCCCGCGGCGACCGGGTGTGCATCACCGGGCGGGGCGAGGACGCTCTGAGGGAGGCCGTGGGGCGGCTCGGCTCCGGCCGTGCGATCGGTGTGGTGGGCAAGGCGCACGACGAGGCGCACCAGGCGGAGGCGGTCGAGCGCACCATGGAGGTGTTCGGCCGGGTCGACTTCCTGGTCAACAACGCCGGTACGAACCCGGTCTTCGGCCCGATCGCGGAGCTCGATCTCAACGTCGCCCGCAAGGTCTTCGAGACGAATGTGATCTCGGCTCTCGGTTTCGCCCAGCAGACCTGGAAGGCCTGGCAGAAGGAGAACGGCGGGGCGATCGTCAACATCGCCTCGGTCGCCGGTATCTCCGCCTCGCCGTTCGTCGGCGCGTACGGCATGAGCAAGGCCGCCATGGTCAACCTGACCCTCCAGCTGGCGCACGAGTTCGCGCCGGTCGTCCGGGTCAACGCGATCGCCCCCGCGGTCGTGAAGACGAAGTTCGCCCGGGCGCTGTACGAGGGCCGTGAGGCGGAGGTCGTCGCGGCCTATCCGCTCGGCCGGCTGGGGGTCCCCGAGGACGTCGGCGGCGCCGCTGCCTTCCTCACATCCAGCCAGTCCGACTGGATCACGGGACAGACACTGGTGGTCGATGGCGGGATCTTCCTGAACGCGGGCGTGAACTGACAACGGCCTGAGCGGGTTTGGCCCTGATTGACTCAAGTGCCCTGTCGGGCCTGGGGATTGACCCGACGGGGCGCTGCGGTAAGGTCTGCCGACCCATGGCTGATCGAGGAGCGTTCACGTGTTCTACCGAGCCAGTCTGCAGGCCGCTGCAGTCCTTGCTTCCCTTTCTCTGCTGGCAGGTTGCGGATTTCTCGCCGACAGTGGCTCGAAAGTGGAGCAGAAGATCGTCGTCGGTACGACGAGTGAGCCCTCCACCCTCGATCCCGCGGCTGCGTGGGACAACTCCTTTGAACTGATGCGGAATGTCTTTCAGACGCTGGTGAGTTTTCCGACCGGCAGCACCACCCCCGAGCCCGATGCCGCGGAGTCGTGCAGGTTCACCGACACCACCAGCACGGCCTACCGGTGCAAACTCCGCAAGGGTCTGAAATTCTCCAATGGCGACAGACTCGACGCCGAGGCCGTGAAGTACTCCATCGACCGGATCTCGGAGATCAAGGTCAAGGGCGGCCCCGTCGGCATGCTCGGCTCGCTCGACCGGGTCGAGACCAGGGGTGACGACATCGTCGTCTTCCATCTCACCAAGCCGGACGCCACTTTCCCCTTCATCCTCGCCACGCCCGCGATGTCGCTGGTGGCGCCCAGCGACTATTCCAAGCACAAGATCCGCAGTGATGGAAAGGTCACCGGATCCGGTCCCTACCTCCTCGATACGTACAAGCCGGGGAACCGGGCCGAACTGGTGAGGAATCCGGGTTACAACGGTTTCGCCAACCGCAAGAACGACGCTGTGACCATCCGGTACTTCAAGGATTCCGCCCCCGTGGTCGCCGCGCTGAGGAAGAACGAGATCGATGCGATCTATCGCGGCCTCACCGCCGAGGAGGTCGTCAGCCTGGAAGACAACAAGGACAAGAACAGCAATCTGCAGATTGTGGAGACTGTCGGCGCCGACATCCGGTTCCTGGTCTTCAACCCGGATGATCCGGCCGCCGGGAACGTGGCCGTACGGCGGGCCATCGCCCAGCTCGTCGACCGTGACGCGCTGGTGGCCAAGGTCTACCAGGGCACGGCCGAGCCGCTGTACTCCATGGTCCCCAAGGGCATCGCGGGACACACCACCAGCTTCTTCGACGCCTATGGCGATCCCGACCGGGACAAGGCGAAGCGGATCCTCGTCAAGGCGGGCCTCACCAAACCTGTCGCATTGACGTTCTGGTACACGACCGACCGGTACGGCTCCTCCACGGCCCCCGAGTTCGACGAGCTGAAGCGTCAGCTGGAAGCCTCCGGACTGTTCGAGGTCACGCTGAAGAGCAAGCCCTGGAAGGATTTCCAGGAAGGCTTCACCAAGGGTGAGTACCCCGTCTTCGGCCGTGGCTGGTTCCCGGACTTCCCGGACCCGGACAACTTCATCGCCCCCTTCGTGGGCAAGGACAGCATCACCGGGACGCCCTACATGAAGGACGAGATCACCGAGCGGTTGCTGCCGCAGACCCGCAAGGAGAGCGACCGGGGCGCGGTCAGCAAGCAGTTCGAACGGGCCCAGCAGATCCTGGTCGACGATGTGCGGCTGCTGCCGCTGTGGCAGGGCAAGCTGTACGTCGCATCGGGCGAGGACATCGGCGGCGGCGAGCGCGCCCTGGACCCGCAGACGGTCATGCAGATGTGGGAGCTGTACCGCAAGGCCAGCTGGTAGGCCCCCGACGGGGCTCGCGGGGTCCGTTGTCAGTGGCCCCCGGTAGGTTCTCGGATGGAGAACGTATTACTTACCGGAGGTTGTTGACGTGACCGACACCGACCTGCTGCCCGAGTCCTGGCGCGGCGTCCTCGGCGAAGAGCTGCAGAAGCCGTACTTCAAGGAGCTCACCGAGTTCGTCGAGGAGGAGCGGGCCAAGGGGCCGGTCTATCCGCCGCGCGACCAGGTGTTCGCCGCTCTGGACGCCACTCCCTACGACAAGGTGAAGGTCCTTGTCCTCGGCCAGGACCCGTACCACGGGGAGGGCCAGGGGCACGGCCTGTGCTTCTCCGTACGGCCCGGGGTGAAGACACCGCCCTCCCTGCGGAACATCTACAAGGAGATGAAGGAGGAGCTCGGCCTGCCCGTCCCGGACAACGGGTATCTGATGCCGTGGGCCCAGCAGGGCGTCCTGCTGCTCAACGCGGTGCTGACGGTGCGTGCCGGCGAGGCCAACTCGCACAAGGGCAAGGGCTGGGAGAAGTTCACCGACGCGGTGATCCGCGCGGTCGCCTCGCGGTCCGATCCGGCGGTCTTCGTGCTCTGGGGCAACTACGCCCAGAAGAAGCTCCCGCTGATCGACGAGGACCGCCATGTGGTGGTGAAGGGCGCGCACCCGTCGCCGCTCTCCGCCAAGAAGTTCTTCGGTTCCCGTCCGTTCACCCAGATCAACGAAGCGGTGGCGGCGCAGGGGCACGAGGCCATCGACTGGCGCATCCCCGACCTGGGCTGACGCCACGGTCCCGGTCCCGGCCGGTGGCGGGCGCCCGGTGGACAGTCCCGGACGCCCGCCCGAGCCTCAGCGGTATTGGTCGCGGCTGCGGCTAGCGTCGATCGGGAACGGTCGGTCGGGAACGGGTGGACAAAGGACAGGGAGGCCGCAGTGACGGAGCAGCGGGAGGCGTCGAAGGACGCCGTCATGACCAGGATCGGCCAGGCGATCATGCTCCTGCACGGTGGTGACCGGGAGGAGGCCCGCAACCGCTTCGGCGACCTCTGGTCGGAGATCGGCGAGGACGGTGACGCCCTGCACCGGTGCACCCTCGCCCACTACATGGCCGACACCCAGGATGATCCCGGTGATGAACTGGCCTGGGACCTGAGGGCGTTGACCGCGGCCGACAGCCTGACGGACGAGCGGGCGGCGCAGCACTCCGACGCACTCGCGGTGCGGGCGTTCTACCCCTCGCTCCATCTCAATCTTGCCGCGGACTATGTGAAGCTCCAGCGTCCCGAGGCGGCCCGGATCCATCTGGACCGGGCCCATGCCGCCTCCGGTGTGCTCGCCGAGGACGGGGCGGACGACGGCTACGGGGGAGGGGTCCGTGCGGCGATCGCACGGCTGGAGCTGAGACTGCGGGAGATGTGAGGGGTGGTCCGTCCATGGCGGACGGGCCACCCGCTCGCTCTTCCCGTACCGGGTCCGGTGGCGTCTTTCCCGTACCGGTCTCAGCGGCCGTAGGTGTTGTCGCAGATCCGGGACTGCGGGCTGCCGGCCGGCCAGTGCCCGTACCCCCGTCCCAGTGCACAGACGTCCGTTCCGGTGACGGGGGCCGGCGCGGCCGGGGCGGGTACGGCCGGAGCGGGCACGGCCGGGGCGGGCACGGTCACGAGGGGCGGGGCATGACGCGGTCGGGGCCGTGCCGCCCCCGGATGGTTCCCTTGCCGTGGCGCGAGGGCGGCGGCGCGGCCGGTGTCCGCCGGTGTCCCGGCCGTGGGAGCGGACGCGGAGGCGGACGGTCCGGGGGCCGGTACGGCTTCCAGGCTGTCGTGAACCGGTGGCCGCGCGATCTGTGGTGCCAGGTCCTGGGCGGGGCTGCTGTTCCCGGGCAGGGGCGGAACGTCCGGCTGCGGGGTCACGGACACACAGCCGGACAGCGTCGTGACCGCCACGCCGACCAGGAGCTTCATGGTGATTCTGGTTCGTTGCACCTGGTCAACTCTGCTGGGCGGAACCGCTTCCCGGTGAGCCGGGAGGCCCGGATTGGCCCGCACGAGTGACTCCGGTCAGCGCAATGCCCCGTCGGATCCCAGCATCCCGCGCAGCAGTTCGGCGAAGCCGGTGCGCAACTCCTCCTCGGTCGGCACGGACTGGTGGTACGAACCCGCGGCGCACGAGAACATCAGCCCCTCGCACCAGGCCACCAGGGACAGGGCGTGCCGCTCGGGCTCGGCCGATCCGGCCGCCGCCATCAGGGCCGTCAGCGGCTCGCGGAACTGACGGCCCGTCGCGTCGTAGAACTTCCGCAGTTCCGGGCGGCGGGTGGCCTCCAGGGCGAGCTCGTAGCGGCAGACGAGCAGTTCGGGATGGCGGGTGAGATACCGGTGCAGGGCCGACGCGAGACCGGCGACCAGCGCCTCCGGGCCGGGGCGCGGGCCGTTCTCCGCACCGCGTCCCGGGCCCGTGTACGTCCCGGATGCCTGCCCGGCGCCAGGAACGGGGAGCTCACCCGGGGCGAGCACCCGTGCCTCGCGCTCCGCCAGCCGTCGCACCGTCGCCTCCAGCAGGGACTGCCGGGTGCGTGCGTAGTTGGATGTCGACCCCTGGGGGAGTCCGGCGCGCTCGTCCACCGCCCGGTGGGTCAGTCCGCGCATCCCTCGTTCGGCGAGGAGTGCGAGAGCGGCATCGGCGATGAGATGGGCCCGGGAGGTGCCGGTGGTGCGTGTGGCCATGGGGCCAATCTATCCGGGGAACTACAGCTGTAGTACGGTGGAATCGCTACTACAGGTGTAGTTTCGAGGAGGAGTGATGGACAAACCCCACGCCGTCGTCATCGGCAGCGGAATCGGCGGCCTCACCACGGCGGTGGCCCTGCGCGGGTGCGGTTGGCGGGTCACCGTCCTGGAGCGCGCCGCCTCCCTGGAACCCGTCGGTGCCGGCATCGCCCTCTCTCCCAACGCCCAGCGCGCTCTGGACGTCATCGGCCTCGGCGACGAGATCAGATCCCTCGCCGCCTGGCAGGGCGCGGGCGGCATGCGCACCCCGAGCGGGCGCTGGCTCTCCCGTACGGACAGCACCGCCGCGGCCGAGAGGTTCGGCGGCCCGATCGTCCTGTTGCACCGGGCCACCTTCGTCGGCCGTCTGGTGAGCCGGCTGCCCGACGCCACCGTCCGTACCGATACCGCGGCGGAACTTCTCGATCCGGGTGCGGCGGGCGGTGCGCGCGCGGTTGTCCGGACGGCGTCCGGGACCATCGAGGCCGACCTCGTGATCGGTGCCGACGGCATCAAGTCGGGCGTACGCGGCGTACTCTTCCCGGCCCACCCCGGGCCCTCGTACGCCGGATTCACCACCTGGCGCTTCGTCGTCCCCGCGTCCGGGCGGTCCTTCGCACCGCACGAGACCTGGGGGCGCGGCGCCCTCTGGGGCACCCAGCCGCTCAAGGACGGCAGGATCTACGCCTACGGGGCCGCGATCGCTCCCGCTGGAGCCCATGCCGTCGACGACGAGAAGGCGGAGATGATGCGCCGCTTCGGTGGCTGGCACGATCCGATCCCCTCGGTCATCGCCGCCGCCGAGACCGGCCAGGTGCTCCGCAACGACGTGCACCATCTGATCGACCCCCTGCCGTCCTTCCACCGGGGCCGCACCGTCCTCGTCGGCGACTCCGCCCATGCCATGGCACCCACCCTCGGCCAGGGCGGCAACCAGGCAGTCGAGGACGCGATCGTGCTCGCCCACCACGTGACGCCGGACGGCGACCTCGGTGCGGGGCTGGCCGCCTACACCGCCGACCGGCTGCCCCGCACAACAGCCGTCGTCCGCAAGGCCGCGAAGGTGTCCCGGCTGATGGGCCGGACCGGTGCCCCTTCCGTGATGCTGCGCGATGCCCTGATGTCCACCGTCTCGCGGCTCGGACCGACGCTCGTCCTGCGCACCTTCGACGGCATCGCCGACTGGCGGCCGCCGCAGCACACGTATGCTGCCCGGACGAAGGACGCGCACAGGCCATCGCGGTAGACATCGGCTCGAAGAGCCCGACGGAGCACCCTCGCCGGCGAACACCGCGCCGGCGAGGGTGCCGAACAGTGAGAGGGAGAACCCCGTGAAGGTCGGCTGCATCGGGCTCGGAGACATCGCGCGAAAGGCGTACCTGCCGGTTCTGACCACCCTGCCCGGGGTCGAACTGCATCTGCAGACCCGCACCCCCGCCACCCTGACCGCGGTCTCCGAGGCCCACCGGATCCCGGCCCGGCAGCGCCACGCCGACCTCGAATCGCTGCTCGCCGTGGGCCTGGATGCCGCGTTCGTCCACGCTCCCACCGCCGTACATCCCCAGATCGTGGGCCGGCTGCTGGACGCCGGCGTCGCCACGTACGTCGACAAGCCGCTGGCCTACGAACTCGCCGAATCGGCAAGGCTGGTGAGCCTCGCCGAGGAGCGCGGGACGAGCCTCGCCGTCGGTTTCAACCGCAGGGTCGCGCCCGGCTACGCGCAGTGCGCCGAGCACCCGCGTGAACTGATCCTCATGCAGAAGAACCGGGTCGGCCTGCCCGAGGAACCACGCACCATGGTGCTCGACGACTTCATCCATGTCGTCGACACCCTGCGCTTCCTCGTCCCGGGGCCGATCGAGCACACCGTCGTACAGGCCCGGATCCGCGACGGTCTGATGCACCACGTGGTGCTGCAGTTGTCCGGTGACGGATTCACCGCGATCGGCCTGATGAACCGGCTCAGCGGCTCGACCGAGGAGCGGCTGGAGGTCTCCGGCCAGGACTCCAAGCGCGAGGTCGTCAACCTTGCCGAGGTGATCGACCACAAGGGCCAGCCGAGCGTACGCCGGCGCGGGGACTGGGTTCCGGTGGCCCGGCAGCGCGGTATCGAGCAGAGTGTGCTGTCGTTCCTGGACGCCGTGCGGGCTGGGGAGGTGCTGAACGCCAGGGACGCGTTGCAGACGCACGAGCTGTGCGAGCGTGTCCTGCGCGACCTGGACTGTGCCTGAAGCGTGTTGCGGAAGGCTGCGGGGCGGGTATTTCTCCTGTGTGGGTGGGGTGTTGCGGGCTGAGCTGTTGTGGGTGGAAGCGTTCACCGGGCTGCGGATGAGGCAGTTCGATCGGCTGCAAAAGACCGTGCGCGAACGGGGAGGGAACGGGCCTGGTGAGGGCCTGCCCGGATCGGTCCGCGGGACAGGGGCAGGCACGGCCTCCACCCGGATCACGGGGCGTCGAGAGCTCCGCCGTCCCGGAAGTCCGTGCCTGTCCCACTGCCGAGTCCCGTCGAGCCGGCAGATCATCACGAACCGGATGTCAAATGGCCGAATTCGACGCCTTGGGGCCCATGGAGGCGTAGAGAATTCCCCTCGCCCCAGCTCAGCGGGCACCTCTTCGTGTCAGACCCCTGCGGCCCGTCATCGATCGGTGGATCCGGGGCGAGCGAACCGTGCCGTGGTCAGGAATCAGCTCACGTGGCCGCGGAACACCCAGCGTCCCCTGACACCGCTCTCGTCGACCTTGCAACTGCCGATGCAGATGAAGATGTTGGATTCATTGACGCAGTGAAAATAGCTGCGCACCTTGTTTCCGGGGTAGACGACGTCGATCTGCGCCGCTTTGTTGGACGGGCCGGAACGTACCGGAGCGGGCTTCGATTTTACCGTGTACGTCTTGCTCTCCGGGGCGCACTGGATTGTCCCCTGGATCTGAACGGAGCCATTGACGGTGGGGGTGGCGGCCTGAGCGGGGGCGCCAAGCCCCCATACGGCCAGGGCGGTTCCGACGGTCACCGTTGCTGCACGCATTCGGAATTTCATCAATACCCTTTCCTTGCACCAAGTTCCACATATTATTTTCCGTCGCCATCCAACCCGGTCTCGAAGGTGCATGGGCGACCCCTCGCGGGAAGGAGCGGAGACGATCAAGTCTTGACTTCTCGGTGGGGCAGTAGCAACCGGAATATTCGTATCGTGATCACATCTTGATCAAGGCTGATTCCATGCGGCGCTTCGTTGTCATCAAGCGGAATTCGGTATTCAGTAAAAGCGGTCACGGCAACCGCAGTTCGTGATGGGCAGGGCGACGTGCAGCTGGTCTCGACCTGACTGCTCGCTGTGGGCCGGCCGTTCTGGCCGCGGGGCCGTGCCAGTGCCGCGGGAAGGTTCGAGCGTGGTCCGTCAGCGGCGCCGGCGGGCGTTGAGCCGGGCGGCCCGGCGCGTCAGGTGGTCGCGCTCGGCGAGGTTGGGCGCCTTTTGGGCCGCCTCGGCGTACAGCCGTGCCGCTGTTGCCAGATCGCCGTCGCGCTCGTGGAGGTGCGCCGCCACCGCGGCGTGGCGGGGCAGTGTGTCGTCCAGCGCCGCGAGCGCCGCCAGGCCGGCGCGCGGTCCGTCGGCCTCGCCGACGGCCACCGCGCGGTTGAGCCGGACGACCGGGCTGTCGGTCAGGCGCGCGAGCTCGTCGTACCACTCGACGATCTGCACCCAGTCGGTCTCCTCGGCCGTGGGCGCGTCGGCGTGGAGCGCCGCGATGGCGGCCTGGGCCTGGAACTCGCCCAGCCGGTCGCGGGAGAGGGCCGCCTGCAGGATCTCGACGCCCTCGGCGATCGACGTGGTGTCCCACCGGCCGCGGTCCTGCTCGGCGAGCGGCACCAGACTGCCGTCGGGCGCGGTACGGGCGGCGCGCCGGGCGTGGTGGAGCAGCATGAGGGCGAGCAGCCCCGCCACTTCGGGGTGGTCGATCGCGGCTGCGAGTTGCCGGGTGAGCCGGATGGCCTCGACGGCGAGATCGATGTCGCCGGAGTAGCCCTCGTTGAAGACGAGGTAGAGGACGCGCAGCACGGTGGCGACGTCGCCGGGGCGGTCGAACCTTCCCCGAGCTCTCGGCTTCGCTCGAGCAGGGGATACCCCATTGCCGGCGACGGTGCGTTTGGCCCGGCTGATGCGCTGCGCCATGGTCGCCTCGGGCACCAGGTGGGCCTGGGCGATCTGGCGGGTGGTCAGCCCGCCGACGGCGCGCAGTGTGAGTGCGACCGCGGACGACGGCGTCAGTGACGGGTGGGCGCACAGGAAGTAGAGCTGGAGGGTGTCGTCGACCGCGGGTGCGGGTCCGGGCGCAGGCTCGTCGTCGACGAGGTCCTCGCGTCGGCGGCGGGCGGTGTCCGCCCGGGTCGCGTCGAGGAACCGGCGCCAGGCCACGGTGACCAGCCAGCCCTTCGGGTCCCGTGGTGGGTCGGCCGGCCAGACGCGGACCGCCTCGACCAGTGCGTCCTGTACGGCGTCCTCGGCCGCCGCGAAGCCGGCTCCACGGCGGACGAGGATCGCGAGCACGCTCGGTGTGAGGCTCCGGAGCAGTACCTCGTTCATCTCGGAGGTCACTCCGTGACGGTGGGCGGCGCGGTCAGGAACGGGCGCACCTCGAGCCACTCGTGGATCGGCTTCCCGCCCGCCCCAGGGGCGGCCGACAGTTCCCCGGCCAACTCGACGGCGCGCTCGTAGCTGTCCACGTCGATCACCATCCAGCCGGCGATGAGGTCCTTGGTCTCGGCGAATGGGCCGTCGGTGACCGGAGGGCGGCCCTCGCCGTCGTACCGGACGAACGTCCCCTCGGGGGCGAGCGCCTGTCCGTCGACGAACTCGCCGGTCCCTTCGAGCCGGGCCGCGAAGTTGTTCATGTACTGCACGTGGGCCGAGATCTCCTCCGGCGTCCACTGGTCCATGGGGACGTCGTTGACCGGAGCCGGGGCGCCGCGGTAGTGCTTGAGCAGCAGATACTTGGCCATGGTGTTTCTCCTCGGTGCTGGTGCGACCCATTCTGGTCGCGTTCACAGCGGGGACGGAGCCGGTCACGGGTTCTCGACATCGCCGTCGGATATTTTTTGGCTCTCGTGGACGGGCCCGGGTGAGCCGTCCCGTGTCGTCCGGGCCCATGGCGTGGCGCGAGAGCGGGGCGGAACGAGGCATTTCAGGACCGGCACGGCACTGCCCCGAACCTTCGGGACCGGCCTCCGGCCCACCCCGGCTCAGAGCCGGGGCTCGCCGCCCGAGACGACCACCGACGCCTTGGCGTCCCCCGCACCGGCCCGCCCGCCCCCGTCACGGCTCCTGAGCGTCCGCACCCCCTCGTACGCGCAGAACACGGCCAGCACCGCCGACGCCCCGTGCACCGGCCAGTCGCCCAGCCGTACGTAGAGGGTGGTGCCGGACGCCAGCGGTACGTCGAACACCGCGGCCCCACTGGTATTCGTACCGAGTGGGGCACCGACGCGCGCACCCTGCGGGCCGTACACGGCACTGACGCCGGTGAGCGTGGCATGCACCATCGGGCGGCCGTTCTCGGCGGCACGCAGCGCTCCGAGCGAGGCATGCTGTTCGGGAGCCCAGCTGTGCTGGAACGTCGTGGTCGACGACTGGTCGATCAGCAGCTGCGCCCCGTCCCGGGTCAGCCGTCGGCTCATGTCGGGGAAGGCGGACTCGAAGCAGATCAGCGGCCCGATGCGCAGCCCCTTGCCTCCGTCGGCTCCGGGGAGCCGCATCGTGACCGGATGGGTGCCGCGGAGCCGGTCCTTGCCCGCAGCCTTGCCCACGGATGTGACCCACCCGAGCACCGAACGGGCCGGCACGTACTCGCCGAACGGCACCAGCCGCATCTTGTCGTACCGATCTCCGGTCAATCCCTCCGGACCCACCAGCACCGCGGACTTGAAGATCCCCGTCCGACCCTTTGCATCGGTCTGCAGAGCGTCCATGTTGACCAGTACAT
The DNA here is from genome assembly GCF_043080425.1 of Streptomyces sp. NPDC015032. Classification (NCBI taxonomy): domain Bacteria; kingdom Bacillati; phylum Actinomycetota; class Actinomycetes; order Kitasatosporales; family Streptomycetaceae; genus Streptomyces; species Streptomyces sp. NPDC015032. The sequence continues at coordinate 40,917 of NZ_JBIBVN010000023.1, read as the reverse complement.
CGGCACCCACCCGACGCGAGAGGGCCGCGATCCGGGCGGTGATGTCCGGGTGCCTGGAGAGATCCACACCGACACTGCTCTCGCCCCACACCACCAGATCGAGACCGCGTCCCGCCAGCGAGCCGGTCAGCTGCTCACTGACGGCGAGCCGGCGCTCGACGCTGTGGGGTCCTGCGAGCACGCCAGGCTGCACGACGGCGACCCTGGCCACGCCCGACGGCTCGGGCCGCGGTGCCCACCGGGCCATCGCCGACACCGCCACGGCGCATGCCACGACGGCGACGACGGCGACCGTCCGGGCGGCCGCGGTCACGAATACCAGGGCCACGGCGGTGTTCACCGCGACCACCAGCAGGCTCACCAGCCACACCCCGCCGACCGATGCCACGCGGAGCGCCGGAGCCACCTCCCACTGACTCGCGCCGAGCAGCCCCCAGGGGCCGCCGAGCCCCTGCCAGGAGCGGACCAGTTCGATCACCAGCCACCCGCACGGCACCACCACGACCGCGGCCGCGGCGGACCCCGCGCGCGCCGGCCCGTGCAGTGTCCGGAAGACCAGCAGTCCCCACGGCGCCCACAGCAGACCGAGCAGAGCCGCCAGGATCACGAGGAACACATGGAGACTCGGCAGCAGCCAGTGATGCACGGCGAGCAGGTAGCCCGTCCCGCCGAGCCAGCCGTCGAGCGCCGCGCGGCGCGCCGTACCGGCGGACCGGATCAGCAGCAGCCACGGCACCAGACCGACGTAGGCGAGCCACCACAACGAAGGGGCGGGGAAGGCGAGCGCGGGAAGCGCACCGGCGAACAGCGCGCCGCAACCGCGCCACCGGCCGGACCGCCGAATCCGCTGCCACTGCTCGCGCCGACCGGCCGGAATCCGCATGCCGCGCCTCCTCGTCCCCGCCTGATCAGCAGTGTCACCCCTGGGCACCCGTTCCGCAGTTCTTCCCCGGCGCCGGAAGGCGGAAGCACTCGTTGGGCGGACTCAGCCGACGGCGCGCGGGCCCGCTGTGCCGCGCCACTTCTCGTCGACGGTCACGGTACGGATCCGCCAGCCGCTCTCCGTACGCGACAAAGTGAACGTGTACCGTCCGCCGGAGACGAAGTCCGGCGCCCTCGTCCCCGCCCCGGTGCCGCCCCCGCCGCCCTCCAGCCGCATCGGGTTCAGGTAGTCCGCCAGCACCTCGGCGCGGTCGCCCGGGCGGCCGTCCAGATCCTGGATGCCGAGCCTGCGGTTGACGATCAGATGCTGGCGCACGGGGAAGAGCCGCATGGTCTTTGCGAGCCACTGGGAGACTTCGTCGGCAGGCCCTTCGACACCGCCCGCGCTGCGGTAGTCGGCGCGTCCGTCCGCGGTGAACAGGGCCCGGTAGTCCGTCCATGCGCCGTCGTCCACCGCCCGGGCATAGCCGGTGATCACTGCATCGATGGACAGCTGGTCCATCACGGTCGAGAGATCCTCGCGCTGCGTCATCGGGCCAGTGTCTGCCCGCCGGCGTGCGAGGCCAAGGGGTGTGCACGCACGGGCGGGCCGGCACCGCTGTCAGCAGGGCACCACGGCCACCGGGCCGAGCGCGTGCGTGAGCGTGGTCTGCGCGACGGGGGAGAGTCCGAGACCGAGGGACTCGCCGCCCCTGCGCCGTCCGATCACGGTCAGCGCGGCGGTCGCCGAGGCGGTGACCAGGGTGCGGGAGGCGGAGCCGCCGACCGGCTCCCTGACGACCTCGACCTGCGGGTACTTCTCCTGCCGTCCGGCGGTGATTTCGGCGAGGGTCCGCTCGGCCGCCCCTGCCGCCGCATCCCGGTCGAAGACGGGGCCGCCGGACAGCATCGAGGAGAACATCGTCCAGCCGTGCACGATCCGCAGGCGCGCACCGGGTCGGGAAACGGCCGTCTCGAAGGCGAAGTCCAGTACCGCTTCACTGCTCTCGTCGGCGGCCACGCCCGCGACAATGTCGGCGTAGGCCTCCGTCGCCCCGTCGTCCACCTCCGACGGCCCGCCGTGGATGACGACGACGGGGCACCTGGCCATCGAGGCGGTCGCCAGGCTGTTGGAGCCGAGCATCAGCGACCGGAATCCGCCGAGCCCGCGCGAGCCGACGACCACCAGCGACGCGTCGCGGCTGAGCGAGGTGAGCGCCGCCGCGGGGAAATCCAGCGGTGCGAGCGTCGTCGGGTGCAGATCCGGAGCGATCTCGCAGACCCTCCGTACCGACTGGGTGAGCAGCTCCTCCGCCCCGCGAAGCTGCGTCTCCTGAACGCTGCTCCGGGTCGGCGTCCGGGCGTGCACGATCACCAGCGCGAGCCCCCGGCGGACGGCTTCGCGCGCGGCCCAGTCGAGTGCCTCGCGGCTGTGCGACGAGCCGTCGACGGCTGCGATCACGGGAAGCTCGGCGGTGGTCATGGTTTCCTCCAGGTTCCGGCGGTACGTGTCCCAGGCTGGTACGCGCGCACGTCGTACGGCAGGGACTTTCGGCCCCATCTGCCTGAACCCCATCAACCCGGATGATCCACGCGGATGCCACCCGTGGTGTCGGGTCGGGGCACGCCTCGTACGCTACGGCCGGCCGTGGTCTGCCCGTGGCACCGCCCGTACTCCGCGCGGCACCACCCGTTCCTCGACTTCCTTGCCGGGCAAGCCCCAGCGTGTGCCTGTGAAATCGGCGCAATCGGCGGAATCAGCGAAAGGAGTCCGGATGGGATCGCGTTGCGTCATCTTCGACATAGGAGGGGTGCTGGAGGCGATCCCAGTGCCTGGGTGATGTTCCCCAAGCGCACCACGGCGTATCCCCCGGCGTCCCGTTTGGAGGCCGTTTTCTTTGGTCGTTGGCGGGGTCGGCTACAGGGGAGGTCGTCCTGACAACTCCAGCACGGTCATCAGGTGGCGCTGGGTGTGGGCGTATGCCTCCTGAGCGTTCAGTGTTCCTGCATTCACGTTCAGAACGTGCCACGAGGTCTGTGCGAGGAGGCGACGGGTCAAGGCAGCTTCGAAGCGGAGATGAGCGGCAGCCGACGAGAGGTCATGAACAGCCCGAGTACCAGGGCAGTCGGCGAGTTTCCGTACGTACCAGTCCTCCCAGGCATCGCCTTCCCGCTCGACTGCGCGTCGCAGCGCCGTTTCCGGGTTGTCGTGGACATACACCACGGTGACCTGGGCCGGCTCCACGGCCCGGGACAAGTCTTCCATGACCTGGACGAGAGTCCCCTCGTCGTGGCCCCATGCCACGAGGGACGGGATGAAGGGCAGAAGGGCATCCGTCACCAGGTAGTCCGTGCCCGCCGCGAGTGACTCCGCGACGTAGGCGCGAGTGCAGTCAACTAAGGTCGCAGGCTGGACGGCGGCAGTCTCACTGGCGAACTCTTCAGCCACGGGCCTGAAGGCCGACCGTGTGAGAATGTCGGCCTCCTCGAAGTGGTCGACCGATGCGCCGACGCCGGTAAGCCACTGGGCCACCGCACGACACAGGGTGGTCTTGCCGACTCCGGGGCTACTGCCGATGACGGAGATGAGGTGCATAGCCATGGCGGCAGTCTCGCACCCGTTGCAACCTGCGCTTGCACACTGCCAGCTGCCCGCCTCCCGGTCTCCCGAGTGGGAGACCGGGAGAAAAGTGGGAGATGATCAAGGCGCGTAGATGCGTGTAAGCGTCAGAATGCGCTGGACAGCCCTTAGGCGTGGCAACTTGGTCAGCCCGCGGACTCGCCCGCGTGCGGGCTCAGTACACCCGCCGCCACCAGGGCGAACAGCAGCACGCCGAGCAGCACGCGGTAGATGACGAACGGCATGAAGCTCTTGGTCGTGATGAACTTCATGAACCAGTTCATCACTCAGGGCTCTTTGCTGCCTTGACCTGGGCTTTCACCCATTCGTCAAGATCGACTGGGAGGGAAGTGGGAGGTACTGGCAGCCATTCGGGGTCCAGCGTCACAACGAACCTCTCCCACCGCATCTGCAACGACTCCATCATGCGGCGTTCCATCGTCGTGGTGACGTTGCTGTACAGCCCCTCAACACCCGCGACCTCATGCCCCATCCGCGACTCGACCACCACCCGGGCGTGCCCACCGCCAACCTCGTCAATCCACTCCTTGTGCCCGTGCCGCACCAGGTATAGGCGCTTGCCCGCGTATGGCGTCGCAGGAATCCTGGGCAGCGGCCGACGCGAGCGCACCATCTGCTTCCGCCCCAGCCTCGTCCTGTCGAAGTTCTCATGGACCGCCCTTCCGTCGGCTATGGGCCTCCAGTAATGGTAGGTAAAGTTCGCGTTCGCCAGCAGACCGCCACGTATGGACAGAAAAACCCATTCGCTGTCATGGCTGCTCAGAAGCATCTCCAGCAGTTCCGCCAAGAACCGGGGGATCACCAAGTCGCGGTGTGACTCGTACTTCGGTGGAAACAGCTTTAACTGGCCGTGTTCCCGCTGATGTTGCCAGTGCACCCGTACCGCCGGCATCGCGTCCTGACCGGCGTATCGCTCCAGCGCCTCCTCTCGCCGGTCAGGATCTGGATCGGAGGCTGGCCAGGCTGGGTGACAGAACTCGCGACGGAGTGCGTACAACTCGCCCGGCCGCATCCCGGTCATGGCCATCGTCCAGATGAACACGTAGCCGGGGAAGCCCCAGAAGACCAGTGCATTGCAAGCGAGTTGATGCACATCCTCGATGCGCATCTCCCGCTTCTTCTCCCGCTTCTTCTTCTTGTACCTGCCGCGCTTCTGCTTCGCTGCCTTCGGCACGGGGGAGGAAGTCCGCAGCTCATCATCGACGGCGTCGTCCATTAGCATCGAGAAGACCGTGAGGATCTCCTCCCCGTACTTTTCGCCCACGTTGGGGAGCGCCTTGAGCTGCTTCCTCCAGGCCCGATAGGCGGAAGGCTTGATGTCGCCCACGGCTGTTTCGCCCCAGCGGGGCACGATGTGCAGACGGATCATGGAACGGATCGCCTTGTCCCGGAGGTGCCCGACGTCGAGGGTGTCGGGCCAGGTTTGACAGTACTCCTGCATCAGGACAGAACCGTCACGACGCGAGAGGTACCGATCGTTGCGGACATCTGACTCACGATCGAGGCCATAGTTGTAGGCCTCTTCCTCGGTCCACTCGGTACTCGACTTCGAGTCGAGCAGCTTCTTGCCTGTCTCGGGATGAACCTTTCCGGTTTCCCATCGAACTCGGCAACTCTTCCCTCGCCACTCGATCCATGGCATACGTACCCCTTGTTGCTGTCGAGTTGGATTGCGGAGCGCTTGCAGACATTCCTGTCCGTCAGCACTCCACAGGGCCCAATTTTGTCGGGCCGGTCGGTAGGCCTCGAAGGCCGCTCCGTGCTTGGTCGTGCGGGTCGGCCGTATTGCGATCTACGCGGCGGCGGCAGCGAGCGCAGCACTACCGCGGACCGGCGACCTGCCGTGCGCCTGCTGCGCTTGTCGGTTTTGCCACAGGCCGGCGGCTCGCCGTGCGCCTCTTGCGCTTGCCGGTGTTGCCATGGACCCGGCTCTCGTGGCGCGCCGAGATCTCGGCGAGGTGGGACTCGGTGAACACCAATCGGCCAGCCATGCGGGTGTGCGGGAAGGGGGCGACTGTCTGGTTGACCCCATCGCGCAACCACTTCTGGCCTCGCTTGTCCTTTGGGTCCTCGGTGGCCAGTCCGAGGAGGACCGTCGCGGCCTTGACGTCGTAGTGCGCTTCAAGGACGAGATTCGACTTCCTGGGGGCTGCCACATCTCTCCCTTTCTTGCCGGGTCTCATCCAAGGCGAGGAGCCAGCGGTCGTTTGGGTGGGTGCGAGGACGACGCGGAGTGCCCGGCACGCGGCGAGGTCTCTATGCCTTTGGTCAAGTGGGGTGGGAGGAGGGCCTGGTTGTGGGCCTTTCCTCTGGCTCCCCGTGGATCGAGGTACCCGACGACTCTGTGGCCGGGACGAGGTCGACGTAGAAGGCGAGGCGGGCGGTGGTGGAGAAACTGGCGCCGTTGCCGACTCACTAGGAGGACTCCCGCTTGGTGGCCTATGCGGCGAGGGCGACGTCCGGCGCGCCGTTGACAGCAAGAAACCTGAGGCACGAGTGGCACGCGTCGTAAAGCCGGACCTTCCGCTGCGGGGAGTAGGGGCATGTCAAGTCCTCACGAGTAGCGTCTCCTATGTTCACCTATCAAGACTTATCTAGAAGCCTATCGACTCGTGTGTCGAATAGTCAATCATGTCTTTCGATGTTCAGAGGTATCGCTACTTGCTTATCCAGTCTGACCCTGTGAGTGACTTGTTCGATCCCTCTGCTCCTGAACGTGACGGCGGAGTGCAGGGCAGTGCGCTGGCTCAGACTCACGTCAGCCTTCGTGCGGCGATCAACAGGTTCACCGACACCGTGAGCGCCCGCCTCAACGGAGCAGCTGGCGACTATGCATGACGTCCCGGTTACGGCCGGCGCGTCACCGCAGGCCAGCCGCCGGCCTTGGCCGGGCGGCACGGTCGCGCAGCGGAAGGTAGAGAGCCGCGGGCGGAGACAGTAGCGACTCGGTACGCGATAGCCATGGATCTCTGAGGGATGCGATGGGATCTGGCGATCCTGCGAGACTGCTGACATCACTGACATAATCGTGGTCAGTGACTACGAACCCCACTGGTCCGAGCGGTTCGAGGATCTGCGGCAGCGACTGGCACCTCATGTCGCGGATCTGGCTGTGTCCATCGAGCATGTCGGCAGTACTCAAGGCCCTGGTCATCCGCGACGGACCTGCGTCGGTGCGGCGTGTCGCGGTTCCCCACGAAATCCGGTGGAGTCTCAGCGGCCGGAAGTGGTTGGGTCCTGCTCAATGCTTCGCTGACACGGCCCGGCACAGTGCGAGGCGCAAGGTCCGAATCGGAGGCGCGGTCTAGCCCGCGTGTCGTCGAGTGATGGAGGTTGTCGCGGTGGCTGGCTATGGGGCGCTTTCCAACGTATACGAGTGGCTGATCGGGGACGACAGGTTGACCCCCGCCAAGGCAGCCGCGGTTTACTACAGCGATGTCGTGGGCTCTCTGCCGCCCAACTCACGCGTCCTCGACTGCGCGTGTGGAACCGGCCAGCTCGCCGTCGGTCTCGCGAGTCTTGGCCTTGACGTGGTCGCCGCAGACGCCAGTGATGGGATGGTTCGCCGGACCGAGAAGGTCGCCGACGAGCAGGGTGTCTCGCTTCGAGCCCTCCGCGCGAGCTGGGATGAGCTGCCCGACCACCTGGAGGACTCCACGTTCGATCTGGTGTTCTGCGTCGGCAATTCGCTCGGGCACGCCGAGGGCGCAGCCGGGCGCCTGACCGCACTGGAAGCGATGTCGCGGCTGCTGAATCCGGGCGGACGCCTTGTGCTCCACTCACGCAACTGGGAGCTCGTGCGCTCCGCCGGCTCACGGGTAGACGTCCGCGATCGACTCATCCGCCGCAACGACCGCGATGCGGTCGTCAGCTACTACTGGCAGATCGAGCAGCGCTGGGAGCAGGAACACTTCCTCGAGATCGTGGTCGCCCAGATCGAGCCGGATGGGGCAGTGCGAGCCTGCTCGGAGCGGTTGTCCATCTGGCCCTACCGGTACGAGGACCTCGTGGCGCAGTTGCGGAGTGTCGGGCTTACGGTGCAGTCCACCACCTTTGCCCCCGAGAGCGATGGATACCTGGTGGTCGCCAGCCGCGACCAGGCGCGAGGCATGTCTGAGCCGACGCGCTGATCCGCCTTTCGTCGTTGTCGTTGCCGACTTGCCAGCTCGCGACCGCCTGCAGCCGGTTCTTCGCGAAGTGTTCAGCGGCAGTAGCTGGGGAATTACCTGAACTTTTACCTGGGGAATTTCGCGATCGTCCACAGACCCTGAAGGGGCTGACCGCATCACGTCTTTCCTGCCGGGGCGCCGGTTCAGAACAGGGCTCGTTGCTCCGCTTCCGGGGCTGCGTGCGGCCGCCGACTGGGCTGCAATCCGGCGACCGCGTCCAGTTCGAGGAGGGTGCTCCACCGCCCGTCGGCGCATCCGTCGTCCAGGAGCCGGGCCAGCACCTGGGCGGTGACCTCGACATCCGGCATGGCCTGGTGCCGTCCGGCCGGCTTGGGGATGCCGTAGTAGCCGAGCAGGCCATCCAGCCCGTAGGAGCCGAGCCCGGGCGCCACGGCCTTGGCCAGACGCAGCGTGTCCAGCAGTGGCGTGCCCGCGAGCATGGGACAGTGCTCGGCCTGTCGGCCGATGATCCCGGCCTCCGTGGAGGCATGGTGGGCGACCAGCCGGTACGGCGGCGCGGTCAGACGTGCGTCGAGCCGCGACAGCACTTCGGCGGCCGGACGTGCCGTGGAGAGCATCTGCTGGGTGATGCCCTTGAGCTGTACGTCCCGCGCGGTCACGGGAACGTCGGCGGGCGGCCGCATCAGGTCCTCGAACCGGCCGACCTCCACCAACCGGTCGCCTACGGGGCGCAGTGCCAGCACCGCGACCTCGATCGGCTCGGCAGGCCGTCCCGCCGGCGTGAGGCCTTCGAAATCGACCACCAAGAACGTCGTGGCGGCGAAGCGGGGATCGTTCACCAGCGCGTTCACGGTGCCATCTCCTGCCGGAACGCCCCGGCATCCGAGCGGGTGCGGCAGTAGGAGACAAAGATCTCTCGGGTGCGGTTTTCGATGTCTGGCACCGGATGCTTCCTTCTGGTCACGGGGTCAGGGCCGCAGGGCGTAGCAGCGCAGGACATCGAGGTCGGCGGTCCGTACGCAGGACCAGCCGGTCGTCAGCAGTTCGACGTCTAGGGGTGAGATCCCGAGCTTCTGGAGGGCCGGGTTGGTGGTCGTGCGGCGGCCGGAGATCTCGGTGACGACCCAGAAGACTCCGCCGGGCGCGAGGATGCGCCGGATCCGGTCGAGAAAGGCCGGCTTGTCGCCGATCCACCGGTAGACCAGGCGACAGGTGATGAGCCCGTAGGCGGGGTGTGAAAGGGCAGTGAGGTCGGCGGTGGTGATGTCCAGGCGCTGCCAGGCCGGCCCTGTGCCGAAGCCAGGTCCGGGGTCGGCGTCGTGAGCGGCGGCGAGCTTGACCGCGCTGGGGGAACAGTCGGCGCCGGTCGTCCGGTACCCGAGCTCGTGGTGGAGGTGGCGGGCCAGGGCGCCCTCGCCGCTGCCGATGTCGAGGGCGGGGCGGCCCTTGCCGGGACCGAGGTGCTCGGCCAGCAGTTGCTTCTCGGCCGTGCACGCCTGCCGGTAGCGGCGGCCGCTTGCCCAGAGCGGCTCCCAGTACGCGATGGGTAAAGAGCGGTCGTCCCGGCCCGGTGCTGCAGTGCTCACAGGGCGTTCTCCGTGTGGTGCTCGGTCGGGCAGGGGGCGGCGGGTTGGTGGGGCACCGGCGCGAGCGGAGGCAGGACCCACGTCAGGGCGCGCAGGCCGGTACCGGAGGCGACGTGCTGCGGCCCGCCGCCTTCCGGCACGGTCACCCGGTACGCATCGGGCCGTCCGGCCAGGACCCAGCGGGCGTGCACGTCCTCGAGCTCGGCCCACACGTCCCGGGGCCCGTGGACGCGGACGGTGTCCTCGCCGGGCCCGGCGACCGCCCAGGAGTCCTCGTCGGGGGTGGCGATCGTCATCGTCTCAGCCCGGAAGTCGCGGACGAGCCCGGGCGCCAGGTATGCGGCCGCGAGCCAGAAGCCGTACGCGTCGTCCGGCGGCGGCGCGAGCCGGGTCGGTCGCGGTACGCCGGGGTCGGCCTTGATCCGGGGCCGCATCGGCACGGCGTCGAGCCACGGGTAGCCGAGCATGGGCCGGTATCCGCGCGGCCGCCCTCGCAGCACTGCCTCGATCTCGCCTGCCCCGGTACGAGTGGCAAGGAGCTGTCCGGGCCAGCTCGGGGTGCGGGTGGTGAGCGTCGTCAGCAGCCGCCCGCCGGGCGCGAGCTGCTCCACCCACGCCGACGGGACGCAGGGCACGCCGATGCCGGAGTGGATCCGGTCGAACACTCCTCCCGCCGGGTGCCCGTCGAGAGCATCGCCCTCCACGACCGTCGCCCCCAGGCCGAGCCGGTCGAGGTTGCGCTGGGCGAAGGCGGCCATGTAGCCGTCCCGTTCGACGCCGACGGCGAGGCGGGGGCCGGTGACGGCGGCGGCGAGCGCGAGGGAGACTCCCGGGCCCGGGCCGAGCTCCAGGTATCGCTGCCCAGGCGCCAGTTGCAGTGTCTGGAGCGCTTCGACGGTGGCCTGGCCGTAGGTCGACATCGACGTCATGTGCCCACCGATCACCGGCCCGCGGACGAGCGCGTCGAGCTGCTCCCCGTCGCACTGCAGCAGAACCGACTCACCGCTGTGGATCAGGTCGAGCCATTCCTCCCGGTCGTCCGGGTGCGCGCCGTCGAGCAGGCGCCACTCGATCGGCTCGACGCCCGGATCGCTCACCCGTACATACGCGTGGGGAAGCAGAACCTCCCGCGGCACCGACAGCAGCGCCTCGCGCAGCCGGACATCGTTCAATACGCCGTCGGCCTCGAGACGCTCCACCATCGCGGCACGCCGGGCGCTTGTCGTGGTGGACAGGTCAGCAGACATGACGGTCCTCTTCCTGACGCGGTGGATAGCAGGCTCCGGCGCAGCGGGCATGACGGTCAGGCAGGGGGCCCGAGACGCCTGCGGCAGGCGTTCCGGCGCGCCGCGCGAAGGGGCAGCGTAGGCGACGACCGACCGCCGCAAAGCCGCTCAGCGCTCCCACCCCAGCTCGCTGTAGGTCGTAGAAGTCGTTGTAGCCGGGCTGGTTGTTCGCGGCGAGCTCGGCGCCGAGCGCCGCCTCGATCATGGTGAGTTCCGCGGCCCGGGCCAGGAAGGGCCGCAGCCGCCCGGTCAGCCACGTCACCGTGATGCCCAGCAGGGCGCGAAGGCCGGTCGCCACAGCGATGACGGCCAGCTGCGGGGCCGCCTCCCACAGCCGGTCGGAGATGTCTCCGGAGGAGATCAGCGCGGTCAGGGTCCCGGTGACGGCCAGCAGGCCCAGAGCCGCGAGCATGCCGGTGCCGACCTGGCAGGCGAGCAGGCCGGCCGTCGCGACCCGGTCGACCCGCCAGGCCATCTTCAGGGAGCGCAGCACCAGCGCGGGCAGGCGCCGCGCCATCGTGACGGTCGTCATCTGCGCACCGGCCTGGAGCCGGGAGGTGTCCCGGTAGAGGAACTCCTCCTCCTGCGGCGTACTCACAGCGTTCTGTGGAGGGCGCGCTGCCGACGCGTCCTCGCCCTGCTGCGCGGATGTACTGTCCGTGCTCAAGCTGTCCCCCGATCTGTCGGTCGTGGCTGGTCCGTGATGCTCAACGAGCTGGCCGAGATATCGAACTGGTGTGTTTCAGTCGCTCCGGGATTCCCGAGATAGAGCGGGTGGCAGCGCATGAAAGATGCATGGACCCGTCCGGCACAACGGGTCGGCCGAGTCGCGTAGTTGGCCGAATCGCGAAAGCCCGCTCCGGCGGGCTCAGCGACGGGGGCACGGCCATGCCGGGATGTGCCCCGCGCCATCGCGCGAAGTCGATATCGTGGGGCCGGTGCGGATCATGGATGCCGAGTTCGTTTCCACGACCTTCGTGGTCGTCGATGTGGAGCTGCGCCGTCAGCCCGGCGGCCCCGTCCCAGTGGCCGTAGCTGCCCTCGCTCTCAGTGGCGCGGACTTCCGGCCCCTGTGGCGGGTTCACCAGGAGATCTGCGAGGAACCTCACTCCTCCTGGAAGAATCCGCGGCCGCCCCGCCTGCCTGACGAACTCCCCGAGGGATCCGTGGGGCTCGCCCTGCGGGAGATTGAGCGGCATGTCACGGCGCAGCCGCACCGGATCGTCGCCGCTCTGGGCTTCATCGAGGCCTCTTTGTTGCACACCGAGCGGGCCGCGTGCCCGCGTCTTGCCTCCCTTACCCGCTGGGACGCGGTAGAGCTGGCTCGAAAAGCCAGCCCGGACGTCGAGGGAGGGTTCGAGCAGCTCGCTCAGAATCTTGGCGTGCCCCTGGGCCCAGGCCGTCGGCCCGCCACCCAGGAAGCATGGACGGTGGCCCAGATGTTTCAGCGCGCGGTCGAGCGCGGTGCGGCCACGGGTCGGTGGTCGACCTTTGCCCAGTTGGAGGAGATCGCCGGGACCGTGCCGAAGCCGGTCGAGGAGAAGTACCTCCCGCCGCCCACGGTGCAAGGTTCGCTGTTCGACTGACGGTCCCCGGTCCTGCCCCGGGCTCCGGGCCTCTTCGGTCATGCCCGGCGTGCGATGACGACGCATCGTGCGCTGTCATCGGAAAGGGCGCTGCCGTCATACCCGCCGAATGTCCCGTGCACCGCGAGTCCGGCCTGGTCGAGGACCATTTGGAGGTCCTCCGGGGTGTACAGGCGTGAGGAGCTGCGGAACAGTTCGACGCGGCCGTCCTCGTAGCGGGTGGACATGCGGCTGTTGAGTCGGGCGGTCACCGGGTCCCAGGTGGTGTGCACGGTGGTCGTCGACTGGGGACCCTTCAGGACCCTGGTGCCCACTCTGGTCGTAGCGCTGTTGGGCGGGAAGTGATCCATCCCCAGGAGGGCGCCGGGCCGCAGGACTCGGGCGATCTCCTTCAGGACATCGAGATCCTCCTCGGGGGCGTCGAGGAACCCGAAGCTCCGCAGCATCACGACGGCGTCGGTGGACGCGTTGCCAAAGGGCAGCGCCCGGACGTCGGCGCGTACGAACGGGGGGCGCCGACCGTCAGTGCCGGCCGACGAGGCCGCGTGCGCGAGCATGTCGGGAGACAGGTCCACCCCGATCGCACGGTGGAAGCCACGCCGGGTGAACTCGTGCGTGTGGCGGCCGAAGGCGCTGCATAGGTCGAGGATTGCCTGGCTGGGCTCAAGGTGCATGTGCTGGATGAGGAAGCCGACGGTGCGTTGCGTCTTGGCGTGGTTGTGGTGGCCGTAGCGCTGGTGGGGGCCCTGGCCACGGTAGTTGGTGATCCACCAGGGCTCTTGATCGGCTAGGGCTGGGTTGCGGGGCATGGCACTCCGAGGACGCGAGACGGGCGGGGCGGTCGGGTTCTGGCCGGTTCGCACGGGGCTGCTGCCCACCGGGGTGGGCAGCAGCACTACGGGTCACCCGGGGATGAGGCCGGGCACGGGCGCGAGCAGGCCGTCGCGGACGGCGAGGACCCGCATGCCCGCCGCCAGTGCGGACGTGATGCCGTCGGGTGCATCGTCGACGGCCAGGCAGCGGGCAGGGGCGCGCCCGATCAGCCGGGCGGCCTCCAGGTACGCGTCGGGCGCTGGCTTCCCCCTTGTCACCGACTCGGTCGTCACCACGACCGGCAGGAGCTCGTCGAGGCCGAGCTGCTCGATGACGGGGTGGATGAGGACTGCGGCCGCGGCGGAGGCGACGGCCCGCGGCAGGCCCAGGGCCTCGGCCCGGCGCAAGAGGTCGATCGTGCTGTTGATCAGCCGCGGCGGCGGGCCGTTGAGAAGCAGGCGCCGGCTGGCGCGCACGATCTCCTCCGTGGGCAGGGTCCGCGGGCCCGCGAGCCGGGTGATGACGTCGCGGATGGGCAGGCCGCCGTTCAGGGTGTACCACTGCGGGTCGACGTTCACGCCGTACGGCGCGAGGGCCTGCTGGAGTGCGCTCAGCCGGATGTCAGCGTTGTCGACGACGGTGCCGTCCCAGTCGACGACGACACCGTCGGCGTCCTGGAGCAGCTGATCCACCGTGGGCTCGGACGCCGGGCCGAGTGGGGGCGGGGGATTGGCGGTCATCGGCCCTCCGCCCAGGTCTTGGCCTCGCGCTGGATGGTCTCGGCGAAACGGTGCAGGTCGGCCTTCGTGGTCTGCTGCTGGAGGGTGACGGCCAGCATTCGGTCCACGGCATCGGCGGCGCGCGGGCAGTCGGCCGGGCTCAGGTCCTGGCAGGCCGGGTGCTGGTGCGCCGCCCGGAGCCGGTGGGTGCCGACGGAGTTGGCGACCCCGGCCTCGGCCAGGCGGGCGCTGAAGCCCCGGGAGTGGGCGAGGTCGACCCGCCACAGTGCGCTGTACCCGTTGGGTACATCGTCGGTCGGTGGGGCGTGCACGGTGAGCCCCGGGGTGTCGCCGACGAGGTCGTAGAGCCGGTGGGCCTGCTCGCGGCGCCGGGCTACGGCCTGGTCCAGGCCCTTCAGGTTGTGCCGGGCGAGCGCGGCGAGGGGCTCGGCCAGACGGTAGTTCATTCCGCGCCGGCTGGCGGCCGGTGACCCGGGGGCGGGGGTGAGCCAGTGCGTGCGGTACGCGGCGGCGCGGGCAGCGAGGGTGGCGTCGTCGGTGAGGAGGTAGCCGCCCTCCCCACAGGAGATGATCTTGCCGTCCTTGAGGGAGAAGCAGCCGATGCTGCCGACCGTTCCAACCGCGCGGCCGCGGGTGGTGCTGCCCTGGGCCTGGCAGGCGTCCTCGACCAGGTACAGGTTGGCTGACTGCGCGTACGCGGCTAGGTCGAGCAGGCCGTCGGTCCGTCCGGCGAGGTGGACGGGGACGATCGCGCGGGTGCGCTCGGTGCTCTTGGCGACCACGTCGGCCAGGTCCATGCCGCGCCCGTCCTCGGCGGCGTCGACGAAGACCGGACGGGCGCCGGCGGCGGTCACGGCGGACACCGTCATGATCACGGTGGCGGCGGGGAGGAGGACCTCGTCTCCGGGGCCGACGCCGCAGGCGACCAGCGCGGTGTGCAGCGCCGCCGTTCCGGAGGAGACCGCGATGGCGTGCCCGACCCCGTGGACGGCGGCGAGTTCAGCTTCCAGGGTGGCGGCCTCGGCGCGGCCGGCCGGGTCGGGCATGCGGTCGAGGGACGCCTTCAGCGCGCCCAGGGCCTGGGAGGTTGTCGTCATGCCGGGCTCCCGGAGGCCGTGGTGTTCAGCACCTGGTCGAAGTCCATGAGGGGCCACATGTTCACGCAGTCGACGCTGAACAGGGCACAGTCGCTCCCGCAGCCGCTGGGCTTGCCGAACAGCTCGGCCGCGTCGGCGCCCTTGATGGTGCGGTGGCGCTCGGTGGGCGTGGCGGCCATCTTCAGGGAGGACGGGCAGTCCCAGAGCGAGCCGTCGGGTTCGGCGAAGTACAGGGTGTCCCCGCCGAAGCAGCCGTCGACGGCGCCGGTGAGGTGGTGGACGGCGGAGGCGACCTGGCCGGGGTAGGTCCGGGGCGGGAGCTGGAGCGGGAGCCCGGCAGCGTAGAGACGGTCGAACTGTTCCTCAAGGACAGGGAGTTCGGCGTTGGTGAGGACCAGGGTGTCGTGCAGGCTGTGTCCTTCGGGCAGGGCGACCGGCTGGGGTACGGCGTAGTCGCAGCCCAGATCGGCGGCCAGCTGCGGCACGCCGAGGATGTCCGCCAGGTTGAGCTTGGTGATGACGGTGTAGAGGCCGACCCGGGGCCGGGCCGCCGGGCTGCGGGCGGCGAGCAGGGTCTTGATTCCGCTGACGACGCCCTCCCAGCCGTCGCCGTCCTTGCGGGGCGGGCGCCAGGTGTCGTTGTAGTCGGGGTCGGTGGAGTCCAGCGAGACCGAGATGCCGTCCACGCCCAGCTCCACCAGGCGGCGGGCCATGTCGGGCTGGTTGAGGGCCACGCCGCTGGTGCACACCACGACCTCGAGTCCTCCGCCCTTGAGGATCTCGATGAGGTCGAGGATGGGCCGCCACATGAGCGGCTCGCCGCCGGCGAGGAAGACCCTCTGCATGGCCGAGCCAGGCAGGGTGCGGGCGAAGTCCATCACCTGCTCGGTGGGCAGGTCGTGGGGCGAGAAGTGCGACAGCAGGCCGGGGGTCTTGTCGACGCGCTGCTGGTCGAGCCAGGTGAAGTAGCAGGGCTTGCACGTGTGCGAGCCGCAGTAGGAGCGCAGTGCCCACAGCAGGCTCACGGTCCTCGGTATCGCGGTCATGGTCGTCCCTCACGTAGTCGGAGCGGGGCGGCCGCGCGCGGGCGGCCGCCGCTGCTCAGTCGGCTGGTTGGCGGGTGTTCAGCCGTGCCAGGGGTTGTCGGGGCTCTGCAGGAGCCGTACGCGCGCGTGCTGGGCGGCGAACTCGTCGGCGCGGGTGTGCCGCTGCTTCCACAGCACGGCGAGCCAGCGCAGGGCGCAGGTGCGCTGGGCGGCGAGGAAGAGGTGGCGGTTGGCGGGGGTGATGCCGAGGTCGGGCAGGAGCGTGATCCAGGTGCTGTCGGGGATCTCGCGGGCGCTGATGTGTTCGATCAGGTCGACGGCGTCGAAGTGGACGGTGCTGTGCCCGCTGTACTCGAAGTCGACGCAGGGGCTGGCGGCTCCGTCACGCAGCCAGTTGTTGAGGTTGGAGTCGCCGCGGGAGAGCACGGCCGGGGTGGAGGTGTCGTCGACGAGCTCGGCGTCGCCGCTGGCGTGCCAGGCGGTGAGCAGGGCGCGCATTTCGGCGGTCAGCGGGTCGTCCTCGTGGCCGGCGAGGAGTTCGGGCCAGCTGCCGGTCAGGCGGAGCATGTAGTGGGCGCCGGAGTCGATGCGTTCCAGCTCGGCCATTAGCCCGGACAGCGGCACGTCGTGGAGGCGCTGGGTGGTCTGGGCCAGGCCCTTGAGAGCTGCTTCCAGGTCGGGGCTCTCCAGCAGCGGCGTGCCCTTGAGTAGCGTCATGCCGATGGCGGGGACCTCGTCGTGGTTGTCGAGCCACAGCGGGCGGGGGACGTCGTCGACGTGGTGCTCGGCGAGCAGGTTCAGGGCCGCCCATTCGCGGTCCAGGCGCCGGCGGTGGTTGCCCTTGGCGTAGAGCTTGACGCAGATGGGCCCGGCCTCGGGGTCATCCCAGGCGTAGACGTGGTTCTGGAAGCCGCCGGTGAGCGGGCGTAGCCCGTGGTCGGCCAGTACTTCCTTGAGGCGGGTCTCACTGCCGGTGCGGGCGCCGCGCAGGTCGGTGAGGAGCTCGGCGGGCGGGGCGAGGCGCGTGGGGTGCATGCGGGGTACTCCGTGACATCTGGTCGTCGGCGGTGCCGGGTGGATGGGTGTTCGCTCTACTGCTGAAGAGAACTGTGCTCGGCCGGGATGGGTATCGGGACGCGTTCGGCGATCGCGCGGACGACGGCCCGGTGGACCTGCTCGGGGGTGAGTCCGAGGACGTCGACGGTGACCAGATGCGGGTCGTCGGCGGCGAGGTGGCCGTAGGCGTAGTGGACCTGGCACAGGAAGGCGTGCTGCTCGGCGGTGTATAGGTGGCCCTCACGGTGGGCGGCCCGGGCGATGGCCTCGTCGGCGGGCAGCCGCAGCCACACGGCCACGTCGGCTGCCGGCCCCGACAGCGCGGAGACGGCCCTCAGCCACCCGATGCCGTCCGCGGGGCGGCCGGGGTGCTTCTGCAGGAGGGTGGCGAGGCTGTACGACTCGATGGTGTGGATGCCGCGGTCCTCGATGACCGTCTGGCCGACCGTGAGAGCCGGGGCGATGTGCGTGGCGACGGTGTTGGTGCGGATCGCGGTGGCGAGCATCGTGTCGGTGACGACGCTGCCGTGCCGGGAGAAGGGGTCCCCGCTGGCGAAGAGGTCCAGGAGCGTGCTGCCCAGGGTGTCCTCGGTGCGGGTCAGGTTGTCGGGCAGGTAGTTGACCGGCACCTGCTCGCGGGTCAGGTGTTCGCCGAGGAGGCGGGACTGGGTGGTCTTCCCGGCGCCGGGAAGGCCCTCGAACGCGATCAGCATGCCGGGCCCCCCGCCGCGGCCGACCACGGGGTGCCCGTAGTGGTGGCTGCGAGGATGTCCAGGACGGCGTCGCGCAGGCCGGGCGCCGTCGCGATAGTGGTGAGCGAGGCGGGGGTGTGCGGGGTGCCGTCGGTGTCCATGACGACGGCACCGGCCTCGCGGGCGAGGACGACGCCTGCGGCCATGTCCCAGTCGTGGTTGCCCAGGGTGATGGTGGCGTCGAGGGTGCCGTCGGCGACGAGGGCCAGGTCCACGGCGGCGGACCCGAGCATGCGCACACGCTGCGCCTTCTCGGCAAGGTGGGCCTGGATGGAGAGGGCGACCAGATTGCGCTCGGGGCCGTCGGGGCCCGTTCCGTAGTCGCCGACGGCGATCATCGCCTCGGGCAGCGTGCGGGTGCCGGCGGCGCTGATGCGGTGGCCGTCGCGGTAGGCGCCCAGGCCCTGGGCGGCCCAGTAGCGGCGGCCGATCAGGGGCAGGTGGATCACGCCGAGGACGGGCACGCCCTCGTGGACGAGCGCGAGGGAGATCCCGCACAGCGGCAGGCCGCGGATGAAGTTCGCGGTGCCGTCGACCGGGTCGATGATCCAGTAGGTGTCGGCGTCGGTGTCGCCGCCCTCTTCCTCGCCGACGAAGCCGATACCGGGGGCCCCGTCCAGGAGGGCCTTGCGGGCCCCGCGTTCGATGGCGAGATCGACGTTGGTGACCATGTCGCGGTCGCCCTTGGCGGTGATCCGGTCCGGGGTGAGGTCGCGCAGCTGCTGCTCGGCCCTTTCGGTGACCGAGCGGGCGAGGTCGAGCAGCGCCGGGAGGTCGGGGCTCATGCGGAGAAGGCTCCCTTCGGAGCGGGTCGGGTAAGGCTGGTCTCGGCCGTCAGGTAGGACAGGGCGGTGCGGGTGCAGTCGGGGACGGGGGCGCTGGTGTCCAGGCGCAGCGCGGGAACGGTGATCGGCTCCGTAGTGGCCTTGAGTCGTCGGTGGAGGCCCAGATTGCGGTTGGCGGCAGGATGGGTGCCCGCCTGCACATCCGTGTGAAGACGGGCGGCGGCGACGTCGTCGGGGCAGACGCACTCGATGATGCGCAGCGACCGGCCGGTCTCCTCGGCCAGCCGCTGCACGTCCTCGACCTGGTAGCGGCGCGAGCAGGTACGGCCGTCGAGGACCACGGCCGCCTCCGGGTACTCGCCGAGGTGCCGCGCGGCCGTCAGATGCATGACGTGGACGCAGAAGTCGTCCTGCTCCCGGGTGTAGGTGACCAGGTGCGGGCCGAACAGCGCGTCGCGGATGCGGTCCTTGTCGAGCAGCAGCGTCGTCGGGCCGAGATTCAGGGCCAGTGCCCGGGCGAGGGTGCTCTTGCCCGTGCCGGGCAGCCCGGCCAGTTGAACGATCACCGCGTCTCCTCCCCTCGGTTGGCCCCGCCGGCGGTCGAGGTGCTGGTGAACACCTCGGGCAGGTGGGCACGCAGCACAGCCCAGCCTGAGCGGGCCGTTTCCGGAAGCGGCGCCCCGGCTCCGGGGGACTGGTCCGGGGCCGGCAGGGCGAGGCGGGCGGCGTCGGCCAGACCGGACCAGCGCGGGCGCGCGGCGAGACGGGCGAGAGCGTGCGCCAGAGCGTCCGCCCGGGCGAGGACAGGCAACGCCTCTCCGCCGTCGCCTTCGGCCTCGGTCCGGGCAAGAGCGGCCCGTATGTCCGCCGGGTCGGCGGTGTGGCCGAGGCCGGTGGTGATGTCGACGCTCACGGTGGGCGTCAGCGCGTCCCCCGTGGACCGCCGGCGCGTGTGCGCACCGCGACCGGGCTCCGTGAAGCCGAGCTCGGCCAGCACGTCCAGCGCCGCGTCCCGGTCGGCGGCATCAACCAGGAGATCGATGTCGGTGAACTGCCGGAGCCCGCCCGGCGGGTACAGGACGGCGTCGTACGCGAGTCCGTTCAGCACCGCGACGGGCATGGCCCGGCCGGCGAGCGCCCGCACGATACGAACGGCTTCGCCGCGGTGGAGCCGGTTGTGCAGCGTGTTGGCGCGCACGATCTGGCCGAGGACGGAGCGCATCGGACGCGACAGTCCCGCGTCCGCAGGGCCGCCCAGCAGACGGTCGGCCAGCAGGCAGACCAGCTTGGCGTCGATCGCCGCCTCCAAAACCGCGCCGAGCGGGATGGAAGCCGACGCGGGCGGGCTGGTGTCCGGGCGGGGATCGCACAGCCACCGCAGGGCCGCTGCGGCCGGCCCGGCCCCCTCGGGCAGCGGCAGCGTCGCGGGGGTGGGCGTGGTGGGGGCGTTCACCCGTGCACCTCCGCTCCCGCGCCGAGGAGGCGGCCGACGGCGTCGGCGAGGGCGGCCGGGTCGGCACCGGCGTGGATCCGGTAGCAGGGCAGTTCGGCCAGGGCGTCGACCACGCGGCCCAGGTTGCCGTCAGTGATGGCCGGGTCGGGTGCGGGCCAGAGCCAGTGGTTGATGTGGGAGCTGGGCCCGCGGCCCGGATCGGTCATGAACAGACGAGTGTGCAGCAGCTCGTCGCGGGCCTCGGCGCCCGCGACCGGCTCGACGCTCACCGACGTCCGGTCGGGGTCGAGGTGAGGGAAGAGCAGCATGGCCGGGCAGACCGATCCGAGGACCTGGCCGTCGCCGGACAGCAGCCGGGCGAAGTCCCACGGCTCGATGGGCACCTTGGGGCGGCTCGACCACCGCTGTTCGGCGGGCACCGTGCGTTGGGCCTCGGGGACGAGGTCGGCCAGGTGCGTCAGGGCAGTCAGCGTGCCGATGCCGGCCCGCAGCCGCGCGGGCCACACGTACCCGGCGAGCCCGCCCTCTTTCTCGGCGCGCAGCAGGAGCCGGTCGTTGGTGACGTAGTCGGCGCCGAGGCGGTGCAGGGCGGCGAGCAGGGTGGTGGTCTTGCCGCGGCCGCGATGTCCGGCGATGACGACGCCGCGCCCGCCCAGGGAGAAGGCCGCGGTGTGCGCGTAGACCGCGCCGTTCTCCAGGAGCTGGGCGGTGATGGCCTGCCGGGGCAGCCGCGCCGCCCAGTGCAGCGCCGCCGACTCCGTCGCGCAGCGCACGGTGATCGTCGCCTGCCGGGTGCCAGTCACGATCAGCGTGTGCAGCGCCTCGACCCAGAAGGCGCGGCCGCCGGGCCGCGCGAGGACGGCGGCCATCAGGCGGGGCCCGATCTCGACCACGGGCGCGTCGGCGAAGCCCTCGACCTCCTCGTACGCCGGTCCGCCGTCGACCACCAGGTCGACCTGCCCGCGCGCGAAGGACGGCCCGGTCTGCTCGTAGGCGTACAAGGTGCCCGTGGCGTGGGTGAAGGCGGCCTTCGAGTTGGTGCGCAGGCAGACGGAGGCCTCGGCCTGAGCGAACGTGGTCTCCCAGAGCCCGCCCGGCTGCCGGGCGGGGACCTGGTCGGCGGCGGCGGCCGTCACGGACGGTCCCCTTCCGGCCGGGGCTGCGCCTGGGGCAGCTGCGCGCGGGCCGCGTTCACCAGCCCGGACAGCTGGTCGGCGGAGGCGGAGGTGTGGAGAGCGACAAGGCCGTCGGGGCCGACCGCCTTGCGCAACCACGTCGGCTCGACGGCCCGCACCCCGCGCCCCCAGTGGTTGCGGCCGCACCGGGACCCGGTGAGGGTGAAGCCGGTCCCGGCGCGAATCGCGGTGATCTCCACCGGCGCGCTGGAGCGGTACTTGAGCTCGGCGTGCTGGGCGGCGTGCCGGCTGGTGTGCTGCTGCTCGGTGTCGGGGAGGTCGGTGTAGATGTTGAACACGGTGGCGGGTCCGTCCAGGACCGAGGTCTGGTGCCAGGCCCCGAACGGCACGGCCACCAGGTCGCCGGGCCCGCACGCCTGCCAGTTCAGCGCCGGGGTGCCGGACGGGTCGTGCCAGGCGGTGATCACCAGCACGCGCCCGGACAGGACCTGGAACACCTCGAGCTGGGCCGGGGTGTTCCAGTGGCCGATCGAGCGGTGGAGTTCGCCGCCGGGCAGCTGGCCGGGCCGGTAGACGCAGAGGTCGGCGAACCAGTCGGCGCCCAGGGCCCGGGTGGGCGGCAGGATGTCGCGGTGCGCGGTGTAGAGAACCGGGTCGCTCCCCGCATCGCAAGCGGTGCGTGCGGCGCCGGGGTCGGCCAGGTAGCAGGCCGGCGCGCCGTTCGCCGCGGTGGCGAGCAGGTCGGACAGGTGCCGGTCCACTCCGTCGCCCGCGGCGCTCAGGAGGGCCGTGCCCGCGGCGGGGCCGGTGGCCAGGTCAGTCATGGGAAGCGCTCCGTGAGATCAGCTCCGCGCCGGCCGCGCCGCACGAGGAGAGCAACAGGTCCGGCAGCTCGGCGAAGTCAGCGAAGTCAGGGACGTGGGGTCGGGTGGCCTCGCGGCGGGGGGTGTAGTGGACGGCGCAGCATCCGGCGCCCAGGGCACCGTCCACATCGGTGAGCAGGTCGTCGCCGACGTGGACAACGCGGCCGAGCGGCATGCCGGCCCGCTCGGCGACGGTGGCGAACACTTCGGGTCGGGGCTTGGCCACGCCCAGGTCGCCGGAGAACAGGGTGTCGTCGAACCGGTCGAGCAGGCCGAGGTCGGACAGCAGCAGCCGGTGGACGTCAGACGGTGTCGCCAGCGTGTTGGACGTCAGCACCAGGCGCCCGCCCGCGGCCTTGATCGCGTCCAGGGCCTCGCGCGCCCCGGGGATCGGCTGCGGGCAGGCCCTCAGCACCGCGTGCGTGTGCACCGCGAGCAGCAGCTTCAGCAGATCGGGCGCGCCGGGGTCGATGCCGAGCTCGTCGAGCACCGCCCCGACCTGAGCCTCGACACCGGGCTGCGCTCCGGCCGTCCGCTGTTGGTACGCCGCCTCGGCCCGGGTGCGGCCCACGACCTCGCTCAGCTTCTCCGGCGCGGGGTGGTGGCCGTAGGCGTGCAGGACGCGGCCGAACTCCGTGATCCGCCAGGCGTCCGCGGCCTTCCGGTCCCCGTGGGTGATGAGGGTGCCCCACAGGTCGAGGCTGACCGTCCACCCCGCCAGGGGCAGCGCGGAGCCGGTCACCGGGCACCTCCGTGCGGGCGCGCGGTGGTGTGCTGGCTGCGGATCCACTCGGCGGTCGCGGCCGGGTCGTCGCTGCCGAAGAGCAGCGAGCCCGCCACGACACCGGTGGCACCGGCGGCGACGAGGTCGGGCACCGTGTGCTCGCGGATTCCCCCGTCGGCCAGGAGGGGGATGTCTGTGCCGCGCCGGTCGAGGATCTGACGTATGACCCGCATGCGGTCCAGGGCCTCGGGGACCATGCCGGTGCCCTTGGTACCCAGCGGGGTGCCGACCATGGTGACGGCGTCGACGGATTCGAGGAGGTCCTCGACGCGCTCGGGCGCGAGGTCCAGGGTGAGCGCGAGACCGGCCGCCTGACCTCCGGCACGGATGCGGCCGATCGCCTCCAGCGCTCCGTCGGCTTCGGCGTGGACGGTGATCAGGTCCGCGCCGGCGTCGGCGAACGCCGCGGCCAGCTCGGCCGGACGGTGCGCCATCAGGTGGACGTGGAACGGCACCTCGGTGCGGGGGCGCAGCGCGCGCACGAGGTCGGGGAAGAAGATCGCGTCGGGGGTGAAGGAGGTGTCGGAGGCGTCGATGTGGAAGGAGTCGGCGTACGGGCCGATCCGCTCGACCTCGGCGGTCAGCGACCCCAGGTCGGCGGACCACAAGGAGGCGTCGATGATCGTCCGCTCGCGCGGGCGGTCGGTCAGGAAGGACACAGGGCACTCATCTCGTCGAGGTCGCAGTGACGGGGCGCGGGCAAGGGAGCGCGGAGCCGGCCGGTGATCGCGGCAGCCATCTCGGCGGCCACCTCCGGTGCCTCGCGCAGGTCCACCCGGATGGGCAGGACGCGAGGGTGGTGGGCGCCGAGCACCCGCCGGTAGGCCGCCGAGTAGCGGGGGAGGAACAGCAGGCGCTCGATCGCCGCGGGGTTGCCGCCTCCCCGGCCCCGGGCGATGGCGCGTTCGCGGGCCAGCGGCCAGGGGGTGTTGAGGAAGACGGCCAGGTCGGGGTGGAGGAACCAGGCCGCCACGATGTCGAGCAGACGCTGCAGGATCTCGTCGGCGGGCACGTCGGGCTGGGTCTCGGTCAGGACGGTCAACGCCCAGGCGATCTTGGAGTAGACGCCGTGGTCGATGATGACGACGTCGTGCTCGGCCAGGGCCGGCTCGTAGAACGTCTGGTGCTGGTGGGCTTCGCGGCACAGGCGCAGCAGGACGTCGACGGTGGCGTGATGGGCGTGTGCGTAGCCGCCGGCGCCGGTGCGGGAACGCAGGGGCTGGGCTTCGAGGACCTCGGAGAGCCGGCTGATCGTGCCGGGGCGGGGCCCGTAGTGGAGAACGGCCACCGTGAAGCCCGCGGCCCGCAGCTGTTCCCCGGCCAGTTCGGCGGTCGTGGTCTTGCCCGCGCCCCAGACTCCTTCGGTGCTGACCAGGAGCCCGCGCGGGCCGCCGAGCCGCCACGCGGGGGCGCGGCCGGCGGACGGGTCGGACGGGCCGGCCAGTGTGGCGGGGGCGGGGGCGGCATGGTGCGGGGGGCCGACGGCGCTGCCTTGCGTGCCGGGGCGCATCGGGTCTCCTCTCCGAGTGGTTGATGGACGGGATGCGGTGGGGTCAGCTGCGGGCGGTCAGGGAGGGCAGCCAGTCGAAGTCGACGGCCGGGTTGCGGGTCGGCTCGTACTCCAGGCCGATCCAGCCGTCGTAGCCGGAGGCGTCGATGCGCGAGAAGAAGTCCGGGTAGTCGAGGACCCCGGAGCCGGGGCGCCCGCGGCCGGGGGTGTCCGCGATCTGGAAGTGCACGATGCGACCCCGGTGGCGCTCCAGCAGGCCGGGGATGTCCTCGCCGTTGCGGCCGTGGTGGTACAGGTCGCACAGGAACCCGGCGTTCGACAGGCCCGACGCGTCGTTCACGCGGTCGGCCATGGCGACCGTCGCGTCGGCGTCGCCGAGCGGGTAGGCGGGGGCCTCCTGACGGCTGATGGTCTCCAGCACCACCGACGCCCCCACCTGGTGGGCGGCGCGAGCCGCCAGCACCAGGCTCTCCAGGGCGAGCTCGTCCTGGGCGCCGTGGTCGGTGTCCGGCTGCCGGTTGCCGTAGAGGGCGTTCAGGACGCAGCAGCCGGTCCGGTCGGCGAAGCCGACGGCGGTGTCGATGCTGTCGCGGAACTCGGCCGCGCGGCCGGGAACGGACAGCAGACCGCGGTCGCCGGCGCGCATGTCGCCCTCGAGGAAGTTCATCGCGACCAGCTGCAGGCCGGCGTCGCTCAGGGCGCGGGCCAGGGCGTCGACGTCGCGGTCGGCCGGAACGGGGGAGTCGAAGGGCCACCAGATTTCGGCGGCCGTGAATCCGGCGGCGGCCGCGGCGGCGGGGCGCTGAAGGAGCGGCAGGTGGCCGTAGAGCATGGACAGGTTCGCGGCGAAGTTCAGGATGCCGGTGTTCATCGTGGTCGGTTCTCCGTCCGGTGGTTGCACGGCGAGCCGCCGTGCGGGTCTGAGGGAAGGAATGGGCAAGCTTCCAGTCAGGTCGGGGCGCCGACCGTCTTCAAGGCGGCGAAGAACTCCTCGGCCCGGTGCTCGGGGTAGGTGCCGTCGCGCATGGCCCGCAGGTAGTAGCTCTGCACGCGCTCCCACTCCCATGGGTTGGCGGCGAACTCGCCGGTGATCTGGTTGTTGGCCAGGGCGATCCAGCGGCGCAGGCAGCTGGAGCAGCGCCCGCAGTGCACGCGCCGCCCGCTCGGTTCGAAGCAGGAGAGGGTGTCCAGCAGGTCTCGTACGGGCAGGCCGGCCTCGACGTACCAGCGCACGATGTCGGTCTTGGTCATGTCCCAGAAGGGGCTGTCGACCTTGATCGGGCGGCCGGCGAACTCCGAGAGGACCTCGCTCATCCGCGCGAAGGCGTCGGGGCTCTTGTCGAGCGTGTGGTCACCCCTGACGCCGACGCACCAGATGGTGTCGGCGCCGTAGTTGGAGGCGAGCATCGCGAAGTAGATGTTGCGGAACGGGATGAGCGGGCGGGTGTCCCAGGCGGACAGGTCCAGCGCGGTGCTGACCGTGAGGTCGATGCCGCACCGCTCGGCGAGCTCGCGCACGCACTGAAGCTCCTCCTCGCGGAAGTGGTGGCGGATGTCGAAGTACACCGCGGGCGGTTTGCCCAGGTAGTGCCAGGCCGGGAAGGAGTCCAGGCCGGCGGAGTACAGAAGAATCGAGTTGCCCTCGTTGCCCATCAGGTCTTCCCCTTTTCAGCTCTGGTCGCGTTCGGACGGGGAGGCCGCACCCTGTTCAGGCACCGGGCCGTCTCCGGCCGTCGGGATGGTCGCGGGGGCGGGGGCCTTCGGCCCGTTCTCCGTCTCCCAGGGGAAGATCACCCAGGTGTCGGTGTGCTCGGCGATGTAGTCGATGCGCTCCTCGGGGGCGGCCGGGCCGGGCCAGTTGGAGCGGTTGACGGTCAGCACCGCCGTGCGCAGCCGCCGGACGCCGAGCGCCTCGACCATCCGGCGAATGCGCTCCAGCGTCGCTCCGCTGCCAGCGATGTCGTCGACCAGCAGGACGTCCCGCCCGGCCAGGTCACCGAGCGAAGCGGGGTTCTTGGTGGCCGGGGCGCTGGTCTTGGCAGCGTTGACCCCGTCCGTCACGGTGTGCGTGACCTCGACCGTCCGGACATCGCGGATGCCGAGCTGATGGGCGACCATCACAGCCGGGATCATGCCGCCGCGCATGATCCCGACGACGATCTCCGGCAGGCCGTCGTCGCCCGCCTGCTCGGCGAGGTCGCGGGCGAACGCCTCGATACCGCTCCAGGCCAGACATATGGGCGCCGGTGCGGTGACGGGCGGGGTAGATGTGGTGGTCACGGAAGCTGCTCCTCAGAGTGGACGCCCGGCGTGCTGAGCACGCGGACCTGGTGCCAGGCGGGCAGGAAGCGGTCGACGATCAGGGCCCAGACGCGGTGGACCTCGGGCTGAACGCTGGCGGGGACAGTCATCTCCACCTCGGCCGCGCCGACGGCGCCGGGAAGGTGGTGGGCGGCGAGGGCGTGCCGGCCGTGGTCACGCAGCTGCACGGTCAGCCACACCCCCGGAGCCTCAGCGGGCAGGTCCACGGTGATCCGCAGGGCCTGGCCGGGTACGAACTCGTTTGGCGTGTGAAGGCGGACGGCCGTGTGGGCGGGCGTGGTGGGACGGTCGGCCACCAGGCCGCAGCGCGGGCAGGCCACGCGGACCCGCTCCACGGCGCCGGGCACGAGCCCGGACCACACGGTCCGCTCCAGCTGGCCGCGGCAGTATCCGCACCGGCTGGCGTCCGTCGTCCCGTGGGCCGGGGTGTGGGCGGCGGTCGCGGCGTCGGTGAACTGGTCGAGCATGCCGAAGCGGGAGTGCTCGCTCATCTCGGACAGGGCCTTGGCCCAGCCGGTGGCGTGACGGTCGAGCGCATCGGGCAGGCCGGGCAGGGGCCCGTACCTGGCGCGCAGCGACTTCTGGACGAGGTGCAGCGCGGCGAGGGCGCTCTCCCGGGCGGCTTCGCGATGACGCCGCAGCACCTTGAGCCCTTCGACCACTCGGGTTTTGGGGCGGTCGGCCGCCATTGCCCAGGCGCGCAGGTTGTCCTCGAACAGAGCGCCGGCGTTGAGGGCGGTCAGCCAGCCGGTCAGCTCCGTACGCAGACCGAGCGCCGCCCCGTGCGCGTCGGCGATGGCCACCAGGTCCTCGGGTTCGTGCCAGATCCCGTCCCGGGTCAGCAGCCCCGGCGGCCCGCCGGGGCCGGGGAGGGTGAGGAAGGCCGGGCGCGGGCCGGGCCAGGGGGTGAGGACCGGCGCCGTGCCGGGCGCGGGCGGGGGAGCGAAGGTCTGCTCGGGGTCGCCGAGCAGCAGGTATCCGCTGGCCCGGCCTGCGGTGTCGTTGAGGTCGGCGGTGACGGCGCCGGCCGGGCGGGCGGCGGCGAGCAGCCGGCCGGTCAGGCGCGGCTCGGCGTTCACGGGCAGGTCCTGGTGCACCATCCCGATCACCGCTGCCGGATGCCCTTCCAGGGCGGAGTGGGCGAGGGACACGCTGGAGGGGTAGTGCTCGTGCGGGTCGAGGATGAGCGCGGTGCACACGAACAGCGCGAGCGTCCGGCACGCCAGGTCACGCAGCAGCAGCGGGGTGAGCGTGCCGCCCGCCCGGCACCGCTCCGGGGTGCAGCCGCCCGGCACCGGCTCGCCCGCGACGGCGAGTTCCCGATCCCCGGTCAGCCCGCACACGCTGTAGGGGCCGAGGAGGGCGTGCGATCCGGAGCCGTGGGCCTCCACCACGGCGGTGCGCCACCGGCCGCCGACGGCGGTGTCCAGGCCGGTGCGCTCGTCAAGGTGCCGCCCGGTGCGGGCGGTGCCGGTGAGCCCGTTGAGCAGTACGTCGTGCTCCTCGGGCTGCGGGGTGCGGGCGGCGAGGATCTTGGCGAGCGAGAAGGCGACGCCCGGAAGGTCGATGCCGGTCAGCAGCCCTACGCGTACCGAGCGCTCGGACCAGGTGTGCAGGAGAGGGGTCAGGGCAGCCAGGGAGCAGGCGTCGGCCGGGGCGGTGAGCAGCACGCTGCCGCCGTCCGGGACCGGCACCGTGCCAGCGCCGCTCAGGTCGTCGACCGGTACGAAGCTGCGGCCCAGGACTCGGGCGGCGCCCCGGGCGAGCGGGCCGGTCGAGCCGACACCGACCACGAGGCGTTCGTCGGCCGGGCCGGGTGCGGGGGCCAGGGGCGGCTGGGCGCCGTAGAAGGTGGCCACGTTCGCCCAGCGGGCGGCCCGCTGCGGGTCGACCGGCCGCAGCAGCGCGATCCGCCCGTCGTCCAGGTGCTCGCTCCAGGAGGTGAGGTCGTCGGCCCAGCAGAATCCGTTGGGCAGCTCTAGGTCCGTGACCGGGTCGGGGGTGGTCATCTGCGGTGTTCTCCCTTCGTGTCCGGCGTGGGTGCGGGCAGGGTGATGCCGCATGCGGCGAGGTCGGCGATGAGGCCGGGGACGGAGAGGAAGTCGACCGCGTGCAGCCCGACATGCCGGGCGGCAATGACGTTGGTGTGGTTGTCGTCGGCGAAGAAGATCTCTCCAGCGGCCACGCCCATGGCCTCGATGGCCAGCCGGTAGGCCACCGGGGAGGGCTTGATCACGCCGAGGTCCGCCGAGCTGATCAGCGTGTCGAACGCGTCGAACCTGAGACGGGCCAGATCCGCCTCCAGTCCGCCGGTGTTGTTGGTGAAGATGCCGACGGGGATGCCCTGGGCGCGGACGGCCTTGAGGACGGCCACCGCGTTCTTGTCCAGCTCCCCGGGATCTTGCGCCCACACGTCCACGGCGGCCCCCGCGCGGGGACCGAACTCGGCCACGAGTTCGTCCCGGACGGCCTCCAGCCAGTCCTGGTGGGTGTAGACGCCGTAGTTGGCCAGTGCGAACGCATCCTTGTAGGCGATGCGGCGCAGCGTGCCCGGCGGTAGGCCGACCGCCTTCTCCGCTTCGGCGCGGCCGTTGCCGCGGAAGTGCAGAAGGACTCCGCCCAGGTCGAACAGGGCGGCGCTCACGCGCGTGCTCATGACGGCTCCCGGGTGGCGAAGGCCAGCGCGCGGGCGAGGAACGCGGGCGTCGGTTGGGCGGTGAAGTGCGTGAGCGGGATCTCGAGTCCGAAGGTCTCGTTGATGCGGTGCAGGAGCTCCACGCAGGCCAGGGAGTCCCCGCCGCAGGAGAAGAAGTCGGTCGTCGCGGTGGCCGGTTCGGCGCCGGTGGCTTGCCGCCACCACACCCGGACCGTGTCCGGCAGCTCCACGGGCGAGCCGTCCGCGGCTGCTGCCGGGGCGGTCTCGTCCGGCTCGGCGGCCGGGCCAACGCCGGGTAAGGCCAGGGCGGCGATCGCGTGCACATCGGGTTTGCCGTACCCGGTCAGCGGGAGCGAGGGGTGAAGGTGGATACGGGCCGGAACGGCCGTCGAGGGAAGCAGACCAGCCAGGTGCGCGCGCAGTGCCGCCTCGGTGATCCGGCCGCCGGGGACAGCCGCGTGCAGGGCGAGGACGTCCCGGCCCTCGGCCGGCTCGGCGAGCGCCGCCGCCGCGGTCACACCGTCGAGGGCCAGCGCTGCGGCTTCGACTTCCTCCGGCTCCAGGCGCACGCCGCCGAGGTTGAGCTGCCGGTCGATCCGGCCCGCGTACACCAGCTGTCCGTCCGGGCGCCGCCAGGCCCGGTCGCCGGTCCGGTACACGCGTAGCGCTCGGCCGCCGATCGTGAGCGTGGGGAAGGCGTAGGCCGTACGGTCGGGCAGGCCCGCGTATCCGTCGGTCAGGCCGACGCCTGCGAGGTACAGATGACCGGGCTGCCCGTCGGGCACGGGCTGGTTGTGCTCGTCGAGGAGGAAGTCCTCCACCCCGGGCACCGGCCGGCCGAGCGGAGCGGGCTGGTCGTCGGCCGTGATGTGCGGTGCGACGTGGGTGGCGATGGTCGCCTCGGTCGGACCGTACGCGTTGGCGACCTGGTGCCGGCCGATCCAGTAGGCGAAGCGGGCCGGGTCCAGCGCCTCGCCGCCAACGACGAGCAGCCGCAGCTCGGGCAACGTCACCTCCGGTAAGGCCGCGAGCATGGTCGGGGTCAGCGTGGCCACGGTGACCTGTTCTGCGGCGAGCCACCGGACCAGTCCGATCCCGGGAACCCGCTGACGGCCGTGGGGCACGCACAGGGTTCCGCCGACGGTCAGGGCCAGCAGGGTCTCCCAGAGCACGACGTCGACCGAGGCCGCGGCCAACTGCGCGATCCGGTCCTCCGCCGTGATCCGGTACAGATCGGCGAAGGCGGTGATCCGGTGGGCCAGTCCGCTGTGGGGGAGCACCACGGGTTTCGGTGCGCCCGTCGAACCAGAGGTGTGCAGGATGCACGCGGTCCGGCCGCCAGCAGTCGAGGCGTACTCCGCGCGCGGTCCGGGCAGGTGACCCGTCTCCGCCTCCGGGAAGGTGACGGCCGGTATGTCCTCAGGCCACCAGCTCGGAATCGCCCCGCCGCTGTGGACCAGGAGGTCAGCACTGCCGGCCAGCAGGCGGAGCCGGGCCGGCGGGTGGTCGAGGTTGACCGGCACCGCCGCCGCCCCGGCCCGCCAGATGCCCAGCAGGCATCCCACCCAGTCGGCGCCCGGCGCCAAGCCGATCGCGACCCGCAGCTCTCCGCCGCCACGGGCGGCGGCCGAGACGACGGCGGCCACATGCCCCGCCCGCTCCCACAGCTCCCCATAGGTCACCCTCTCGTCCGCCGAGCGCACAGCGCAGGCGTGGGCGCGGGCCTCAACCTGCCCGGCGACCGCGGACAGCACGGAGCCCGCCGTAGGGCCGGTCTGCATCTCGGCGCGCGACAAGTTGTCTTCCGCAGCCGGTGACGTGGACATCAGCTCACCTCCTTCCTGATCTATTTGCCGGTTCGCGTTCAGGCCGCGTACCACTGGGCCGCGGCGAGGAACTGCTGGTTGAGCACCGGGTCGCTTCGGAACCGGCCGCCGGTGTGCGCCGTGGTGGTGCGGGCGGTCTCCATGCGCACGCCGCGCATGCTCATGCACAGGTGCACACCACGTACGGCGACGGCGACGTCCTCGCGTCCGATCACGCCGGCCAGGTGCTCGGCGAACTGCCGGGTGAAGCGCTCCTGGACCTGGAGACGGCCGGTGTAGTGCTGGGCGATCCGTCCGAACTTTGACAGACCCACCACCTCCCCGTCGGGCACGTATCCGGCGGTGACCTGGAGGTTGATGGGCAGCATGTGGTGCTCGCACAGCGACCACACGCTCATGCCGCCCACGATGACCAGCTGGCCGCTCAGCTGGGACTCGGTGAAGCAGGTGGCGGTCGCGGCGTCGTCCGGGGACAGGAACTCCTTCCACCAGGCCGCGACGCGGCCCGGGGTGCCGATCAGCCCGTCCCGGGTGGGATCCTCGCCCAGCTCGACCAGGAGCTGGGCGATCAGGCTGGCGACGCGGTCGGTGTCGATGCCCGGCGCGGACCGGGCGGGTGCGGGTACGGCGGCACTCAGGGCCGTCTCAGGGCCGGTGACTGACGTCGTCATGGGCTTCTCTCGCTTCCGGGGGGCAGGGGAACGAAGGGGCAGGGGCGGGAGATCAGCGGCCTCGCGCATCCGCGAAGGCCAACACGTGCAGCCGGGTGGTGAAGTACCAGTGCCGGGCCGCGACCGCGTCAGCGAGGACCCGGGTCGTGGCGGTGATCTCGTCTGCGGTGGTGCCCTCGGGCATCACCCACACCGGCGCCAGCCCGTGCGATTCGGCGAGCTCGGCGATGCGGTCGAGGTCGGCCACCGAGGAGGCAACGAACTTGAACGTCGCTCGCCCGGACGCTCCGAACGCCTCAAGTACGGCGGGCACCACGCTCTTGGCTTCGTCCATGCCGAAACTGGCGATCTTGGGCGACACGTTGAAGCGGACCCCGCAGACCACCAGTTCGGGCACGGGCGCGATGGTGCCGTTCGTCTCGAACTCCACCCGCTTCCCGGCGGCCAGCAGCCCCTGAACAAGCGGCACCAGGCGCGCCTGCTGGAGCAGCGGCTCCCCACCGGTGATCACGATCAGCTCCACCGGCGAGGACGTGGCCCAGGCCACGAGGTCCGCCGCCGTCTGCTTCGTCGACTCCTTGCGGGGGGCGAAGTGGTCCCAGTCCCACGTGTACTTCGTGTCGCACTTGGTGCAGGTGAGGTTGCACCGAGACAGGCGGATGAACAGGGCGGGGTGCCCGCAACTCGGGCCCTCGCCCTGGAAGGTCGGCACCTCGACACCGAAGCACTCCGCGACGATCAGCCGGTGCGCGGCGTCATTTGCGTCCAGGCCGATGCTGATCGGCTCGGAGACGGTCACTGCTCCTCCACACCGAAGCGGGCCCAGCTGCTCGTAGTCCTGCGGACGAGGGCCGCGGCCAGGCGGCCGAGCTTGGGAGACACGATCGTCCTATTGGCCTCAACATGCATCTCGCCGGGTCGCGCCGTGAGCATCTGGTGCCGCGCCATGGTGTGCTGGCATGGCTGTGTCTGAGCGCCGGAGCTCTCCTGTACAGGGAGTCGGCCCTCCGGCTCTGCGCCGGCGAACTGGAGCGTCGTCACAGTGTCCTCCTCGTGTACTGCGCCCAGCTGGTTTCTGTCTCAGAGACACGGATCGCGGCTGGGTAGCGATCCAGCCAGGTCATGAGGTGCTCGGCCAGGCGTTCGGAGGTGGGGTTGAAGGGCACCGTCTCGTTGAGAACCGCACCGTTGAGGACCTCCTCGATGTGCCAGCTCAGGTCCTGCGGCACCGGGGTGGGGCGGCCGTAGGCATCGGCCGCCGTCACCAGGTAGGAGTGACCATGCCGTTGACCGCACTGATGCCCTGCGGGAAGCCCGCTGAGGTAGTGCGTTGCCTCGAATCCCACAGTGAATCCGTCAGTCGGCGCCGGGGCCCGGCCCGTGCGTATCCGCACTTCCACCAGGGCAGCCGTGACGTCGTCCGGGAGATGCTCGCGCGACCACTCGGTCAGGCTCGCGGCCAGGCCCTCGTCACTGACGTCCGGGACGCGGCCGTTGAGGAGCCGGTGGTCGAAGACGTCACGGATGTGATGCTTCAGAGGCTTGAGGCGGCCGAAGTCCACGACGAAGCCCACGTCGTCCAGCGACTCCGCGGCGAGCACCACCTCAGCGGTGAAGGAGTGCCCGTCATCCCGGCCGTCCAGCTGACGGGTCGCCTCGAAGCGGAAGAGCTTGCCGATGCTCCACAGACTGCTCACCGGGACAGCCCCGGCTTCGCGTCGTCCGCATACGCGGTGGGGTAGTCGAACGACAACACGAAATGGATCTCGTACACGGTCACCGTGCAGTCCATGCCTCCCGAGTCGAGGAGAACCGCGCGATTGGATACCGGCTTCGTCATCTGTCGATGTCCTTCCTCATGCTTCGGTTTGTAGCCCGCAACGTGGTGGTGCGCTCCGGCGGGGCTGCGGTGAATACAGAAGGCGTCGTGGCATTCCTTCAGCACCACGACAGGGCTTCGTTAAGGCGGGAGACACCCTCAGCAGAAGGGACAACCGGCGTGCGCCAGCGTCACACCATGTCGCTGAGGTGATCGAGTGTCGAGCAAGCGCGCCCGCATACCAAGGGGCTGGGTGTAGTCCCGGTGTAGTCCTGTCCCGCGAACCGCGTTCGGCCGGCACCACGACGTGTTTGGATCGCGGTATGAACCATCGGGAGCGTCATCCGCTGGCCGTCGCCCGGGCTGCTCTCGGCATGTCCTTGGACCAGATGGCCAGAGCGATCCGCGCCGCTGCCGCGCGTGAGGGAATGCGTTCGGGCGTCGACCGGCAGCGCGTGTACAAGTGGGAACAAGGGGTCATACCCAGCGTCGACAACCAGCGGTACATCGCTCAAGTCCTTGGCGTACCTGCCGAGAAAATTGACCTGGCCGAATGGCCGAGCTGGGTGTCAACCGGCGACAGAGGCGTTGTGCCGTTGGGGCACGCCAACGCCGTGTCCGCTCTGCGAGAGGCATTGCACACCATGGACCGTCGCACCCTGCTCAGCGCCATCCCCGGCTCCGCACTCGTCGTCCTGGCCAGCGACTGGGCGGATGCCGAACCTCCGGCCTACGCCGAACGACAGCCCACGCCCGGTGCCGCCGTCGGTGAAGACACCGTCGGCCTGCTGGAGGAGACCAGCGCCCGCCTCAACACGCTGGCCACCGAACAACGCCAGCACATCGCGCCCCTCTACGACGCCCACCTGGCCCAGGTCACCGACCTGATCGAGGGGGACTGCTACCCCAGAACCCTGGGGACACGCCTGCACAAGCTGGCAGCCAGCCTCTCCCAGACGGTCGCCTGGATCCGGTTCGACCACGGCCAGCACGCAGCAGCAAGCCGATACTGGATCGCCGGGCTGCACAACGCACACGCCGGCCATGACCGGGATATGGGTGCGGCCCTTCTCAGCGATTTGGCCTACCAGGCGTCCTGGCGCGATAAGCCCGCCACCGCCGCCGGGATCCTCCAGCAAGCTCTCCGCCGTACCACCCACCCGGCAGCCAGTTCGCTGCTTCACCTGCGTCTGGCGCGCGCCCAAGCCGCCCTCGGCGAACACCGCGCCACCCGGGACTCCCTCGCCACGGCCGAGCGCCTGCTCGGCACCGGGGACCCCGGCGACATGCCGGCCTGGTGCTCCTGGATGTCTCTGGCCGATCTCGCTGTCGACTCCGGACGCTGCCTGCTCGACCTCGGCGACACCACCCGCGCACACACCCTCATCGCCGAAGGCCAAGCACTCCTGCCGCCCAGCCGGGACAAGACCCGCGGAATCTTCCTCGCCTACCGCGCCCAAGGTCACCTCAGCCTCCGCGAACCCGAAGCCGCAGCTACCGACGCCCTCGAAGCACTCCACTTGGCCGAACGGATCGGAGCGCCACGGTGTGTTCAGCTCGTCCACGAACTGGCTCCCGCCTTCATGCCATACCGGACGGCAGAAGGCGTGCCTGAACTGCTTCACGCCGTCGCATAACCGGGGCAGAGAAGGGTAGTGGTGGCCGGGCTGCAGTCGCCGTTGATGTAGATGTCTGCGATGACTAGCCGGTCCTGTGAGTGTGAGTGCACGCCTACGCGGGTGACGAGTTCGCCGACCTGGAAGGTGTGCAAACTGGTGGTGGCGGTGTGTGCTTCGAGCCTGGTGGCGACGTGAGAGGGCGTCCCCGGTGACGGGCAGCTCGATGGGGAGCTGATTGCGGCCGGCCTTGCCGAACGTCAGAGCCGTGGCCCGTTGGGCATCGCTGTCGAGACCCACCACACGGTGGCCCATCTGCGCGGCGCGTAACGCCAGCGGAAGATCCACATAGCCCTGGCCGACGACCAGGACCCGCAGCGAACTCGCATCAGCGAGACGGCGGACCTCCTGCACAACCGCCCCGGCCGCGACCGGTATTCGCGTACTCAACGGTGTGGACACACTGAACATCAGGTACTCCTCGCCTCATTGAGCGCGCTGCGCAGTTCAACGGCTCGTTCGGCCAGCCAGTCGAGGTAGGGCCCCGGTGTCTCCTCCGCCGGGCTGCCGAACCAGAGGTCGGCGGAGTGCTCCAGCGTGTGGGCGGCCCAATCGGGTTTCTCGGCCACGACTTTCTCTACGCAGTCGACGACATCGGATGCCCACCAACCGACGTTCCTGACCCGGATCCTGAACACTTCCAGGGCTTCGTCGTCGGGCGTTGTGCGCCAGAGGTCGTCACAGAGCTCCGCGAAGAAGCGCGCGGGATACTGCTCACGCCACTCATGGTCCTGCTCGATCTCGTGGAGAATGCGCCAGCCCAGCTCGTTGTCGTCGGTCATCGGTCCCCTCCGATGGCCAGGTTGTCCTCCAGCGCACCGGCGGCCCCTTTCTTCCAGTGAGCACAGGCCTCGTCCTCGGAAATGCCCAGGTAAAAGGCCCGAAGCCATGCGGTGAAGGCCTCCATCCGAGGCGATGTGCTTGTGTATGGAGCACCCGGCGATATGGGGTTCTTAGTGCGTTTGGCCATATTGGTTTCACCTCAGGACTGCGGGCGCGGGAGCGGCGTTTCTCCCGACCTCGATGGCCAGTTCGCACGGGAAATCGGCGCAGAGGGGCTCCGAGCCGAATCCGGCAGTCCCTAGAAATGTCAGGTTGTCTACCGGGTCCAGCTGTTCGGTTTCGTCCGGAAGATAGACCACTACGGTGGCCTCGCCGGGGGGAGAACCCCTGTGGGAGAGCTGCACCGTATGAGTCGGTGGGTCATACATTTCCGTGTACGTCGCGAGGACCGAAGAGGCGAACTCTTGGCTCGGTGCGATCGGCCGGCGGACCGCTTGCTGCTGAATCGGCATCATGCTCGTTCTGGTGGTGGTGGGCTTCGGGACGGAGAGGGCACTGGGGGAGATACGGGGGGGCAGGGCCGGGGATACGGATCGGCTCGTCCTGTTCGATCGGTTGGTCGCGGGTGGTATTTGGGCCGGCCGGTGCGTTGAGCCGCCGGGACATCAGGGGCGGCGGCCGGTGTCAGGGATGAAGCAAGGTCAAAGGGTCGGCGCGGCGCGGCGAAGGGCGAGTGCGGTGTCTGGTCTCGTACTTGTCGAGCGCATTGTTGACAGAGTCGAGGCGCAGCCCCATGCGGACAGCGATGACACCCGCGCTTTCGCCCTGAGTACGACGGCGGAGGATCTCAGCCGTGGTGCGGTCTCTGTGCCGGTAGATACGTATGACCTCAGCCACTTCGGCGGCCGCAACGTCCACAGCTGCTGCGATGAGAGCGATTCTCTCTCCCCGGGCAGCCCGCGCGAGGATCTGCTCATCCCGGTACTGCCAGGGCGCCTTACCCGGGACATGGCTGGGGGCAGCCTCTGGGTCCGGCGCGTCCAGGAGAGGCTGCCCGGCCTCCCGAAGCCTGGCGAGAACGGCGCTCGCGCTCAGGTGCAGAACTTCCGCAGTGACGTCGCTTGATGCCACGCTTCGGTAAATGGTGACCAGTTGCTCGGTGTCGATGCCCAGCCGGTCGGGACCCACACGGGCCCGCAGTCCGTGCTCTGTGAGGCGACGGTCAACGAACTCATGCGACCGACCGGTGAGTCTGCGGATCTGGAATTTGTCGAAGCCCTGCCCATGGAGCTGGACAACGGTGCTGCCAGAGAGGGGGATGGCGGGAGGGATGAGTTCAATGTGCTGTCGAGCCAGGCTGATCGACGGTGGCCGAAGGGTCACGCCTGCACGGAGCAATTGGTCACGCGCCGTGCCATAGGACATCCCGCACATGTCGGCGACCGTCTTGATGCTCAAGGGGCTTTCGTACAGCCGCACGAGGCGGGGAACGTCCAGCTTGTTGATCAGCTTCATTCCCCGAGGTCGCAGTTCGACGCCTGCGGCGAGCAGCATCTTCCGCGCTGTCCCGTACGTGTACCCGCAGAGCCAGCCGACACGGTCGATGCTGAGCCCCAGGTCGTACAGGATCGCCATGGTGACTACGACCGGGGCCGACGTGCCCCTTGTGCCCTCGGCGCGTATTTCCACGCCTTCGTCCTGGAGCAACGCACGGATCACTTCCCGACGAACCTTGTACAGGCTCGCCAGGCGTTCCAGCGAGTATCCGCCCGACTGGTAGAGCACCGCCATTTCAGCGGCGAGGCTGGCGACGCGGCCTCGCCCGGCGCGTGGCTCCGGTCTTTGAGGCCGCATCTGAGTGATCCCGTCGGACGGGGGTGATATGGCGGGCATGTCATTCCTTCCGGGAAGCATGGGCGAGGAACACGGGATCGCCGGTGGTATTCGGGCGGATGGAGCTCAGGCCGGCGGCCGTGAGCGGCTTGTCCGCAGATCCGGCAGGGCTCTGGGCCAGCAGCGTTGCGCAGCTTGGTCAGGGTCAGCCAGGGAGCCGGATACGTAGTACTTGGTGGTGATCCGGTCCGTCCTGTACTGCGACGACCACCTGCGAATCCGCGCCCGGCGGGCGTCGTGCTTAGGACGTGGTCTGGTCATCACCTACTGGGCGTGGCCATCGACGGAGTGAGGAGGTCGGCCAGGATGTCGGGGCGCCAGTACTCCCCTCTGCCTTCAAGGGCCCAGTACAGCCGGGATCCGCCGCGGACCGAGGATGCGGGGATGTCACGCAGGGTGGCGCCGCGCCGCCACAGTCTGCCGCCGGAAGTGCGCCATCTGTCGGGCAGGACGCCGGGTTTCACGAGGAAGAGCGCGGTGTGCGCCTCGACGTCTCCGAGCACTGGCCCCCACGACCGCTCTCCGGTCCGGAGAAGAGCGGTCAGCGCGGCGCGGCAGGCATTCGGGCTCACGCGCACCACGTCGACGACTCGGCCGGTGACCACATCTCCGCGCAGCATCGCGGAGGGGCTGGGCTGGTGTGACATGGCATCCGGCAGGAGATGCAGCGGGTCAGTGCGACGCTGTGGGGAGGCGGCCGGTACCGGAGAGGGGCGGCTCTTCGGCGTCAGTTGTCGGCCCACTGCGCGGAACTGGCACTGCGTTGTCTCGTGCCCGGTGAGTACTCCGCAGGCGTAGCCGCGGGCGATCAGCGCGCAATCACTTTCGTCCTGGGATCTCAGTATGGACAGGCTGGTGTCGACTTCATCTCTGGACAGTCCCGTGCGTGCCGCGATGTGGTCCACCAGGTCGCGGTCGGCCACATCGTCCGCCAAGTGCCGCCACACCTTCACCACCTCGTCGGGTAGCTCCTCCACCGCATCCCCGGGTATGGGCTCAACGATGACGACGTGCTTGGCGATCGAGACGTGGGCCAGGGTGCGGTTGGTTGCTACGGAGGCCCACAGCCGGCAGGCGCGGCGATGCTCGTTGATCGTGCCGATGCCCTTGTTCACTTGCTGGGCGTACTCGGCCGCGGTCAGGCCCTGCAGCAGACTCAGCAGTGCCTGGTGGTGGATAGATCTGGGCCACCAGCCGTCGCCCGGATCCGGAGGGTTGGCGGGGATGCTGAGAGTGACCGGCACCTGCAAGACGGACATGGGCATGGACATGGCTCCCTTCTGATGGGCTGTGGAAAGGCTCAGGGCAGGTGGTCGGCGCCGAAGCAGGGAGGGCCCGCTGACAGGGCGGTGCCGTCCTCTGCGGTGCCGGTCTCGCCGTGCGGCGAGGTCGCCCCATTAGTTGGAGAGGCTCCCGCGGGAAGCCGTGACCGTTGTGGTGGGCACGGCTGGCCAGGGTGGTAAGTGGTGTGCGGACTCCCGGTGGAGAACAATGGCCGCGCATCCGCCACTGTGGTCCCCTGTCTGCCTCGTCGCGTCGCCACGCACCTGTGCCGTACGAGCTCGCGGCGCTCCTGTCGTTGGCGAGGAGGGCGTTGTGGGTGTGTTGCGAGGCGAGGCGAGCTCGTCGGCCAGGTCCGCGAGCGCGGTGGCCAGCACTGCGAACCGGAACAACCGCTCGTACTGGAGACCTGCGACCGGCTGGGATGCACAGGCCATGGCACAGGCCGCAACTGACAGCAGCCGCGCATACTCGCCCTCGCCCCGGCCGGCCACCTGTTCGCAGGTGGCATGGGCGAGACGGCACAGGACATCTCTTTGGAAGGTCTCCTGCACGGTCATCACATGGGAGGGCAGGCAGATGCCGCTGCGCCACCGCCCTTGGGCGAAGTCACGGATGCCGCGGATGGCATCCCGGTCGAACGACGTTGCGGATCGCTGCTGGTGCGGCTGGGCACGTTGCATGTCCGTAAGCGCGGACAGCCATGCATCCGGGGAAGGGGTGGAGCATGCTGGCGCAGTCGAACGCGCGTGCAGACTGCGGGACAGGTGAAGGACGCCGTCGTCGGCAAGGAACCGCAGCGCCCTCTTCACCGTGGCCGGCGTGGTCA
Source organism: Streptomyces sp. NPDC015032 (assembly GCF_043080425.1). NCBI lineage: Bacteria > Bacillati > Actinomycetota > Actinomycetes > Kitasatosporales > Streptomycetaceae > Streptomyces > Streptomyces sp. NPDC015032. The sequence continues at coordinate 976 of NZ_JBIBVN010000023.1, read as the reverse complement.
AAAGCGCCTTCGCCAGGTCGGTTCCCACGGGCAGCTCGGTCCCGGGAGGGAAGGCGCCGTGATCGATCATCGCGACGAGCGGTCTGCGTGTGCGGTGGACGCCATGGTCAGGGGGGCGGTGGTCGACCACTTGCCACCGGCCCCGTATGAGCCCTGTGGGGACCAGTCGTTCCAGCGCGGGACGAAGCTCGTGGTACGAGTACCCGGTGGCACCGCGTAGCGCCCTCAGTGTGAGCCGAGTACCGGGCACGTAGAAGCCGGTGGCTATCTGATCCCGGAGCATTGCAGCCACCACGTCTGACGACGAGCCGAGGTCACCCTGCGAGACGGGAGGGGGGTGAGGGGGGAAAGACTTCATGGTGATCCGATCAGTGAACGAGGCGGAAGGCCGAGGCAGCGGCGATCGAGCCCACTGCGACCACGTCGGTTTGGACCCACGCGCGAGAGCTGCTGCGGACGCCGCGGCGCAGTGTGCGCGAACTGTTCACCGGACGGTCGATTCCGGCTCACCGGTCGTGGGAGTTGCGGGGATGCGCTGGTGCGGGACCGTGGAGACGGCGCTCCTCAAAGCCTGTTGCTGACGTTCGGCGGTCCCAAGGGCGAGCGCCGTGTCGATCAGCGGAACATGGCTGAAGGCCTGCGGGAAGTTCCCCACCTGGCGCTGGAGCCGGGAGTCCCACTCCTCCGCGAGCAGGCCCAGATCGTTGCGCAGGGAGAGCAGCCGCTCGAAGAGCCGGCGTGCCTCGTCGACCCGGCCGATCATCGCCAGGTCGTCGGCCAGCCAGAAGGAGCAGGCCAGGAACGCGCCCTCGTCGCCCTCCAGGCCGTCGACGCCGGCGTCCTCGCCCTTGGTGGGGTAGCGCAGCACGAAGCCGTCCTCGGTGGACAGTTCGCGCTGGATCGCCTCGATCGTGCCGATCACGCGCTTGTCGTCCGGCGGCAGGAATCCCATCTGGGGGATCAGCAGGAGCGAGGC